>CALEKA010000054.1 GCA_937898715.1 uncultured Prevotella sp.
AGGACTACTTGACTAGGCTTTTACAGACGAACGCATTTTGATGCGTCTGCCCTGTCACCAAGAACAGACGGGAAGACCAACGTTTAAGCATGATAACCAACACATTCCGTGAAGAGTATAAACCATCGTGCGCGTTCGTCCGTCCGCAAGGAAAAAATCAGCGTACGCACACAAGGGAAAAACAATCGTCAACGCTTCCTCGCATCGGCGTCTACAAGCGGGTAAGGGCCTTTTCAGCCGATACTGGGGGCGACGCGTCCTCGCGTCGGCGTGAGATAAAAAGTATCCTTTCTCTATTTCTCTGCGTGATTTACGCCGACGCGAGGACGCGTCGCCCCCAGTAGGCTCTGAGTAGACTTCTTACACGTGGGGGAAACGCGTCGCCCAGAGAACTGGCTTGGTAGTCTTGTTTAATAGATACAGGTGAATATAAACACAATAAAAAGTAGCTACTCTCTCAACGGAAAGAGTAGCTACTTTTTAGTGCGTTTGTAGGAAGAAATAATAGAATCTTACTCTCTATTCATCATCTTCGCAGCCAATTTCTTGGCTTGTGCGCGAGCGGGCTTGCCCGTTTCGGTCAAGGGAAGATGGCTGACGCGGAAGAAGTGACGAGGCACTTCGTATTTGCTCAACACGCGACGACAGAGTGCTTCCATCTCTTCGGCTATTTCCGTTTCCGATTCATAGAGCAGCGTGAGGGCTTCGCCAAGGCTGGCATCGGGTACGGAGGTGATCTGTATCGAAGTGTTGGTATGCTGAGCGAGCGCACTCTCGAGTTCTTCGATGTGCATCTTGATACCACCCGAACAGATCACATTGTCCTTACGGCCAATGATGCGGAATAGTCCGTTGGGAAGCAGTTCTGCCACGTCGTTGGTCACTAAGCGCTCAGGGTTGACTCTCGGGGCATAGATCTCCAAAGTGCCTTCGTCGGAAAGCGATACTTCTACCCCCGTGAGAGGCGTATAGTAATCGGAGGCAGAAGGCCCATTGAGGCGGCGCAGGGCAATGTGGGAGAGAGTCTCTGTCATGCCGTAGGTGCTGAATACGGGGTTGGGGAATGATGCAATCTCTTTGGCCAGCTCCGCAGAGATGGCTCCTCCGCCAATGATGAGGCAGAGCGTGCGGCGCAGCAGACTTCGTTCGTGGGGCACTTTTAGCGATTCGAATACCTGCATCGGAGTGAGCGCAGCGAAGTCGGGGGCTTGGTGGAGGTGGGCAAATGGATGCGACGTGGGGGCAACAGGAACTAACGTGAGTTGACCTGCCAGAGTGCGAACGAGCATCATCTGTCCGGCAATGTACTTGAGCGGCATGCAGAGCAAGGCGGAATTGCCTTCTTGCAGTCCGAGAGCCTGAAGCGTGGCCATGGCACTGTCCCACATGCGCACCTTCTCTACATGCATCTCTTTGGGCTTCCCTGTACTGCCCGAGGTGTGTACTGTCATGGTGGGTACGGGCTGTTTCCACCTTTCCTTGAAGTCTTCTATCTCTTGTAGAAAGGCGCGCTGCTTCGGAGATCCATACCAAAGGCAATCTCCTTCGATGTGGAGCGGTGCCTCTTGGAAGTTTTCTGCAAAGAGTTGTCCTGTACCCAGTCCTTGTGGCATGGTGGTATCGGGATCGATTGCAGCACACCACTGTGCGATAGCATTGAGCCCCACATTGCTTTCGAGTGCGGATGTGGTCCAATAACCTATGCCGCGATCTTTGGCCAGCGACATCCATTCGCCTGCCCCCGTGAAAGCACCATGAAGTGAGGGCTTCAGCACAATGTATTGCGGATGGATGGTGTCGAGGAGCTCAATCTTCTGCTTATAATCGTTCACGCCGATGAGTTCTTCGTCGAGTGCGATGGGGAGCGGTGTGTTGGCACAGAGACGAGCCATCTCTTCCCATTGGTGCTGACGAATGGGCTGCTCTATGCTGTGTATGTCGTAGCGAGCCAACTCTTCAAGTCGTTGGGGAGCCTCTTCGGGAGTGAAGCCTCCATTCGCATCGACGCGCAGTTCTACTGTATCAGCACTGAAGCGAGCACGAAGTTGGCGGATAAGGTTGAGTTCACTCTCAAAGTCGATGGCGCCAATCTTGAGTTTTACGCAACGAAAGCCCTTGTCGAGCTTCTCCTCCATGCGTTGGCACATCTCTTCGTAACTCCCCATCCACACAAGTCCATTGATGGGAATGCCTCGTTGCCCCTGTGTGAAGGCAGAGGGGAATAACTTTAGATAATCACCTGCCAACGATCCTGCTGCCGAACGGAAAGCTGATTGTAGACCAAAGAGAATGGAGGGATAGGGACGTAGCTTCTCGGAGTTGAGATTCTGCGTCTCTTCCACTTCGGCACAGATCTGTCGGAGCCGTTGTTCGTAGTGCTCATCGTAGTCGCAACTGAGGTCGTAGAGCGGTGCGCACTCGCCGAGACCCGTAAAGCGGATTTGCGGATCGGTGGAAGAAAGGACTATGTACCATACCTTGCGTGTGGTGTAAACGCCGCGCGAAGTGCCTGCGGGCTGCTTAAACACGAGTTCGCGTGGTATGACTCTAAGTTTGAAAGGAAGAAAATGCATTAGGGCAGTTTAGGATATTTCTTAAAGTTGGGCTTGCGCTTTTCGAGGAAGGCACGGCCGCCCTCTTGTGCTTCGTCGAGCATGTAGTAGAGCATGGTGGCATCGCCAGCGAGCTCTTGTATGCCCGCCTGTCCATCGAGCTCAGCGTTGAGGCCCGCCTTGATCATGCGCAGAGCAAGCGGAGAGCGCTCCATCATGGTCTCTGCCCATTCTACTACCTCGTCTTCCAGACGATCGAAGGGCACCACCTTGTTGACCATGCCCATGCGCTCTGCTTCGGCAGCCGTATACTGTCGACACATAAACCATATCTCGCGAGCCTTCTTCTGACCCACGATGCGAGCTAAATAAGATGCACCGAATCCAGCATCAAACGAACCCACCTTGGGACCTGTCTGACCGAAGATGGCATTCTCTGAAGCAATGGTGAGGTCGCACATCAGGTGGAGTACGTGACCGCCACCGATAGCGTAACCATTGACCATGGCTATGACAGGCTTGGGGAGCGAACGGATCTGCTTCTGCACATCGAGCACGTTGAGGCGAGGAACACCGTCGCCACCAACGTAGCCTCCGCGTCCTTTCACGTGCATATCGCCACCCGAACAAAAAGCCTTGTCGCCAGCGCCAGTGAGCACCACTACGCAGACATCCTGCGATTCACGACAATAGCGAAGTGCATCGCCTATTTCGGCCACGGTGAGCGGAGTGAAAGCGTTGCGATAACGCGGACGATTGATAGTGATACGGGCTATGCCGTTGTAGAAGTCAAAGAGTATTTCCTTGTATTCCTTGATTGGAGTCCAATTTCTCATATATATAATGTATAGGTGTGGGTTGAATGAATGATTCTTTGTGTGGTGGTTAGCCTTCTTCGAGCACTACTTCTAAGAGTTGCGCGCTATCGCTTGGAGCCAACCATTGATGAATGATAGTGGGAAGTTCGTCACAAGAGCAAGCTTGATGATAGCCCAAGTGAAACGATTCAGCAATGCCTTTAGCGGTGAAATGCTGATTGCCAGCAGCGACGTATTCTGTGCAAGCAGGCGATTGGCTGAGGCCAGGCAAACGATCGAATATGCCGCCATGACCATTGTTGAGGAGCAGTATGCGCAACCCATTGGGCAAATGAGTATTCCACAATGCATTGACATCGTAGAAGAAACTCAAGTCGCCAATAATCAGAATGTTGAGTCCCCACATCTGCATGGCATAGCCTACTGCAGTAGATAGGGAACCCTCTATGCCATTGGTGCCACGATTGCACAGGATGGGACAGCTCCCGCCTTCGAAGTATTCACCTGCTACGCGCACAGCGCTGCTATTAGCAAGATGAAGTGTGAAGGGGGCGGTACAATTTGTCAATGCTTCGTGAAGCGCATGCATGGTGAAGTGCATGGTCAGAGAGTCCGCTTTATAGGGTCTTTGCTCTGATAACTCAGCCCAAGCATTGTCAAGCTTTTGGGCAGCTTCTGTTACTCCTCGGTGGAAGTGGGGAAGAACCTCTGCGAGCTGCTTGAGTGATTCGCGGAGAGAGGCTTGTATCTGTAAGTGGAGATGGTCGAATGTGTCGGCAATAGAGTCTTCTTCTGTAATACGCACCACGCGGCAGTCTTGGCTCTGACGAAGTGCAGACTTGAATGCCTTGTGTACGAAGTTTCCACCAATCTGTACCACTACGTCGGGCACTATCGATGCGTCGGTCTGTACCATGCGGTCGAAAGCATTCATGCGGAAGTTTCCTTCCACGTCGGAGATGACTTCGGGCAGAACGAGCAATTGATGTTGCTGAGCAAGGTCGTCAATCTCCTTACGCAGGTCGCCACGTTCGTATTGCCCAATCAGAAGCACGGGAAGTCGTGCCTCGGAGATGAGCTGTATGACATCTTGGGGTAAGGGATTGCATGGTGAAGGATGTACCAATGTAATCTTTCGCTCTTCAGGAAGAATAGGCGTGGTGAAAGAAAACATGGGTTCTTCGATCGATACGTTGAGGTGAGCGGGTCGTCCTCCTTGATTCTTCAAGGAGATTATGGCCTCATTGATGCGACGATTGTTGACGCGCCGTGAGGCTTCGTCAGTGACCGGGTCAATCTGAAAGGTGGAGCAATAAGGCTGCAAGGCACCCACTTGGGGAAGCGTCTGACCATCGAGCTGTCCGAGCATGCGCTGAGGACGATCTGCAGAGATGACAAGGATTGGCAGGTGACGATAGTAGGCTTCTGCTACAGCGGGAATGCAGTTGAGCAGTGCACTGCCCGATGTGACACACACCGCTACGGGTTCTTGAAGTGCCAGACTCATGCCCAAAGCTACGAAAGCAGCGCTTCGCTCATCGGTGACGGGGTGAAGTTTGATCTGATGGCTCACTTCATTGAGATTGTGCACAATGGTAGCATTGCGTGAGCCCGGACAGACTACAACGTGATGAAAGTCGTGGGCGAGAAGAAGCGAGGTGAGTTGGTTTACCTGATGGGTGTCGCAGAACATAGAGTCGGATAGAGTTTTTCTTCTATTATATAAATAGGTGTGCAAAGGGGGGAAAGTGCAGATGTTCCTTCCTTAAAGGCGCATCGTGGCTGATCGGGCGGTGCCTTGTGAATGCACGCTTACAATAACTGCTTCATCGTCTGCATCTTTCTCACGGTCTCGTCCCATTCTTCACGTTCCTGGCTGTCGGGCATAATGCCGCCACCAGCATAGAGTGTAGCAGAAGTGGGGGTGAGGCTCATGCAACGCAGAGATACGTAGAGGTGGGTTTCGCCTTGCAGAAGTAGCGGACCGCTAAACCCTGCGTAGTATTGGCGAGATGCAACTTCATACTTCAAGATAGCCTGCATCGCTTCTTCGCGCGGAAAGCCACATACGGCCGGGGTGGGGTGAAGATGCTGCAAGATGCGAAGCACGTGATGGGATGAAGGCAATTGAAACGAGAAGTCGGTGCAGAGATGCTGAATGTTGCCAGATGGCAAGGTGTAAGCCTCGGAGCATGCGATCTCTGACGTAACGGCAGACAATTCGTGGTGAATAAAACGCGCTACAATGGCTTGCTCCTCCCGATTCTTGTCGTTCCATACCGCAGTCTCACCTTCTATATAAGGAAGCGTCCCTGCCAGAGCTACCGTGTGCCACCGATGGTGGGTATATTCGAGTAAAGGCTCGGGAGTAGCCACAAGCCAAGTGCCCGTCTGGGGCGTGTGCCATAGAGCAACGTAACTATTGGGGCGACAGAGACAGGCACGAAAGAAAAGCTGTTCGACATCGGCTGCAGAGACTCCTGTGCAATGAAGCTGACGGGCTAACACCACCTTCTCCAATCTGCCACAAGAAAGCATATGATGGAGCGCTTGAAACGATTGTGCATATTCGCGGCGCACTTCAGTCTCATTGTTGGCGAAGGAGGAAGCGTGGAATGAATGGGGTAGGGGAACCTCTGCTTGGCTCATAGTATCGGGCTCTATCCACACAATAGGTGTATGGGCGTCAGCACAGAAAGGATGAATCAAGTATCCTCCCGTAAGTGGCACTTCGCTTAGTGAAGAAAAAGTATGTGGCGAAAGCTGTTTCTCAATTCGTGTGAAGGACTGGCTGTGGGGCAAGCGGTAGAGTACGAAGGCGCAGGGCTGAGAGGCTTTCGCTGCGGTCATCCCTCCTGCTGTTTGGCTTCGTTCCATATTTTGTCCATCTCTTCGAGAGTCATGTCGGTGAGCTGACGACCTTGCTTGAGTGTGTGTTGCTCGAGATAATTGAAGCGGCGGATAAATTTCTGATTCGTGTGTTCCAGAGCATTGTCGGGATTGATCTTATAAAGGCGAGCCGCATTGATGAGGCTGAACATGACGTCGCCAAACTCCGCTTCGGCTTTAGCCTTGTCCATATGTTCTACCTCGGCTTCGAACTCAGAGATCTCTTCTTTTACTTTGTCCCACACCTGCGAGCGTTCTTCCCAATCGAAGCCTACATTGCGTGCCTTGTCCTGGATGCGATAAGCCTTGATGAGCGAGGGTAGGGCGGAGGGCACACCAGCAAGAACTGTCTTGTTGCCATCCTTCTCCTTCTGCTTGAGCTGTTCCCACTGCTCGCTGACTTGCTGAGCATTTTCTACGTGAGATTCTCCTTCGTGGCCCTTTGGTGGAAATACGTGTGGGTGGCGAAAGATGAGTTTGTCGCAGAGCTGATTGCATACGTCGGCGATGTCGAAGTCTTCAGTCTCTGAGCCTATCTTGGCGTAGAAGCATACGTGGAGCAATACGTCGCCCAGCTCCTTGCAGATGTTCTTCTTATCGTCCTTCATGAGGGCATCGCAGAGTTCATAAGTCTCTTCGATGGTGTTGGGGCGCAGACTCTCGTTGGTCTGCTTTTTATCCCACGGACACTTCACGCGTAGCTCGTCGAGTACATCGAGCAGACGGCCAAAGGCCTGCAATTTCTCTTCGCGTGAGTGAGTTCCTTGTATGTCGGTAGTCATATTGTTGAGGTAGTTCATGTTCGTATTCTTGACAGCATGAAAGCTATGGTGAGGAATACGAAGGAGTAACTTGTTAATTTATTACGCAAAATTACACTTTTTCTGCCGAAATATGTACTTTTGTAATATGGAAAAGTTCGACGTACATATATTGGGATGTGGTAGTGCGTTGCCTACGTTGCGCCATTGGCCCTCATCGCAATTGATCAATCTGCGCGAAAAGCTCTTTATGATCGATTGCGGAGAAGGAGCACAGGTGCAGTTCCGACGCTCACGGCAGAAGTTCTCTCGCCTGTCGCATATCTTTATATCCCATCTGCATGGCGACCATATCTTTGGTTTGATAGGTCTTCTCTCTACGCTGTCGTTGGCGGGGCGTACGCTCCCTATGCATCTGTATGCTCATGCCGAATTAGAGCCTTTGCTTCGAGCACAACTCAGTTTCTTCTGTAATGGGATAGGCTTTGAAGTAGTGTTTCACGCGTTGCCTACCGACTCGGCATCCCATCTTATTTTTGAAGATCGATCGGTGGAGGTTCACTCTATTCCTCTTCGTCATCGTGTGCCCTCGTGTGGATTTTTGTTCCGAGAGAAAGCCCCATTGCCCCATATTCGGCGTGACATGATTGACTATCTCGAGATTCCTTACTATGCTATCAACTCCATTAAGCAAGGCGCTGATTGGACCACGGAAGACGGACGCGTGATTCCGAATGCCGACCTCGTGACTCCTGGAGATCGTGCTCGTACATATGCTTATTGCTCCGACACGTGTTATCAACCGCAGAATATTCCTTTGCTTCGCGGTGTAGATGTGCTTTATCATGAGGCTACGTTTGGTGAGGACTATAAAGCACGTGCCATTGAGACCTTGCATTCCACCGCTCAACAAGCAGCAAAGATTGCCAAAGCTGCTGGTGTGGACCGTCTCGTGATAGGACATTTCTCGTCTCGTTATGAAGACGAATCAGTCTTGCTCCACGAAGCGCAATCTGTTTTTCCTAATACTGTGTTAGCCTCGGAAGGGCTCGTTATTCACGTTTAGAAGCAAAATGAAACAGATTAAGTACGACGGAGAATATAGACCGAATACAGATTAATCTGTGCTGCGGACATAAAGAAATCTCCTTGCGTAGAGAAAACTTCAATCTATGCAAGGAGATTTTTTGTAAAGTATGTACAGAAAACTGCATGGAATACAAAAAAAATCCTCGCATACTGAAGCTTGAATCTTCAATGTGCGAGGGTTGAGTAGCGCCTACGGGAATCGAACCCGTATACCATGCGTGAGAGGCATGTATCCTAACCATTAGATGAAAGCGCCATAAGAGCGGAAGCTGGGGGATTCGAACCCCCGGTACGGTAAACCCGTACGTCAGTTTAGCAAACTGGTGGTTTCAGCCACTCACCCAAACTTCCTTTACCGCTCTATGCAGTAGCGTTATCTCTCAAACGCGGTGCAAAGGTACGACTTTTTTTCAAGTCTCCAAATTTTTTCGCAAGAAAAATGAAAAAAAGTGCAGTTTGGGTGTGCTTTTTTGTAGATAGGGTGTGTGATAGGGGCATTTCCATGTTGTAAAAGATATAAGGGGAAGAAGCTTTGTTAGTTGATAAGAAGTGGCGGCAAATGTCCTAAGATCGTTGTCTTTGGGGGTAAAGCGATTGAAAAAGGTTGCATGATATAGAAAATAATAGGGGAGGAGTTGGGGAAGGAATCATTGTTTATTTGTAAATTTGCCGAACTTGCCTAAAAGAGTTGCGTGCTCGCATCAAAAAATGCAGAACATACTGCAATGAAGGAAAAGGTGATGTGCAGACGCTCCTATATAATAGGTTTGTACTTCCTATATATATAATAGGTATGTTTCTCCTATAATATATAGGTATGTTTCCTATCATATAATAGGTGTTTTCTCGTAATGGGGCAGAGAATCCTCGATAAGAATGTTTCAATCACGAGGATGAAACTCCAAAATGTAAAGTTTGATATGCCAGAAAATAAAGGGGGCGGTAATCGTCCTTATACTCGAAAGAAGCAGCAAACATCCGATGTAGATGCTTATGGACACTTGCAGCCGCAGGCAGTGGAACTGGAGCAGGCTGTGCTCGGTGCGCTGATGATTGAAAAAGATGCTTACTTCCAGGTGAGCGAAATCTTGCGTCCAGAAAGTTTCTATGATCATCGCCACCAACTGATATACGAGGCCATACGACGCCTCAACTTAGAGGAGAAGCCCGTCGATATCCTTACGGTGACGGAGCAACTTCGCAGTACCAATCAGTTGGACGAAGTGGGTGGACCATTCTACATCACACAACTGAGTGGCATGGTGGCCTCGTCGGCACACATCGAGTATCACGCCCGCGTGATTGCACAGAAAGCCACAGCGCGAGCGCTTATTACCTACACCAGCAATATTCAGACTAAGGCGTTCGATGCCACACAGGATGTCGATGAACTCATGCAGGAAGCCGAGGGAAAGCTCTTTGAGCTCTCGCAGACCAACATGAAAAAAGACTATACGCAGATCGACCCTGTGATAAAGGAAGCCTACGAGATGCTGCAGAAAGCTGCTGCACGTACGGATGGTATGAGCGGTATCGCGTCTGGCTTTCATGCGCTCGATAAGATTACTTCTGGTTGGCAAAACTCCGATCTCGTGATCCTTGCCGCACGTCCTGCCATGGGTAAGACGGCTTTCGCCTTGAGCATGGCAAAGAATATTGCCGTGGATCAGAAAATCCCCGTAGCGCTGTTCTCTCTTGAAATGGCTAACGTGCAGTTGGTGAATCGTCTGATCGTCAACGTGTGTGAGATCAAGGGTGAAACGCTGAAGAGCGGTCAGCTCAAACCTTTTGAGTGGGGACAGCTTGACTCGCGTATTAAAGAGCTTGTAGGAGCACCGCTCTATGTAGACGATACGCCTTCGCTTTCGGTATTCGAACTTCGTACGAAGGCACGACGCTTGGTGCGCGAGCACGGTGTGAAGGTGCTGATGATCGACTACTTGCAGCTGATGAATGCTTCGGGTATGAGCTTTGGTAGCCGTCAGGAAGAAGTCTCTACTATATCGCGTTCGCTTAAGGGATTGGCTAAGGAATTGAACATTCCGATATTAGCGCTCTCGCAGTTGAACCGTGGTGTAGAAAATCGTCCAGATGGCGATAAGCGTCCGCAGCTCTCCGACTTGCGTGAATCGGGTGCCATCGAGCAGGACGCCGATATGGTGCTCTTTATTCACCGTCCAGAATACTATAAGATCTATCAAGACGAACAGGGCCGTGACCTCCGTGGTAAAGCGGAAATCATCATAGCCAAGCACCGTAATGGTGCTGTAGGAAGCGTGTTGCTTCGCTTCCGTGGCGAGTATGCTCGATTCCAAAATCCGGAGGAGGAAAGCGTGTCAAGTTTCGATTCGCAAGCACCCGAAGGCGGAGGACAAATGCACTCTGCTGGTGCTGATGATTTTCCACCGCTTCCCGCTTCAGATGGAGGATTCCCTCCTCTGCCCGACAATATGCCTCCGGCGAATCCATTCCCGCCAGAAGCACCTGGTAGTACACCGTTCTAAAGTGAACCTGTTGGCGGAATTCTTGGTTGACGGGTTGACAAGTTGACAGGTAAATAAGTAAAGATGTCTTGGACTACATGTTTCGTTAAAAAAAGAATGGTTTGATTCGACAAACTTACCTGTTCACCTGTTAACTTGTCAACCCTTTTACAAATTCAGCCAACGCGCTCCGTTAATTTTATACGCAAATGAAACATTATAATGGTCGTCCCGCCTCGCTCGAAGGAAGAAGTGATGCCGAGGTGGGCACGTACGATTTCTTAGATAGATTGGGCGTGAACTATGATACGTTTTGTCACGATGCAGCCTTCACCATGGAGGAGTGTGCGGAAGTGGAGCGTCAAGTGGATGCACACATCTTTAAAAACTTATTCTTATGCAATCGCCAGCAGACGCAGTTTTATCTGCTGATGCTTCCTGCCGACAAGGTGTTTAAGACCAAGTTTCTCTCCGCAGAACTCGGCTGCTCTCGTCTCTCCTTTGCCACCGCCGACCATATGGAAAGTCTGCTGCATATTCATCCCGGTGCGGTATCGCCCATGGGGCTTATCTATGAAAGCGAGGGTAAGGTGCTTCCTGTGTTGGACGAAGATTTGCTGCAATTCTCAGAAGTAGGCTGTCATCCTTGCGTGAATACGGCAACGCTGAAACTTCACCTGCGTGATCTGATGGACAAGGTTATACCCGCCACAGGTCATAATCTGACTGTTGTAAAGCTTAAAACGGAATAGAAAATAGGTGTAAGGACTCTGAAACGCAACAAAAGTAGACTATCATTTTGTATTTCTTTTGCCTTACACTATCTTTGCATTACAATATAGGCTGTGGCTTAGCAATTGGAGTGAGATTCATTGCGCCAGCCTTGCACTATTTCATACTCGATTACTAATAATCTCATCATACATTTACATGAACAATCTTTTTACGAATAAAAAGTTGCTCGCCCTGTTGACTACTTGCATGCTGACTGCTGGTAGCTTGTGGGCTGACGTGAATCCTAAACCTTTCGTTGTACCCGAACTGAAGACTTGGACGGGTGCAGAAGGACAAACCACTCTCTCTGGACGCATCATTGCAAAGGGTGCAAAAGCACAGGCTGTGGCACAAGCTCTCGCTGCCGATTACGAGACGATGTTTGGCAAGAAGCTGACCATCGTAAGTGGTGGTGCAAAGGCTGGCGACATCGTGCTCTCACTCAAGAAAGATAAAGCACTCGGCGAAGAGGGCTACTCAATGAACATTGGCAATGCTGTAGAACTTACTGCAGCTACAGAACGTGGACTCTTCTGGGCTACGCGTACCTTGCTGCAAGTATCAGAACAGCACAAGGATGGTGCTCTGCCTAAGGGTAAAACTATCGACGTGCCCGAATACAAACTTCGTGGCTTCATGATCGACTGTGGTCGTAAGTATATCCCCATGAGCTACTTGCGCGACTTGACTAAGATCATGGCCTATTATAAGATGAACACTTTGCAGGTCCACCTCAACGACAATGGCTTCCGTCAGTACTTCGGCAATGATTGGAGCAAGACGCAAGCAGCCTTCCGCTTGGAGTGTGACACCTATCCTGGCCTGACCGCTAAGGACGGCTCTTATACCAAGCAAGAGTTTATCGACCTGCAGAAGCTCGCCGAGAACAATGGCGTAGATATCATCCCCGAAATCGATGCACCAGCCCATGCTTTAGCTTTCACTCAGTATAAGCCCGAAATCGGTAGCAAGGACTACGGCATGGACCACCTTGACCTCTTCAACCCCGAGACTACAAAGTTTATGGATGCTCTCTGGAAGGAATATCTTGGTGGAAAAGAACCCGTGTTCCGCGGTAAGCGCGTTCATATCGGTACGGATGAATACTCTAATGCCAAGAAAGAGGTAGTAGAAAAGTTCCGTGAATTCACCGATCACTATATCAAGTACGTAGAAAGCTTCGGCAAGCAAGCAGTATGCTGGGGCGCCTTGACACACGCCAACGGCGAAACACCTGTAAAGGTGAAAAACGTGCTGATGGACATTTGGTACAATGGCTACGCCAATCCCGAGGATATGAAGAAGAAGGGCTATCAGCTCGTAAGCATCCCCGATGGACTGACTTACATCGTTCCTGCTGCAGGCTATTATTACGATTATCTCAACTGCCAGTATCTCTACGAGTACTGGACTCCCGCTGTTATTGGTAATAAGACTTTCGAAGAGAACGATCCTCAGATCGAGGGCGGTATGTTTGCCGTATGGAACGACCATGCAGGCAATGGTATTTCAACGAAAGACGTTCACCACCGCGTATATCCCGCACTCCAGACCATTGCTGTGAAGACTTGGACGGGCAAGAAGACTAAACTTCCCTATGCAGAGTTTGACAGCAAACGCGCAGAGTTGAGCGAAGCTCCTGGTGTAAATGAGCTTGGTCGTTTGGGCAAGCCCGGCAGCGTTGTGCTCGAAAAAGCAACTGTTGCAGCAGGTGAAAAACTCAATGCAGAAGAGATTGGTTACAACTATGCCGTAAGCTTCACCATCGATGGCAAACAGGAAGCAAAGGGTACGGAACTCTTCCGTTCAGCCAATGCAGTAGTGTATCTTTCAGATCCCGATCAAGGCAAACTTGGATTCGAACGCGATGGCTATCGCAACCTGTTCAACTATCGCATTCCCGCAGGCGAGAAGCACACCATTACCATCGAGGGTACAAACAAGGAGACTCGCTTGCTCGTAGATGGCAAAGTGAAGGAAGTACTTGGTCCGAAGACGCTCTACGTGATGCGCGATCAAGATCGTGCTCACTATCAGGTGAAGGGAACTTACACTTATGAGCCCGTAGTATATCAGCCCACTGATCAGATTTACTACCAGCGTACGCTCGTGTTCCCTCTCCGTCAGGCAGGCCAGTTTAAGAGTACAATTACCAACCTTAAGGTTGAGGCTAAATAAGGCAAACGGCCTCTTAGCATACATTAAGTCATATCAATGAAATATCAGGAGACAGCTATTCAGAAAAATAGTACTGTCTCCTGTCTTTTTTTCGTTACAAACCATTACAATACAAGCAAAAGCAAACCTATAAAGCAGACCTATGAAGACAATACATGTAGTAGCAGCTATTATAAAGAAGGATGACCGCTATTTTGCCACGCAGCGCGGATATGGTGAATTTAAGGACGGTTGGGAATTTCCTGGTGGTAAAATTGAACCAGGGGAAATGCCCGAAGAAGCTTTACGGCGTGAAATACAAGAAGAACTCGATACCCTCATCGGCATAGACCGTCTGCTCACCACGATCGATTATGACTATCCAACCTTTCACCTCCACATGCAATGCTATCTGTGCCACGTGCAGGAAGGCAGCCTTCGTTTGCTTGAAGCAGAAGCTGCTCGTTGGCTCTCGGCAGAAGAACTGAACACGGTGAAGTGGCTTCCTGCCGACAGAGATGTAGTGAAACTTCTACAGGATAAATGCTCTGGTTCTGCTAAATAGAGATGATAAAACGTGATTGCAAAGACGCGTAAAACGGGCTGCGTTAACAATGAATGCGCTAAACATCCGTAGCTTTACTTATATTTAGTTAACTTTGTGCCTTGAAATCAACAATAATCATCCATCCATGTTTCTTAAAAAGCTATTTGGCTTTGACCGCAGCACGATGTCGGTCAAAACGGAATTGGTGGCAGGACTGACCACCTTCTTGACGATGTGCTATATATTAGCAGTGAATCCAGAGATACTTTCTTCCACGGGAATGGACAAAGGCGCTCTCTTCTCAAGCACAGCTATCGCAGCAGCCATCGCAACTCTGCTCTTAGCCGTCATGGCTAAGTTGCCTTTTGCACAAGCACCCAGTATGGGATTGAATGCCTTCTTTGCTTATACGCTGTGTCAGGCAATGGGACTCTCCTGGCAACAAGCACTGGCCGTGATGCTCATCGAGGGCGTAATCTTTATCTTGATTACCTTCCTCAATGTCCGTGATATGATCATGGATAGCATTCCCACCAACCTGCGCTTTGCCATTTCTGCAGGTATCGGTATGTTTATTGCTTTCATCGGACTCAAGAATGCCCATATCATTGTAGCAAACCCCGATACCTTCGTAAAGTTGGGACGTTTCACGCCCGAATGCCTCTTAGGCATATTCTCCATCCTCGTGAGCGGTATGCTCATGGTGCGTGGTATAAAGGGGTCACTCTTCTATGGCATCCTGCTGACTACGCTTGTAGGCATTCCTATGGGCGTCACGCAGATACCCGAAGGATGGTCGCCTATCTCAGCTCCACACAGTGTGGCGCCACTCTTTTGCCAGTTCGACTTTACTGACTTCTTCTCGCTGAAGATGTTTATGGTCATCTTCTCATTGCTTCTCGTCAATATCTTTGATACGTTGGGCACCCTCATGGGATTAGCTCAGAAGACGGGACTGGCCCTCGAGGGTCACATCCCTCATATGAAAGAAGCTATGCTTAGCGATGCTATCGGTACTACGGCAGGTGCTTGCCTCGGAAGCAGCACCATCACGACCTATGTAGAAAGTGCTTCAGGCATTGCCGAGGGCGGTCGTTCGGGACTTACATCATTCTTCGTAGGCGTGCTCTTCATTCTTGCTATCTTTGTGTCGCCCATATTCCTGCTTATCCCCTCGGCAGCTACGAGCGGAGCCTTAGTGATGGTAGGCGTACTGATGGTCGACTCTGTGAAGAAGATCAACCTTGAAGACGTATCCGAAGCCTTCCCCGCATTTATCACCATGATCACTATGGTGCTCTGCTACTCCATTGCCGATGGTATCTGCTTGGGCATCTTGAGCTACGTTATCATTAAGTTTTGTGCAGGAAAGTGGCGCCAGCTCAATGTTACGCTTGTGGTCTTAGCCTTGCTATTTGT
This sequence comes from uncultured Prevotella sp., assembly GCA_937898715.1. Classification (GTDB taxonomy): domain Bacteria; phylum Bacteroidota; class Bacteroidia; order Bacteroidales; family Bacteroidaceae; genus Alloprevotella. The sequence goes on from CALEKA010000054.1 coordinate 15,490, forward strand.
CCTCAACTACGCATTGGAATAACTTTTATCTACGATTCTTAAGATTTAATCCTTACGCTATAATTATAATGAAACTGAAAGCACTCCTTCTTACGCTGTTGTGCATCTTGGCTGTAAAGACAGCGCAAGCACAAGTCAATATGCAAGTGTTCTACGACTTCGGCAGTGATCGCAAGTTCGTCACCATGACCCTTGAAATGTTTAAGGCCGATAAATGGGGTACCAACTACTTCTTCATCGACCACGACTTCAACTATAGTCACCACGATTCTAATGAGAAGAATAGCTATGCTCCTGGTGGCACATATCTTGAAATCTCGCGTTGCCTCAATTTTTGGCAGAACACGAAGCTTGCTCCTTTGAGTCTTCATGTGGAGTATGATGGCGGTATCACCAAGAGCTATCCTATCAACTCCGCTTGGCTCGTAGGTCTTGACTACTTCCTCCACGACAAGACATTCCAGAATACCTTGAACCTCAAGCTTATGTATAAGAAGATTCATAAGACCACGAGCAAAGTGCCCCTCCAATTTACGGGTGTGTGGACATGTAAGGACCTTTTCGGTCTCAAAGGTTTGACTTTTGATGGCTTTGCCGACGTATGGTTTGAGGATCATGTCTTCGACAATGGAACTCCCGAAGGAAAGGAAAAGCACACCATCTTTATCTCCGAACCCCAGTTGTGGTACAACGTAGGTCGTCATTTCGGTTGTGACAATCTCAATGTGGGCACAGAAATAGAGTTGAGCAACAATTTTGGCTCTACCCTTGGCTTTAAGTGTCGCCCATGCTTAGGCGTGAAGTGGGTGTTCTGATCTTGACTTGTATATACAGAATTGTAGTATCGGATTAAGGATGGCGGGCTGAATCATCGACTGCGTCTCAGCAATTCAAGCAAACTTGATTGCATTCGACTTGCACGATGATTCAGCCCGCCCATTCTAAATCCGAAACCTGAATCAATGTTCTTTCGTGCGCGTGTGTATACAGTCAGTTTTGAGTAGAATAAAGGCCACATCTGTCACTTTATAGACGTAACCCTTTGATTATTTGATAGTTATAAAGTGTAGGCAGACGCTATTTGCCTACACTTTGTTTGCATTTTGCCTGCACTTTAATCAAGATTCTCTTCCAACCACTAATTTTTTCTCTTCCAACCATTAAGAAAATCTCTTCCAACCACTAATTTCAATTTGAGCCAAGACGATATATTGGGTGAGTGGATATGTAGGGAAAAGTGACGGAAGAATGTAGGCAATCCATACGTTGTAAGTATTGACAATCAATGCTTTTTGTTGCCAGAGTGTAGGCAAAGATATATATTGAGTTGGAAACTTCCTGTAACGCGCGTACGCGGGGAAAAGCGCGGAAAGCTAAAAAAGTGAACAATCTATACACCCTTTTTGTATGTAAAGTGCATACTGCGTATCTTTGCATAAGATAGGCTACGGTTCGGCATAACATTCAAGTAAACTTGATGTTCTGCTCTCGCCTTGCACTATCTTTGCATAAGATAGGCTACGGCTCGGCATAACATTCAAGTAAACTTGATGTTCTGCTCTCGCCTTGCACTATCTTTGCATAAGATAGGCTACGGCTCGGCATAATAATCAGAAATTTGAGTATTTGATTATCCAATGTAAGAGGGGAGTGATCGGAGCAAAGTCTTGTTTAAATCTTTGATAGCACAAGACGGAATGCAAGCTCTTCTCAGAATTGGTGCAAGGAGTGCCTTTAGAGAATAGAATTGTCAAGTATATCAAGCAAAAGCGCGCGGAATCTGTATGCTTTGGTCTAAAAAATACTAATAGGCACACTTTCGAGGAAAACTAACACACTACATTTAGTTTTTTTGCCGTAACTTTGCACCACATTATATTAGGGTGCAGTGTATACTCACGTAAACACTCGCTCCAAAGCACAGAAACAATAATAAAGTTTATCCATAACAAACAACACATGAAGAAAATCGCTTTATGGGTGCTTACCGCAGTGGTTCTGACTAGTTGCGGTAGCAAGTCAAACCAAATGGGCGAAGCCAGCAATGACTTCGCAGTTGAAACAGTTCAGACCACGACGGCTGACTTGAAGACCTCTTATCCTGCTACGATTAAGGGTATGCAGGATATTGAAATCCGTCCGAAAGTATCAGGCTATTTGGTTAAGCTGCTTGTTGATGAGGGTTCTACCGTACGTAAAGGTCAGCCCCTGTTCTTGATTGATTCTGAGCAATATCGTGCTGCTGTGAAGGCTGCACAAGCTCAGATTCGCGTATGCCGTGCCAACATCGCTACTCAGCGTCTCACGGTAGAGAACAAGCGTATGCTCTTCAAGCAGAACATCATCTCAAGCTACGACTTGAAGATGGCTGAAAATACCCTGGCTTCTTACGAGGCACAGCTTGCATCGGCTGAGGCTCAGCTTCAGAGCGCACAGGACAACTTGCGCTGGTGTACAGTAGTCAGCCCTGCTGATGGTGTGGTAGGTTCTATTCCTTATCGTGTAGGTAGCTTAGTTAGTGCTCAGTCGGCAGAAGCCTTGACTACCGTATCAAACATCTCCAAGATGTACGTTTACTTCTCTATGACAGAGAAGCAACTCCTTGCTTTGACTCGTGAAGCAGGTGGTGTGAATGCCGCTATTAAGAAGATGCCCGCAGTGAGCCTCGTGCTTTCAGATGGTACAACCTATAGCCAGAGTGGTGTGATCAGCACTGTAAGTGGTGTGATCGACTCTTCTACAGGTTCTGTACAGATGCGTGCCACTTTCGACAATGCGCAGCATATCCTCCGTTCTGGTGGTACGGGTTCTGTCCTCGTTCCTACTCACTCCAACGATGCTATCTTGGTTCCGCAGAGCGCCACATTCGATGTGCAGGACAAGAAGTTTGTTTACGTAGTAAATGCAGACAAGACAGTAGCTACTCGTGAAATCACCGTTCTTCCGCAGAATGATGGTCAGACTTACGTGGTTGCTTCAGGTCTCCGTGCTGGCGACCGTATCGTAATAGACGGTGTAAACCAGCTTAAGAATGGTCAGAAGATCAATCCTATCACTCCCGCCCAGCTCAAAGCCAACCAAGCCAAGGAACAAAAGGCTATGAAGGAGGGTAAGATGCCGGGACAACACTAATTTTTATAAGTATTAAGTATAAAGTATTAAGTATTACATGATGGGGCAGGATCCTCGGAGTAATACTTTGCTTTATATCTAATAACTTATCAAAATAAGAAAACATTCATCAAGTATTAATGTATGAGTGTTACATGTGTAAATATTGCATTGCTTTTATCCTTGAAATAATTGATACGTGAAAGTAGATAACGATATAAAGTATATAAAAGCTAAGGCATTCGCATTACGTATAATTAAGATGTGTAAATATCTGCGGAAGCAGGGCACAGAGTATTATATGTTGAAGCAGATCTGGAGGTCTGGCACTTCTATAGGTGCTAATATTGCTGAAGCACAATATGCAGAAAGTGTAATCGATTTCACGCATAAATTGAATATCGCTCAAAAAGAATGCAACGAAACACGCTATTGGCTAGACTTACTGTACGAGTCGGGAGAGTTAGACGAGAAACTATATCGTTCTGTTTATGACGATTGTTCCGAAATACTTAAGTTGCTCTCCTATGTTATTGTAAAGAGCCGCGCAAGAATGTAATACTTAATACTTAATACTTAATACTTTTAAATGATGACACTTGATAGATTTATAAACCGTCCGGTACTCTCTACCGTGATATCTATTGTGATTGTCATATTGGGTGTATTGGGTCTGACTTCGCTCCCAATCGTCCAATACCCTGACATCGCACCACCTACTGTGCAGGTGAGCACCACTTATACCGGTGCTAATGCGCAGACCGTGTTGAACTCCGTGATTGCTCCGCTTGAAGAGCAAATCAATGGTGTAGAAAACATGGACTACATGACATCTACCGCTACCAATACCGGTGCCGCTACTATCCAGATCACCTTTAAGATGGGTACCGACCCTGATATGGCTGCCGTGAACGTGCAGAACCGTGTGGCTAAGGCACAAGGCCTGTTGCCATCGGAGGTTACTCAGGTGGGTGTGATCACTCAGAAGCGTCAGAACTCTATGTTGATGATCTTCTCTATCTCTGATACTGAGGATCGCTACAACGAGTCGTTCGTAGAAAACTATGCCAAGATCAACATTATCCCGCAGATTCAGCGTGTGAAGGGTGTGGGTGATGCCATGGTGATGGGTGCCGACTACTCTATGCGTATTTGGCTCAACCCTGAGAAGATGGCAGAATATCACTTGATGCCTTCCGACGTTAGCGGTGCACTTGCTGAACAGAATATTGAGGCTGCTCCGGGTAATATCGGTGAACGTGAAAACCAAACCTTCCAATATACGCTTCGTTACAAAGGACGTTTGAGCGAGGTGCCTGAATTCGAGAATATCGTTATCAAGGCCAACGATGATGGTACAATCATCCGCGTAAAAGATATTGCACGCGTAGAATTGGGCCGTGTAGACTATGGTTTCAAGGGTAAGGTGAATGGCCACAAGGCTGTGACCTGTATGGTGTCGCAGATGGCAGGATCGAATGCTACCGAGATTATTCAGGATTGTGAGAAACTGCTCGACGAATCACAGAAGAGTCTGCCTCAGGGCTTGAAGATTACGGTGGCTCAGAACGTCAACGACTTCCTCTTCGCTTCAATCCATGAAGTAATCAAGACCCTTATCGAGGCATTTATCCTCGTGTTTATCGTGGTGTATATCTTCTTGCAGGATATGCGAAGCACCATCATCCCTTCAGTGGCCATTCCTGTGGCATTGATCGGTACTTTCTTTGCACTCTATGTTATAGGCTTCTCTATCAACTTGCTTACGCTTTCGGCCATGGTGCTTGCCATCGCCATCGTAGTGGACGATGCCATTGTGGTGGTCGAGGGTGTTCACGCCAAGTTGGACCAAGGCTATACTTCAGCGCGTAAGGCTTCAATCGATGCCATGCGCGAGTTGGGTTCAGCCATCGTGTCTATCACCCTCGTGATGATGGCCGTGTTTATCCCTGTGAGCTTCATGTCGGGTACGTCGGGTGTGTTCTATCGTCAGTTTGGTCTGACCATGGCAATCGCCATCGGTTTCTCTGCATTGAACGCTCTTACACTTTCACCTGCCCTTTGTGCGATCTTGCTGAAGCCGCACAAGGCACATGGTGAAGAAGAAGAATCGCTCAAGGAGCGCATGGGCAAGGCTTATAGAGCCGCAGGTCAGACGATGTATCAGCGCTATGCTGAGAGCATCGGTCGCATACTCCACCCCAGCATCACGCTCGCCTTGGTAATTATCTCTATCCTCGCTTTGATCTTTGGCGGATTCAGTAGCGGACATACTTGGATCACTATATTGTGCTCTATCGTAGCCATCATGGCGTTCATCGGATTGACTACGAAGAAGTTCCAAAACTCATTCGAGGCAAGTTTCGATAAGATTCTAAAGTCTTATAAAAAGAACGTATTGAAGTTCATCCAGCGCCCTTGGCTCTCATTGGGCTTGGTTGCTGCAAGTATCGCAGGCTTGGTATGGATGATGAACATCACTCCTACTGCCATGGTGCCCTCTGAGGATACGGGTACGATTATGGGTGTAGTAACTATGCCTCCTGGTACATCACAGGATCGTACCGAAGCCTACCTTGCTAAGGTTGACAGCCTCGTACGCTCATGCCCTGCAGTAGAGGTAAGTACCATCGTTTCGGGTTACTCATTCATTGGTGGTCAGGGACCTTCTTACGGCTCGTTCATCATCAAGTTGAAAGATTGGGAAGAACGTACTATGAAGGAAAGTTCTACCGTAATCTTTGCTAATCTCTACCTCCGTTCACGCGACGTGTTTAAGGATGCACAGGTGCTCTTCTTCCAGCCGCCTATGATTACAGGTTATGGTGTGACCAATGGTTTCACACTCAACTTGCAAGACCGTACGGGTGGCGACTTGAGCAAGTTCTATCAGGTAGCTCAGAGCTTCTTGGCCGACTTGCAGAAGCGTCCGGAAATCGAATCAGCACAGACTACATTTAGTACAAACTTCCCTCAGTATACGATCGATATCGATGCTGCAAAGTGTAAGCGTGCAGGACTTTCACCTAAGGATATCTTGACTACGCTGCAAGGTTACTATGGTGGTCTCTATGCATCCAACTTCAACCGTTTCGGTAAGATTTATCGTGTAATGGTTCAGGGAGAGCGTGCAGATCGTACCAACCTTGAGAGCTTGTACAAGATCAAGGTGCGTAATGGTAGCGAGATGGCTCCTATCACAGAGTTTATGACTGTTACTCCGACCTATGGTCCGGATAATATCAACCGTTTCAATATGTACACCTCAATGGCTGTCAATGGTAACCCCGCAAGCGGTTATACCTCAGGTCAGGCCATTAAGGCAATCGAGGAAGTAGCAGAGAAGAGTTTGCCTACAGGCTACTCATTCGAGTTCTCTGGCCAGACACGTGAGGAACAGCAGAATGCAGGTAGCACCACGGCTATCGTGTTTGTGCTCTGCTTCGTATTCATCTACCTCCTTTTGGCAGCTCAGTACGAGAGCTACATGCTTCCGTTCGCCGTATTGCTCTCCGTGCCTTTCGGACTTGCAGGTTCGTTCCTCTTCATCCAAGGCGTAGGTGCTATCAACAACGTGTTGCCTATCTTTGGTGAAGCTGCCAACAATATCTACGTACAGATTGCATTGATCATGTTGATGGGTCTGTTGGCAAAGAACGCCATCTTGATTGTAGAGTTCGCCCTCGAACGTCGTAAGATGGGTATGAGTATCTCTTGGGCAGCCGTTCTCGGTGCCGGTGCTCGTCTGCGTCCTATCTTGATGACCTCTTTGGCCATGATCATCGGTCTGTTGCCTTTGATGTTCTCATTCGGTGTAGGTGCTAACGCTAACCGCTCACTCGGTACTGCCGCTATCGGTGGTATGTTGATCGGTATGATATTCCAGATCTTCATCGTTCCCTCATTGTTCGTTATCTTCGAATATTTGCAGGAGAAGATTAAGCCTCTCACTTGGGAAGATATGGACAATAGCGAGGCAAGTTCGGATATTGAACAGTATTCAAAATAAAGTATCAATCATAAAAGCATTGAGCGTTGCGCCCAGAGCGGGTCAAAGCTTATCTTGGCGCGATGCTCAATACTTTGAAGATAACCCAATATGAAAAAGATATTCCCTATCATAGGTTGCACCCTGCTGATGACAGGCTGTACGGGCATTTATAAGAACTATGAGCGTCCCGAATCCCTGACTCAAGGCGTTAGCATGGATAGTCTCTATCGCAACACTACGGAGAATGTAGTGAAGGAAGATACTACGAGCTATGGCAACACCCCCTGGCAGGAAGTGTTTACCGACCCTCAGCTGCAAGCGCTCATCAACAAGGCACTTGCTAACAATACCAATCTGCTCAACGCTGATCTGAGCATTCAGCAGATTCAGGCAGGACTGAAAATGCAGCGCTTGGCATATTATCCCAGCATAGCATTCCAGCCCCAAGGTACGATGTCAAGTTGGGATTTCAATAAGGCCAGCAAGACCTATGCTTTCCCCATTGCTGCCAGTTGGCAGTTTGGTTCTATGGGAACCATTCGCAATACCAAAAAGCAGTACGAGATGAACCTCGAGATGACCAAGGCAGCGAAACAAGCTACTCGCACTGCCATCATCGCCAATGTGGCCAATCTCTACTACACCCTTCAGATGCTCGACGAGCAGCTTAAGACAACGCAAGCCACTATCGACATCTGGGCAGAGAATGTACGCGCTATGGAGGCCATGAAGGAAGGTGGTATGACCAACCAAGCTGCCGTATCACAGACTAAGGCCAACTACTACAACCTGCTCAGCACAGTGCCCACACTGAAGAATAGCATCTCGCAGGCAGAGAATGCAATCTGCACCTTGCTCTGCGAAGCACCCCACAGCATTAGCCGTGGTACTTTCAATGCAGATGCTTTCCCCGCTCAGTATTCTGTGGGTATGCCCGTACAGTTGCTTGCTAATCGTCCCGACGTACATGCGGCTGAGATGAAGGTGGCTTCTGCGTTCTATGGCGTAAACATTGCGAAGTCTGCTTTCTATCCTTCGCTCAACATTACAGCGCAGGGTAGTTGGACCAACAATGCAGGAATGGTTGTCAACCCTGGTAAGATCCTTGCCACGTTGCTCGGATCTATCACGCAGCCGCTCTTTGCTAATGGCAAACTCAAGGCCAACTTGAAGATCTCACAACTGCAGTATGAAGCTGCACAGAACGACTTCAAGTCTACGCTTATCAGTGCTGGTCAGGAAGTTAGCAACGCTTTGGCACAGTATGAGGCCGCTGCTCAGCAAGAGCAGGCTTGCAAACAGCAAGTAGCCGAGCTCACCACTGCGCTTGAGAACACCAAGATGCTCTTCCAGCATAGCGCAAGCACCACCTATTTGGAAACGTTGACTGCTCAGCAGAGCCTAATCCAAGCTCAGTTGACTCTCATCTCCGACAAGTTTGACAAGGTGCAAGCAGCCATCAGCCTCTATCAGGCACTTGGTGGCGGACGTGAAACAGAAACTAACAATAATAACTAACCTCGTTTGAGGATTGAGTTGAGGTTATAAAGCATTGGTTGCAGTAGCGCGGGTGACTTTATAACCTCATCGCCTTAATCACTCAAACAAAAATATCAACTAACCATGATTAGTCCATTAGCTTACGTTGACCCTGAAGCCAAACTCGGTCAGAACGTAGAAGTAGGCCCCTTCGCCTACATCGAAAAAGGCGTCGTTATCGGCGACAACTGCGAAATTAAGGCGCACGCAAGCATTCTTGAGGGCACCACAATGGGTACGGGCAACATAGTTTACCAAAATGCTGTGATTGGTGCAACCCCGCAGGACTTCCACTACGTGGAGGGCACACCTTGTAAGGTCGTTGTTGGTAATGATAATCGCATTCGTGAAAATGTAGTAATCGCAGCAAGTTCGTATGCCGACAAGGCTACGACCATTGGCGATGGCAACTTTATTATGGACCGTGTCCACATCTGTCACGACGTACGTGTGGGCAATAAGTGCGTGATTGGTATCGGCGCTTGCATTGCCGGCGAAGCCGAAATTCACGACTGCTCTATCCAGAGTACGGGTGTAGTAGTGCAGCAGCACGTTCGTGTGGGGCGCTTCTCACTCATCCAGAGTGGTTGCCGTGTACAGAAAGATGTGCCTCCCTACGTAATTCTGGGTGGAAACCCTGCTTCTTATCATGGTGTAAATGCCGTGGTGCTTCAGCACGTCAATGTGACCGAACGCATTATCCGTCACATCGCCAATACTTACCGCATCATCTACACGGGCAACTTCAGCCTTGAAGATGCTGTAATCAAAATCCCCGAACAGATTCCTATGAGCGAGGAGATACAAGACATCCTCGACTTCATCAAGGGTGCCAAGCACGGCATTGTTCGCCACATGAAAGAAGACTAAACTCTGATTCTCATTCTTAACTAAATAAGGAGATTGATACCCAAAGAAAAGGTGTCAGTCTCCTTTTCTTTATATAACCCGTTAACCAAGAATTCCGCCAACGGGTATATATTTGGTCTTGCCTATGTAGAGATATCCGTCTTTTCGAATATTTTCAAACGTTTGTATCCCTACAGAGTAGCAATTTGCCATATTATCGGTTATTGTGTTAGACTTTAATATTTTCACACCGCTAAGGTGCGAAGATATATTTGGGTCTTACTCACGATTGCCCCAAGGAGTATGTGAGGGTCGTTCAATCCGTCGTCTGTAAGGCATACACTTCCTTTAGACACGAGAGCACATGATAAAATCTTAAAGAAATACCTATAAAGTGCCTACTTAGCGCAATAAAAGGGCAAAAAAACGCTTGTTGTAAGGAATAAATCATTACTTTTGCACATCGAAAGCTAAATGACCGATGGATTGATGGCAAATATGAGATTTGCCGAAAGCAATCGCTCGGGGCATTGATGTTTTCGCTAACCCGTGTATCGGTCTGTGCAGTGTGCTGCCTACAATGGCTGATGCAGTTCAGGTGGAGTCTTTTATCTATCACATTTGTCTTTAATTAACTCCGCCTCTCCCCAATACAACAATCCAGAAATATTCAGTAAACTCTTAATAGAGCATCTTGATGTTTTGTCGTCGTGCGAAGCGTATGGTGCGTGGTCTATCATAGCCCATGAAACTATAACGCGTAGTAATTGACGTACTTGGGCATGATAGATGACTTTAACTCAGCAATTATATGACAAACTTTACGAAAGAGCAATTGATCGAAATGAACGATGCAGATTTGCTCGCGATTGCAGAAGAGATGAAGATTGCCGACGTGGTAAATAGATCGCGTGAGGAAATAATTTACGATATACTTGATGCGCAAGCTGTGCAACATTCAACTGCTGCAGAACCTACTCCCGGAAAACGACGTACGCGCATTGTCAAGCGCAATGAGGCCGACCATATATTTTCTACCAATCTGTCGCCCGTGAAGAAGGACGAAGAGCCTGCTGCTGAATCACATGATAAGAAAGAAGAGGCTATGGCTGCTCCCACTGTTGCTTCTGTAGAAGTGCCCGCTCCTCCTAAGCGCAAGCGTGGCCGTCCGTCGAAAGCAGAAATTGCCGCGCGTGAGGCTGCTGCTAAAGCCGCAGAAGAAGCTGCAGCAAAGGTTGCTGCAGAGAAGGAAGTGACTGATGAGGCAGAGAATAGTAAGCAGCCTGCCGTGGTGAGTAAGCCTGTAGGCGGTGATGGTATACCCGATTTTGTGGCAGAGCAGATGCGCTCGCAGATTCACGTTGATGAATCCAATCCCGACGTGCTTGATATGGAAGAGGTGAAGCGCACCTTGGGTAATCGCATTCAGACAAGTGCTCCGAAAGTGCCCGTCGAAGAGACTAATGCTCTTTCGGCAAAAGAAGTACAAGATAATCCGAATAATGATGAAGATTTCATTATAACCAAAGATATTCCCGTCATCTTTGAAGGACGCGAACTCAATGTTCCGCAGAGCGAAGGTGCGATGCCTCGCTATAATAGTTATGGAGAACAGGCCGTCGATGATATGCAGAGCCGTCCTAAGTTCCGCCGTTTCAAGGATGATCCTCTTATGCAGGGCAAAGCAAGCACTTCGTTGAATACCAAGGAGCAGGGCTACCAGCGTGCTGCGCAGATGGAAAGCAATGAAACTGCTCCACGCTATGAGGAACCTCAACCAGTCGACCATTTGCTCGATGGTCGTGGCGTGCTTGAGATTGTGCCCGAAGGATTCGGCTTCCTTCGTTCGTCAGACTACAACTATTTGGCTTCGCCCGACGATATATATGTTTCTCCAGCTCAGATCCGCCGCTATGGTCTTAAGCCGGGCGATGTAGTAGAGGGTAAGGTGAAAATACCACGCGAGGGAGAGAAGTTCTTTGCCTTGATGGAGATAGAGCGCATCAACGGCTTAACTCCCGAGGAAGTGCGCGACCGCATATCTTTCGAACACCTCGTGCCACTATTCCCTGAGGAAAAGTTTAATCTTTGTTCAGGCAAGGGCGATAGCATCTCATGCCGATTGGTCGATCTCTTCACTCCGATAGGAAAAGGCCAACGTGCACTGATTGTGGCACAGCCTAAGACGGGTAAGACGATGCTGATGAAGGACATTGCCAATGCCATCTCACGCAATCATCCCGACACTTACTTGATGATGCTCCTCATCGATGAGCGTCCGGAGGAAGTGACCGATATGATGCGCACGGTCAAGGCAGAGGTGATTGCTTCAACGTTTGACGAACCTGCCGCGCGCCACGTCAAGATAGCAGGTATCGTGCTCGACAAGGCCAAGCGTATGGTAGAGTGTGGTCACGACGTAGTCATCTTCCTCGATTCCATCACCCGCCTGGCGCGTGCTTACAATACGGTAGCTCCCACTTCGGGCAAGATCCTCTCAGGTGGTGTCGATGCCAATGCTTTGCAGAAACCTAAGCGCTTCTTCGGTGCAGCGCGCAACATAGAAGGCGGAGGTTCACTCACCATTATTGCCACCGCTCTGATTGATACGGGTTCGAAGATGGACGAAGTTATCTTTGAGGAATTCAAGGGTACGGGTAATATGGAACTTCAGCTTGATCGCTCTTTGGCCAACAAGCGCATCTTCCCCGCAGTCAATATCGTGGCTTCTTCTACTCGTCGCGACGATCTCTTGCAGGATGAGCTCACTCGCAAGCGCATGTGGGTGCTTCGCAACTACATTGCCGATATGAATCCGCTTGAGGCAATGACCGACGTGAAGCGTCGCATGGAGAGCACGCGCGACAATACAGAGTTTATTGCCACGATGAATTCTTAATCATCCAAAATATTAGCATTAACAAGGAAACGCATTAGGCTTTACACCATCTCCTAATGCGTTTCCTTGTTCTTGTTTTTGGGAAACTCGGACAGAGTAGTTAATGTTTCCCAACCAAAATGTTAATACCCTGAATAATACGTAAAAGATAGGCCTTGTGCCTTGCTGCTTGCGTTATTATGTCTATCTTTCGCACCTCTAATCCCATGAGGCGATTCAATCAGTGTAGAGAATCGCTCTTATCAAGTCTTAAGAGACATACATTCTAATCCCAAGAAACATTTACCCAATAACCCTTTTGAAATATGCGAAGGCTACTACTAACTACCTTTTCGTTGGCTACTGCTGCTATGACGGCAATGGCCAACCCAATTGACGTCGCTACAGCACAGCAATTGGCAAAGAAATATATAGCCACACCCGTTGGAGTAAAGTCGGAGCGTGCGCGCATTAAAGCGCGAGGCGCAAAGGCCAACGCACCAACACAGCAGGCCTATTATCTCTTCAACAACACCGATGGACAAGGCTTTGCCATTATCTCCGCCGACGACCGCCTTGGTCATAAAGGTGTGATAGGTTACAGTACAACAGGTCATCTGCAAGCTGACAGCCTTATGCCGCCTGCGATGCAAGCCTTGCTTGCCGACTATGCAGCGGCAGTACAGTCTATCCCTTATGATAGCATCAGTTTGCCACCCACTTACGACCAGCCCATTAAGTCCAAGGTAGATCCCTTGCTCACCTGTGAGTGGAATCAAGATGCACCTTACAATCTGTATACACCCATCAAGTCGGGCAAGCATTGTCCTATCGGCTGCGTGTCAGCAGCGATGTCGCAGGTGATGTATTTTCACAAATGGCCAAAGGAACGTCCGGAGGGCATTAGGGAAGTGACGCGCCAGGGTGGTGCAAGCGATCTTGATTATTATGATTGGGATGCCATGCTCCCAGTCTACTCAGGATATACTGACTATCAAGCTTCGGCTGTGGCTACGCTCACGCGCGATGTGGGCCAAGCCGTAAAGATGACGTATGGTCCAGAGGGTAGCTGGAGTGATGAAGCCAAGGAGTGGTATGCTCTCGAAAACACCTTTGGCTACTCCGTGCGCTACCTCGAAAAGGATGTGATGCCCGTAGGAGAGTATCTGCAGACCATTTATCACGAACTCTCGGAGGGTTATCCCGTGTCCGTACTCGGTGGCGATCATGCTTTCGTATACGATGGCTATGACGAAAACGGCCTCGTGCATTGCAACTGGGGCTGGGGCGGACAGCATACAGGCTTTTACGACATTAATACCGTGAGCATCTCGGGCAATCCTTACACCAAGGGAAAGTTTTATTATCAGCAGCGTGCCCTGCTGATCCGTCCGAAGGATGGCAAGCATCCCTTGTTTAGCGAACAACCCGTAGTGGTGGTGGTTACCGACAATCGAGGCATGATCGTGAAGGAAAGCAGTTGCGCGCTGAAGGATGGTTCGCTTACCGCCGAAATATCCGAGGTAGCAGCACACAATATGGTGCAAGGCGAAGACTATAGCTATACGGGCGATCTCGGTATAGGCCTCTTTAATGCTCAAGGAAAGTGTTTGCACATCTTTGAGTCACCCTATGGCCTCATGGAGTTTGCCAACTATTACAATAACTATCACTTAAATAACGCCAACAATCCTTGGAAATTGAACTTTAGTGAAGTGGCAGATCTGATGACTGATGGGCGTTACTACTTGCGCCCCATGTGTCATCGCCGACTCAGTTACGATAAGGCTACAGGTGCGGCAGAGTGGGAGAGTTGGCGCTTGATGTACAATGCCAATACGCTTTGGCTCACGCTGAAGGACGGCATTGTCACTCCCGATGCAGCACCGAAGCATGCTGAGATAGCTTTGGCAGAATGTCCAGAGGTGATGGTGCCGCCCGTGGTATATGCTGGCGACTTAGCTGCAATCTCCTTAAAGGTAAAAAACAGCACTTCGCTCGATGCTCGCGCCCAAGTGAAGGTTCGCTTCAAGGGTAAAGGATCGCTCGAGGGCGAAGTGTATGAAGTTCCGTCAGGGCAACTCAATAGCTTGTATCTGGCACAGCGCAACACTACATCCGATTGGATTATTACCTTCGGCACATCCTACGCCACCTCCACAGAAAGCGGAGCGATGAAGGCAGGCAAGTATAGTATGGAAGTAGAAGCCACCTATCCCGAGGGCGATGACTATTTCGAAGACGAAATCTCTGGTTACGTCACAACCACGCTCACTTGGCCCGACTTCGAGGTGGAGGTCGCTCCATCAAACGGCAAGGGGTATATCATCGTCACGGGACTGACCCTCTATACTGATGGCAAAGAGTCTACCAATAAGATCTTAACGCCCAGTGACGTGAAGCAGATAGGCTTCGGCATTCAGACTCGCATCTCAGCTATGCGTGATGACTGGCTCGATGCCAGTGTGCGCTACCGCATTAAGGATATCGATCGTGGCACATGGGTCTATACCTCCGATCCCGTGAGCGTACGCATCCCCTTTGGTTCGAAAGACATGCGTAGTCAGACGCGTGTCAACTTGCCTCTGAGTCAGCTTGCGGCGAACCACAATTACGAAGTACACGTAGAGATAAATCGCGACGATGCTTGGAAGGATTTGTGGAACTCTACCGTTCCTCGCCGTCAGTTTAGCATCGCTACCACCAATCCCGTTGTGGGCAGTAAGAACGTCGTAGGTGGATTCTCTGCCGACGATTATGCAGTGATAGAGCAGGCTTATAACGTCTATGCTACCAATCCCTCTTCTGACAACCAGACCGCTCTCAGTCAAGCAATAGATAATGCACCGCGCATTAGCGCAGCTCCGCTTCAGACCTACCGACTGCGTTGTCGCTATGCCGACAATGGTACACTCTATCTCTCCGCCGATGGTCAGCGCTTGATCGGTCAGACGCTGGGTGCGGTTGATGAAGCCAGTCAGCTGTTCTGCTTGGTGCCTGGTCTTACGCAGGGCACATGGCGCCTGATGAGCTTGGGCGCTCAGAAGTATGTGGGCAGCATGCCCGAGGCAGGTGGATCCTTGACGCTCGTCGATGATATAACTCAGGCTGCCGATTTCACCCTCAATACCTCTCTCTCTACTTACGCCACGTCGATCACCGCAGCTCAAGCTCCCAGTGCAGATTATGCTACCATGCGATTGGGCAAACGCAATGTGGTGCAAGCATGGGCTACGGGTAGCGAGAGTTCGCAATGGTATGTAGAGCCCACAGGCACAGAAGCTCAGCACTATGCATTTGCCTTCGGACAAAGCAACTATATCACCGCCTATTTGCCCTACGCTTATCAAATGCCGCAAGGCATGGAGGGCTGTATTGTACAGTCCGCTCCCGACGGAATAGCCGTTGCTTCAGCCTATGCAGAGGGTAGCACCGTGCCAGCTCTCACTCCCTTGCTCATTAAGAGTACGGAGGGGAATATCGCCGCAGTGACTTTGCAACCTAACACCACAGGCGCTTCAACTTCGCTCGAGGGCAACCTGCTTCATGGCACGCTGACCGATGCACTTACGCAGACGGACGGCGATTGCCTTTACTACAAACTCTCGCATGGCCCAGAAGCTTCATCGCCTTTCGGCTTCTACTGGGCAGCAGAGGATGGAGCACCCTTTACGAATGCTGCTTTGCGTGCCTACTTGGCTCTGCCTCGTGCACAAGCAGCGCAACGTCAAGGCTTTGCGCTGACACCAGGCTCTGTGACAGGCGTCACGATACTGCCTGCTCAGTCCGCTCAAGCCTCTCCCCTCTATTATGACATCCAAGGCCGCCGTCTCATGCGTGTTCCTTCTCATGGCATCGTTATTACAAGCGATGGCAAGAAGTTAGTGCGCTGATTAGGCATAAAGACTTTGTAAGAATAGACTCATCACCACCCGCAGGCAGAATCTCTGTCGGCGGGTGGTTTTCATAGTGCGCTCTCTCATTAGTGGCTTGTTGAGCGCAATCGCTATGTAAATGAGGTGATAAAGCCACTCCATCTTACAAATGTCGTACCAAGCTGTTACAAAACGGAAAAATTACCCAAAAACGCTTTGCTATTCGCTCGTAAGGGATTATCTTTGCATCGTTATTATAGTTTTTTATGAAGAATGAACGTTTTGCTCCCGACTATATATTCGAGACCAGTTGGGAGGTATGTAATAAAGTGGGCGGCATCTATACGGTGTTGTCTTCGCGTGCAAAAACGCTTATGTCTGACTATCAGGACAAACTCGTCTTTATCGGTCCTGATTTAAAACAACCTACTGCTAACGTTGATTTTTGTGAAGATGAAAGGTTGTTGCCCGCCTGGAAAAAGGCAGCAGCAGACTTGGGCTTGACGTGCCGCATCGGTCGATGGAATGTACCCGGACAGCCGGTTGCCGTACTCGTAGACTTTGCCCCCTTCTTTGAAATTAAGGATGATATCTATGCTGAAGCATGGAATCTGTTCCGTGTAGACTCACTCCATGCTTATGGCGACTACGATGAGGCTTCCATGTTCTCGTATGCAGCTGGACGCTTTGCTGAAGCTGTGATTTCACTTTGCTTGAAGCCAACGGATCGCGTGGTATACCAAGCACACGAGTGGATGTCGGGCTTAGGCATGCTCTTCCTTAAGAAGCATCAACCCCATGTGGCTACTATCTTTACCACACATGCTACAAGCATAGGTCGCTCCATTGCGGGCAATAACAAGGAACTCTATGCTTACTTTGATGGCTACAACGGCGATCAGATGGCACAAGAACTCCATATGGACTCTAAACATAGCATCGAAAAACAAAGCGCTTGGCGCGCCGACTGCTTCACCACAGTAAGTAGCTTTACCGATCGTGAGTGTAAGCAGTTGCTCGACAAAGCTGCCGATGTGGTATTGCCCAATGGATTTGAAGATGACTTCGTGCCCCAAGGCACGCAATATACTCAGACTCGCCGCAAAGCACGTCGTCGCATACTCGATGTGGCAAGCGCTTTGACGGGAAGTCAACTCCCCGACGAAACATTAATTGTCTCTACCAGCGGACGCAATGATTATCGCTGCAAGGGCTTCGACGTGTTCCTCCAGACCATGGCCAATCTTCGCGGTCAGCTCAACGCATCTTCCGAAAGTCAGCAAGTGTTGGCACTCATAGAAGTGCCTTGTTGGCTCGAAGGTCCACGTAAGGACTTGCAAGAAGCCTTAGTCGCTAAGGGTGGGGCAGACGCACAAGCCTTGCCCAATCCTTTCATCACGCATACGCTCCACAATTTCGATCAAGATCGCATCGTGTGCCAGATACGCCAACTCGGACTGCAGAATCTGCCTTCCGACAAGGTGAAGGTAATCCTCGTACCGTGCTATCTTGAGGGCAATGATGGCATATTCAATATGCCTTATTATCATCTCCTCGCTGCCAACGACTTGGCTCTCTATCCCTCTTACTACGAACCTTGGGGCTACACGCCACTTGAGAGCTGTGCCTTCCATACCCCCTGTGTAACCACTGATTTGAGTGGCTTTGGACAGTGGGTAGATAGCATTCTTGGTCATGAAGGCCAACTTGAAGATGGTGTTCGCGTGATTCATCGCGATGATAGCAATTACTTTGAGGTGACAGACCAAATGGCACAGACTATCACGTCTTTGCTTGCCATGCCAGCAAGAAAGCGTACGGGAGTGCGCCGACGCGCAGCTGCCATCGCTGATCAAGCACAGTGGAAACACTTTATTAAGTACTACTATGAGGCTTATGACTTCGCCCTGCGTCGCGTAGCATTGGCTGATGAGGCTTAAAAACTACTTAAGGTTAAGAATTAATGCCACAAATAGCGTGATGGTATATTCAACCTTGTATTTCATTTGAGAATAACAACAACTAACAATAACGCAGCTTGCGCCTGCCGCACACACGACGACGGGTGCAGCTCAACAACCTTTATTTTATGAACGTAAAGATTAGCAATGCCAATCAGCCTTCATGGAGAGTGGTAAACGTAAAGAGCCACATCCCCGAAGCCTTGAAGAAGCTTGATGAACTCGCTCACAACCTTTGGTGGGCTTGGAGCACAGAAGCTCAGCAACTCTTCGCAAGCCTTGACGAAGACCTCTGGAAGAAGGTCAACAAGAATCCGATCGACTTGCTCCGTAGCATCGACTATGATCGTTTGACCGAACTCTCAAAGGATGATGAACTCATCGCTCGTATGGACAAGGTGTATGGCGACTTCCGTAAGTATATGGACGTGAAGCCTAATGCCAAGCGTGCTTCTGTAGCCTACTTCTGTATGGAGTATGGTCTCAACCACGTACTGAAGATCTACTCAGGTGGTCTCGGTATCCTCGCTGGTGACTACTTGAAGGAAGCTTCTGATAGCAATGTCGATATGTGTGCAGTAGGTTTCCTCTATCGTTACGGCTACTTCACTCAGACCCTCTCTATGGATGGTCAGCAGATTGCTAACTACGAAGCTCAAGACTTCGATCGTCTGCCCATCGAGCGCGTGCTCGATGCTGAAGGCAATCAGGTAATTGTTGACGTGCCTTACCCCAACTTCATGGTACATGCCGCTCTTTGGGTGGCCAATGTAGGCCGTATCAAGCTATACCTCCTCGATACGGATAATGATATGAACTCAGAGTTTGACCGTCGTATCACTCACTCTCTCTATGGTGGTGACTGGGAAAACCGTATCAAGCAGGAGTACTTGCTCGGTATCGGTGGTATGCTCGCCCTTAAGAAACTCGGCATCAAGAAGGATATCTACCACTGCAACGAGGGTCACGCAGCACTTTGCAATGTGCAACGTTTGGCCGACTACGTAGAGAGTGGCCTTACCTTCGACGAGGCTCTCGAACTCGTTCGCGCTTCTTCTCTCTATACCGTACATACTCCTGTACCCGCTGGTCACGACTACTTCGACGAGGGTCTCTTCAATAAGTATATGAATCAGTTCCCCGCTCGCTTGGGCATCTCTTGGGACGATTTCATGGGTCTCGGTCGTACCAATCCCGACGACAAGGGTGAGAAGTTCTGTATGTCCACCTTCCTCTGCAAGACATGTCAGGAGGTTAATGGTGTAAGTTGGCTCCACGGCCGCGTGAGCCAACAGATGTTTAAGGGCATTTGGCCGGGCTATATGCCTTCAGCCGAGCGTCCTAATCATGCAGAACGCAGCCACGATGAGTGGTTCGACATCTACAATCCCCATCCTGAAGAAAGCCACGTGGGCTACGTTACTAATGGTGTGCACTTCCCCACATGGTGTGCTAAGGAGTGGCAGGCAGTCTATGCCAAGTATCTGGGTAAAGAGTACATCCACGATCAGAGCAATAGCAAGATTTGGGAGAAGATCTACAATGTGCCCGATGAAGTGATTTGGAATACGCGCGTCACACTGAAGAACAAACTCATCGACTATATCCGTGCTCGCTTCCGTGAGAACTGGCTCCGCAATCAGGGCGACCCATCACTCGTAGTAAGTCTGCTCGATAAGATCAATCCTAATGCACTCTTGATTGGCTTCGCTCGTCGTTTTGCCACTTATAAGCGTGCTCACTTGCTCTTCTCCGACCTCGATCGTCTGTCGAAGATTGTCAACAATCCCGACTACCCCGTACAGTTCCTCTTCGCCGGTAAGGCTCACCCCGCTGACGGTGCAGGTCAGGGCTTGATCAAGAAGATCTACGAAATCTCTCAGCGTCCTGAGTTTATGGGTAAGATCCTCTTCCTCGACAACTATGATATGCAGCTTGCTCGTCGTCTTGTATCGGGTGTGGATATCTGGATGAACACTCCGACTCGTCCTCTCGAGGCTTCTGGTACTTCGGGCGAGAAGGCATTGATGAATGGTGTAGTCAACCTCAGCGTGCTTGATGGCTGGTGGTATGAGGGCTATCGTGAAGGCGCAGGTTGGGCTCTTACCGACCGTCGCACTTACGAGAACCAGGAACACCAAGACCGTCTCGATGCTTCTACGATCTACTCTATGCTTGAGCAGGAGATCATTCCTCTCTACTACGCTCGCAACCGCAAGGGCTATTCAGAGAACTGGGTACGCACGGTGAAGAACTCTATCGCTTGCATCGCTCCGCAGTATACCATGAAGCGTCAGCTCGACGACTACTACGATCGCTTCTACAATCCCGAGGCAGCTCGCTATAAGGCTCTTGCAGCTAATGATAATCAGCTTGCTAAGGAGATTGCCAACTGGAAGGAAAGCGTTGCCGAACGTTGGGACAACATCCGCGTGGTAAGCACGGAACGTAGCGAAAACCTCCAGAATGGTGCACTCGTAAGCGGTAAGGACTTCTCTGTAAAGCATGTGATCGACGAGCAAGGACTCGACGATGCTATCGGAGTAGATCTCGTCATTATGGCTGGTCCTGAGGGTAACGAAAGCATCTATACCGTGCTTCCTATGAATGTAGTAGGTCACGAAGGCAATCTCTATACCTTCGAGCTCACAGCAAGTGTGGACCTCGCTGGATCTTACAAGGTAGCTTACCGTATGTATCCGAAGAACAAGAACTTGCCTAATCGTCAGGACTTCTGCTACGTACGCTGGTTCAACTAATTGATTAATACACAATCCATTGAGGCCACTCCCATCTGAGGAGTGGCCTTATTGGATTGCTTTTTTTACTCCTATCTATCATTATCTATAAGCATTATGAAGAAGATCAAGTTACTTTTGCTCATGCTGGCTATGCTCGTGCTTGCACCAGCTACTCCCGCAAGCGCTCAGTCTAAGTTTGTCGTACCTGTGACAGGACGTAAAGTGAAACTTTGGGTAAGCGATGAGCAAGTGCTCAGCTTGAGTTCACAAGAATATCAGAATTACCTTAAGACCGCTCAAATCTCTACCGATGCTACCAATACAGCATTGGTAAAGAAGGTAGGACAGAAAATGGCTACAGCCGTAGAGACTTACTTAAAGGAAAACAATCGTCTCGATGCTATTCAGAATTACAATTGGGAGTTCAATCTCGTAAAGGACAATAGTGCCAATGCCTTCTGTATGCCTGGTGGTAAAATCGTGGTATACGAAGGTTTGCTCCCCGTCACTCAGTCGGAAGCAGCGCTCGCTATTGTGCTCGGTCATGAGATCGCTCATGCTGTGGCAAAACACTCTGCAGAACAGATGAGCACACAGGTGAAGCAGCAATTGGGTGCAAAAGTGCTTAGCGGCATCTTAGGGGCTACGGGTGCAGGCACCACAACTTCTATCCTTAGTCAGACAGCCTTCTCGCTGGGTTCAAAGTTGGGTAGCTTGAAGTATTCGCGCGACAATGAGAGCGAAGCCGACTATATGGGATTGATCTTTGCTGCAATGGCAGGCTACGATCCCAATGTGGCTGTAGACTTTTGGCAGCGTATGGCTTCTACATCCTCTAACACGAAGTTGGCATTCTTGAGCGATCACCCCTCTGATGCAAAGCGTATAGCTAACATCAAGAAGTGGCTTCCCGAAGCTTTGAAGTATTATAAGCCCGTAACTACTACTACTTCTTCTACTACTTCAAAAGCATCCTCTAAGAAGACCACTACGAAGAAGACCACGACTAAGAAGTCGACCACCAAGAAGACTTCTACCAAGAAGACCACGAAGAAGACTACTTCTAAGAAAAAGTAAACTTCTCTGTCGAGACTTCTTTCTCTCTCTCATGGAGAGCATCCACGTCCGATAAGCAAACTGCCGCGATGGTGCTTTGCTTATCGGACTTTTACAAAGCAAACTAAACTACTATATGACTAAAAAAGAACGTATCGCATCCTTCCTATGGCAGCACGTTTTGCTGCTCATTTCTTTATTTATCATGACGCTTGGTGTAGCAGTCTGTGTGCGTAGTATGCTCGGCTCGAGCGTGATTTCCACTTTGCCCTACGTGTTTGAAACGGCGGGAAAGAAGGGCATGGGCGTGCCTCAGCTCACGATCGGGCAGTATACCTATATTATGAATGGCATATTGGTGTTAGGGCAGATAGCTGTATTGCGCAGAAAGTTCGAACCCGTACAGTTGTTTCAGCTCTTAGTAGGCTTCGTATTTGGCTCGTTAATCGACTTTAATATGCTCCTCACGCAGTGGCTCGTACCTACCACGCTTGTGTGGAAATCCGTATCGCAGTTGGTAGGTTGCACCATCTTAGGACTCGGTATCGCCTTAGAAGTACGTTGTGGTTCTGTTACCATGCCAGGTGAAGGCTTTCCTGTAGCAATCAGCGTAGTGACGGGCATAGAGTTTCCCAAAGTAAAGATCATGGTCGATACGATGCTCGTAGTATTAGCCGTAGTATTCTGCTACGTATTCTTCGGAGCATGGCAATGGTACATCGTAGGCATAGGTACGCTCTTCGCTATGATCTATGTGGGCATCGTGGTTCGTACAGTTGGCAAACATCTCTCTTGGTTTGATCATCTGCTTGCCTATCAGCCCGGCTTCCGCCGTTACGTATACGGCCTTGCTCGCTTCCTATATAAGGGATATAGTAAGCTGAAGAGATAGAGAAAACGTAATGCGTCCTTGCCTCGGCAGCGCCAGTCTACTCAGAGATTTTTCACTCAGTTCTGTGGGCGACGCGTTCTTGCGTCGGCATCTCAAGCGAGCAAACAGTGTCCACATATAAAGTAGGGACAAATAGTTTCGCAGACGATGCCGACGCGGGACGCGTCGCCCACAGAACTATAGAATAACACTTTGAAGTTGACCTTTGGTGGCTGGGGCAGCAGTCCGTTATCCCCTTTTTTGCATATACTTGCTGAAGTCTCGGATTTGACAGAGCGGGCTGAAAGCCCACCCATTCTAAATCAGAGACTTCAGTTATATTTCTTATAAGTGTACTATCATGTACTATAAAAAACATCGGCGAATTGTTTTTAGACTCCCTTTTAATTATCTCATTTCGAACGAAATGAATGTTCATATCGAACGAAATGAATGTTCTTATCGAACGAAATGAATGTTCATATCGAACGAAATGAGTCGTCAATTACATGATTTTTACTGACAATACATGAAGATTTAGATTATTTCTTGCCCTTTATAACTGTTCAAATAGAATACATTGACGAATTTCTTGCTTCCTGTTTTGAAACGAGGAAACGTACATCTGCGTACGGCTGATTCACTATTAACGCTTTGAAATACAAATGATTATAAAAGAAAAGCCGCATGGCTCTTCTCTGTGGAAAAGCCATGCGGCAGGAATGGTGAATTATGAACGCTATGAAACGCACGCTATTGAGCGGAGTGTGTAGCGCCCTATGTAGGGTTTAAAGTTCGTTGGTCACCTCGTTGCCCATCTGCATTACGTAGGTGAGTTTCAGGTCGTCGTCGAACATCATGAGGTCGGCGTCCTTGCCTGCTTCGAGTGAACCCTTGCGGTCGAACACACCCATGATCTTGGCAGGAGTCTCGCTTGCCATGCGGCATGCGTCTTCCAAGGGGATGTTGGCCATCTGTACGCAAGTGCGGATCAAGCGGTCCATCGTAGCGATAGAACCAGCCAATGCAGAGCGGTCGGCGAGTTTGCATACACCGTCTTCGAGGATTACACGAGGATCGAATGCAGCATCGCCCTCTGTAGCAGCGCAAGCGAGTGAATCGGTGATAAGAGCGGTCTTTTCTACACCCTTGATCTGATAGATCATGCGGAGCATTACGGGAGGCACGTGTATGCCATCGGCGATCATTTCGACTGTCATGTCTTGCAGTGCGAAGATGCTCTCTACAGTGCCGGGCACTTTGAATTCACGATTCTTATAGACCACGGGCATGGCATTGTAGAAGTGGGTGGCATGTGTCATACCTGCGTCATGACCAGCGAGCACGTCTTCATATTTAGCGCGTGTGTGAGCAATTGCGGGGAGTACACCATGCTTGCGGCAGGCGGTGATGAACTCTGTAGAACCAGGGAGCTCGGGGGCTTCGTCCCAACGCTTCAAACATTTGTACTTCTCGAGCAGAGGTTCGTACTCTTCAGCTACAGGTGGTTTGATCCATTCGGGGATCTGAGCACCGGCTTGTGCGGGGTTGAAGTACGGACCTTCGAGGTGCAGACCGAGCACGGGAGAATTCTCTTCAGCCATGAGCTTGTCACACGTTTCGCAGGCAGCCTCAATCATAGGCACGGTAGATGAAGAGAGGGTGGGGAAGATAGAGGTAGTACCATGCTTCATGTGAGCATTGATGGCTACGCGGAAAGCTTCTTCTGTGCCTTCCATAAAGTCGCGACCGCCACCACCGTGTACGTGCATTTCGATACCGCCAGGCACTACTACGCAGCCCTTAGCGTCGATCACCTGAGCGCCTTCGATGTGAAGGTCGCAGTTGGAAACAGATTTAATCTTGTTTCCGTCGATAATTACAGAGCCGCCTTCAAGCCAACCTTGGGGAGTCAGGATGCGACCATTGATGATTTGCTTAAGCATAACAAAATATTGTTTTGTGTGCTCACCCAAGGCGGGCAAGCATACGAATATACGAATACGCACTGCGGCAAGTGCCTTAGTGCATTGCAAATGTACATATTATTTTCTAACTTTGCATTCAAATTGTAAAAGAAATGAACGTATCTCAACATGAAGACCGGCGCTTGCGTCCGCGCCGACGGGGCTGGGTGGCCCTGCTTCCCCTCCTCTTATTGGCATTGCTTATGGCTGCAATGGGCATTTTGATGAAGGATTTCTCTAAAGTGCCGATGACGGTGGTATTTCTCATCACGAGCATTGCCTCACTCTTTACGCTGCGTGGCTATCGCGTGGAAGAACGTGTGCATACTTTCTCTCATGGCGCTGGTCGAAGCAATCTGCTCTTGATGGTGTGGATCTTTATCTTGGCAGGTGCTTTTGCCTCGTCGGCCAAGGCTATGGGGGCTGTGAGCGCAACGGTCGATTTGACGCTCTACTGCTTGCCGTCCTCCGTAGTGTTGGGTGGATTGTTCTTAGCCGCATGTGTGGTATCAATCTGTATCGGAACTTCTGTGGGTACGATTGTGGCACTTGTGCCTGTGGCTTCTGAGATGGCACAGCGTACGGGAACCTTACTCCCGCTCATGGTGGCTGCCGTAGTGGGTGGCTCGTTCTTTGGTGATAATCTCTCGTTTATTTCTGATACGACCGTAGCAGCCACTCGTACGCAGGGGTGCAATATGCGCGATAAGTTTCGCACGAACTTTCGCATCGTGTTGCCTGCTGCGTTGATTTGCTTCCTTATATATGTAGTCATGGGCTTCGAACGTGGACAATCGGGGCTCGTACAGCAGCAAGCACTTTATTTGTGGAAAGTCTTGCCCTATGCTATGGTGTTGATATTGGCCATCTGCGGTGTGAATGTGCTGTTGGTGCTTTGTCTGGGTACGGTGCTAACGGGCATTGTGGGCGTGGCAGATGGTGCTTACTCTCTTGGAGGATGGATAGACTCTATGGCTCAAGGCATTACGGGCATGGGCGACTTGATACTCATCTCCATGATGGCGGGTGGACTGCTCGAAGTGGTAAGAAAGGGTGGGGGGGTGACCTACCTCGTACGTGGACTTACCCGAAGGGTTAGTTCTCGCAGAGGAGCAGAATGGTGTATCTCTATTCTTGTGGCGCTGACCAACTGCTGCACGGCTAATAATACGGTGGCTATTCTTTCCGTAGGTTCTGTCGCCAAGGATATCAGCGAACGCTATGGCGTGAGTCGCCAGCGTGCTGCAAGTTTGCTTGATATCTTCTCATGCATCATGCAAGGCATTCTGCCCTACGGAGCACAATTGCTCATGGCAAGTGGCTTGGCGCTGATAAGCCCTATTGATATTATTCCTTACCTTTTCTATCCGATGTTGCTTGCTGCGTGTGCTTGCTTGAGCATTGTGCTTTATGGTAGGCGTAATTAGTTTGAAGTTTTGAGGTTGCAAGGTGGGTTGAGGGGGTAGTTTGAAGTTTTGAGGTTATAAGGTTATAAAGTTGCCTTAAGACTTCTCGAACCTCCAACCTCCAAACTCACTTTATAACCTCATAACCTCCAAACTCACTTTATAACCTCCAAACTCACTTTATAACCTCCAAACTCACTTTATAACCTCCAAACTAAATCATGCCTGTTCAAAGAAAGAAGAAACGCAAACTCAACTATAAGAAGATAAAGGCCCTCATTGCCGTTGTGGCACTAATCGTTGTAGGCTATATGGCTTTTAAGCATGGCCGACAAGTTATTAAAGCAGACGCTGAAGCCGAATCCGTGCAGCCCCACTTAAACGATTCGCTTACCAATGCCATGTCGTCCTATGCTGGTACGGAGAAGATGGACGAGATTATCGAAAAGTATTTGAAACGGTGGGAGGTGAATGGTGCACAGTTGGCAGTTTCGCGCAATGATTCGTTGGTATTTGCCAAGGGTTATGGTTGGGCAGAAAAGGAAAAAGGTCAACGGATGGAGCCTTCCAACATCATGCGCATAGCCTCCGTATCAAAACTCGTTACGGCCGTGGGCATCATGAAACTTCAAGAGATGGGTAAGGTGCGGCTCGCAGATCACGTGTTTGGTCCACGAGGCATACTCAATGATACTGCTTATACCAACGCAATTCAAGACACGAAGTATCTCGATATCACCGTAGAACAACTCTTGCGCCATCAAGCAGGCTTCACCAACTATGCGGGTGATCCAATGTTCTCCACGCGCTATATCATGATGCAAAACCACCTCAGCACTCCGCCTACCAATCCCGAACTGCTACGCATTGTGCTGAAGAAGCGACACTTGAGTTATCAACCTGGACAAGGACAAAAGTATTGCAACATTGGCTACATGCTTCTCTCGCTCATCATCGAGAAGCGCTCGGGCATGAGCTACGAAGCATTTATGCAGAAGTACGTGCTTCGTCCCGCAGGCTGTTACGATTTTCACATTGCTGGCAATTATTACAAAGATCGCCATCCTCGCGAAGTGAAGTACTATATGCACAAGGAAGCTGAGCCTATCGAAGAGTTTAATAATAGCGGACGTATGGTGGTGAAGTGTTACGGCGAGAACAACATTCCTCATCTGCTTGGCGCTGGCGCATGGTGTGCTTCGGCAGCAGAGTTGTGCCACTTCATCTCTGCCATAGATGGTGATCCACACTATCCCGATATCCTTTCTCCAAAGAGCGTGCAAGCCATGACGGAGGAAATGCCCAATCATAAATTCTCATTAGGGTGGAACTTCACTCCGAAAGATGGTCCATGGATTCGTACGGGTACGCTCTCAGGCACGAGTGCATTGGTTATGAAATTCCCCGACAACCAATGTTGGGTGTTCCTTACCAACACGAGCACGTGGAAAGGCCAGGGCTTCGCCAAAGATACAAAAGAACTGTTTGAACGGCTCCGCAAAGAATTCGGCGCAGAGCTTAAGCCACTGCCAGTCGTGTGGTAAGGGGGGGCTTGAGGTAAGTTTTGAGGTTATAAGTTTGCTTCGCTCGGTTTGAAGTTTTAAGGTTATGAGGTTATAAAGATAGTTTGGAGTTTTGAGGTTATAAGGTTATAAAGATAGTTTGGAGTTTTGAGGTTATAAGGTTATAAAGTAAGTTTGGAGTTTTGAGGTAAGCTTAAACGTTTAGGGGAATAAGAAGTCGTAAGGTAACTTTATAACCTTATAACCTCAAAACTCATAAACTTAAAACTATAGCGAAACGCCCAAGTTGGATAAAAATTCGCTTTTTTCTTGGTCGTACTCTCGCTTTGCATTAACTTTGCGGCATCAAAAATAATAACACCAGTTTGTTATGATCAAAATTACTTTCCCGGATGGCTCTGTACGCGAATATGAAAGCGGCGTAACGGGCCTCCAAATCGCAGAAAGCATCTCTCAGCGTTTGGCGCAAGAAGTGCTGGTATGCGGTGTAAATGGCGAAACGGTTGAACTCAATCGCCCCATTACCGAAGACGCTACTATCAATCTCTATAAATGGGACGACGAAGAAGGCCAGCATGCCTTCTGGCACACCTCAGCTCACCTCATGGCAGAAGCCATGCAGGAACTTTGGCCTGGCACCCAGTTTGGTATCGGTCCGGCTATTGAGAATGGTTTCTACTATGATGTAATGCCTCCCGAAGGCGTAGCTATCAGCGAGACCGATTTCCCCAAGATTGAGAAGAAGATGCAAGAATTGGCTCAGAAGAAAGAGCCTCTTGTACGCAAAGAAATCTCTAAGGCTGATGCACTGAAGTTCTTCGCAGAACGCGGACAGACTTACAAGAACGAGTTGATTGAAGAACTTGAAGATGGTCATATCACCACCTATACTCAGGGTAACTATACCGACCTCTGCCGTGGCCCGCACTTGATGAGCACCGCTCCTATCAAGGCTGTCAAGGTGACTGCAGTAAGTTCTGCTTATTGGCGTGGCGATGAGAAGCGCCCCATGATGACTCGTGTATATGGTATCAGCTTCCCCAAGAAGAAACTCCTCGACGAGTATCTTCAGATGCTCAAAGAGGCAAAGCGTCGCGACCACCGCAAGATCGGTAAGGAAATGGAACTCTTCATGTTCTCCGACCTCGTAGGTAAAGGTCTGCCAATGTGGCTTCCGAAGGGTACGCAGCTCCGTCTGCGCTTGGAAGACTTCTTGAAGAAGATTCAGAAGTGCTACGGTTATCAGCAGGTGATGACGCCTCACATTGGTTCTAAGAACCTTTACGTCACTTCAGGCCACTATGCTAAGTATGGTAAGGACTCATTCCAGCCCATTCATACTCCCGAAGAAGGCGAAGAGTACATGCTGAAACCAATGAACTGCCCTCACCACTGCGCTATCTTTGCATGGCGTCCGCGTTCTTATAAGGAATTGCCCTTCCGCTGCGCAGAGTTCGGTACCGTTTACCGTTACGAACAGAGCGGTGAGCTCCACGGACTGACGCGTGTGCGTGGCTTTACTCAAGACGATGCTCATATCTTCTGTGCTCCTGAGCAGGTAAAGGATGAGTTCCTCCGCGTGATGGATATCATTATGATTATCTTCAGAGCACTGAAGTTTGACAAGTTCGAAGCTCAGATCTCACTCCGCGATAAGGTACATCGTGAGAAGTACATCGGTTCGGAAGAAAACTGGGAGCGTGCCGAGCAGGCTATTATCGAAGCTTGCGAAGAAAAGGGACTTCCTGCTCATATCGAGTATGGCGAAGCAGCCTTCTATGGTCCAAAACTCGACTTTATGGTGAAGGATGCCCTCGGTCGTCGTTGGCAGTTGGGTACAATTCAGGTAGACTACAATCTGCCCGAACGCTTCCAACTCGAATATACGGGTGCCGACAACCAAAAGCATCGTCCAGTAATGATTCACCGTGCTCCGTTCGGCTCTATGGAACGCTTCGTAGCTGTACTCATCGAACACACAGCAGGTCATTTCCCCCTCTGGCTTACTCCTGACCAGGTGGCAGTATTGCCTATCTCTGACAAGTTTAACGACTATGCTCAGAAGGTCAGCGAAGAACTCAATGCCCAGGACGTACGTGCCTATGTTGACGATCGTTCAGAGAAGATTGGTCGTAAGATCCGTGATAACGAAATGAAGCATGTGCCTTATCTCCTCGTTGTAGGTGAGAAGGAAGCAGCCAATGGTACTGTAGCTGTGCGTAAGCAGGGCGAAGGCGACCAAGGTACACTTACGATTGCTGAATTCGCTAAGAAGATCAACGATGAAGTGGCCGAAATGACTAAGGATTACTAAATTCAGGCTTAATTAAGCAGTATTGATAACAAGGGAATTGCAACGCAATGTTGTAATTCCCTTTCTTCTTAGGAGGCGGCTTAGGGATAAGTATTCTTCAATATGATGGAAAGTCATGATTTTTCAAGTGAAAAAGCGTGATTAATCGCACGAAATGTTTCAAAAAATTACTGATTCTCTTTGCCTTTCAAAAAAGATGGCGTAAATTTGCAGCCGATTAAATAAAAGTTGAACGCTCGAGAGCTTGAAACTACTCGCCGAAAAGCTATAAGCGAGGAGGCGGAGACAACTCTTGAACTCTTGAACAAACAAACTCAATACAACACATTTAATGCCAGCACCGCAGAAGAATAATCGCCGCGACCGCAACAATAATAAGCCACAACATCGTATTAACGAGCAGATTCGCTACCGCGAAGTACGTATCGTGGGTGACGATGTGGAATCAGAAGTAATGCCTACGCGCCAAGCCATTCAGCTTGCACAGCAGAAAGGCGTTGACCTTGTAGAAATATCACCCAATGCCGTGCCCCCCGTATGCCGACTCATCAACTACTCCAAGTTCCTCTATCAACAGAAGAAGCGTCAGAAAGAGTTGAAGGCAAAGCAGGTAAAGATTGAAGTGAAAGAAATTCGCTTCGGCCCTCAGACCGATGAGCATGACTACAACTTCAAACTGAAGCACGCCAAGGAATTCCTCTCTGAAGGTGATAAGGTGAAGGCTTACGTGTTCTTCCGTGGTCGCTCAATCCTTTTCAAAGAGCAGGGTGAAGTGCTTTTGCTTCGTTTCGCCAACGATCTCGAAGAGTATGGCAAGGTAGAGCAGATGCCTGTGCTCGAAGGTAAGCGTATGATTCTCTTCATCGCTCCTAAGAAGACGGGCGCTCCCAAGAAAGTTGCAGAAGTTGCGTCGGAAGCCAATTCTGCTGACGAAGCTGCTCCCGCAAAACCAGCTAAGAAAGCTCCTCAAGTAAAGGCTAAGAAAGAATACACTGGTCCCTTCGTTGAAGGCGAGGAATTCTAAAGATTTCTATTCCTATATAGAAAAGCTTGCGCGCTGCGTTCGGTATCTCACGTAGCCGCAGTGATATATTAACAATTAAACAACAAAAGAAAATGCCAAAAGTTAAGACTAACTCTGGTGCCAAGAAGCGTTTCACGCTCACCGGAACAGGTAAGATTAAGAGACGTCACGCTTACCACAGTCACATTCTGACTAAGAAGACTAAGAAGCAGAAGCGTAACCTCGACCATGTAGCTATCGTTGACGGTACTAACACGCGTCAGGTTCGTGAACTCCTCTGCCTCCGCTAATCTCTTATCGGAATTGCACTGCAACAGAGCAACACGAAACTTTTCAATCTCACACATTAAAGTCTAACCGGATGTTTAGCTTTCCAAGTTCGCCTCTAATCATTCAATCGGGCGGCGCTAACCTCCAAAATGTAACAACAAAATGCCAAGATCAGTAAATCACGTAGCTTCAAGAGCTAAGCGTAAGAGAATCCTTAAACTCACCCGCGGTTACTATGGTGCCCGCAAGAACGTTTGGACCGTTGCCAAGAATACTTGGGAAAAGGGTCTGACCTACGCCTTCCGCGATCGTCGCAACAAGAAGCGCAACTTCCGCGCTCTTTGGATTCAGCGTATCAACGCTGCAGCACGCCTCGAGGGCCTTTCTTACTCTCAGCTCATGGGTGGACTTCACAAGGCTGGTATCGAGATCAACCGCAAGGTGCTCGCTGACCTCGCTGTGAATAACCCTCAGGCTTTCAAAGCCATCGTTGAAAAGGCTAAGTAAACAAAAGCCCAAATAAACATCACAAGGAGAATGTCTGTATAGATGTTCTCCTTTTTCTATATATGTTGTAGAGGAACGAAGTAGACGAAAAACAAGTTTCCTCTTGTTATTGCAAGTTAGGCTGCGGCTCGGAAGTACAAAGAAAAAGCAAGCTTTCTCTTTTGGTATTGCGTTCGGTATGCACTAACTTTTGCTTTGCGCAAGTTAGGCTGCGGCTCGGAAGTACAAAGAAAAAGCAAGCTTTCTCTTTGCACTTCTCTCACCTTGCACTAACTTTCACTTCGTGCAAGTTAGGCTGCACCTCAGCAATACAAAGTAAAAAGCAAGCTTTTTCCTTTGGTATTGCGTTCGGTTTGCACTAACTTTTGCTTTGCGCAAGTTAGGCTGCGGCTCGGAAGTACAAAGAAAAAGCAAGCTTTCTCTTTGCACTTCTCTCACCTTGCACTAACTTTGCACCCTATATGAACGAAGATAACTATTTGTACTCGCAATCAGTGCTCGACTTTATCACAGTGAGCACGGAATTTTGTAAATATTTGGAACAAAGTGAGGGTAAGGAATTGGATGATTTCTTACACGTGATGCGCGGTCTGCTTCCAATGATCTATCTGAAGGCTTCTATGCTTGGTGATGTGCCAGAACAGCCTGGATGGGTAGAGAAGAAGTTGACAGAAGCTGATTATGACTACGTGCGCGGATGTGTGGCTCGTATCTTGGGGGAGAAAGATGACTTCCTCGATGTGTTTGTAGAGGACTTTAAATATTCCGAACACCCTGTGCTCTGTACAATCAGCGAGAACTTAGCTGACGTGTATCAGCAACTCAGAGAATTAGTTGAAGCATTTCGTGAGGGCTACGAGGAATCTATGCAAGTGGCGCTCTATGAGGCTATGGAAGAGTTTGACCTGCAGTGGGGACAAAAGCTTCTGAATGCTTTGCGTGCTATTCACGACGTCTACCTTTCTGTGAAAGGTTGATCTTCAACTCGCAATTTGAAGGAATTGCCTATAACTTATCATTCCAATCCATAATAAGGTGCGCCAGTTATTTATAAAAACCAGCAAATCATTCATATCTCCCCTTCCGCGCTTTGCATTCCAAGGGAGAATCTACGTAATAAAGAGTGAAAGCGAAGCCATAAGGGCGGTAGAGGTGCTTCGCCAATCGCCTATCTTGGGCATCGACACCGAGACGCGTCCTTCATTTCGCAAGGGAGAAAGTCATAAAGTGGCTCTTCTGCAAGTGGCCAATGAGGAGTTGTGCTTCTTATTCCGCTTGAACGAAACGGGCTTCTTGCCTTGTCTTTCGCAGCTTATGGCAGACAAAAGCGTGCTCAAGGTCGGCCTCTCCCTGAAAGACGATTTCTTGATGCTTCGCCGTCGAGATGCTTCGTTCGTTCCCGGCGGATATATCGATCTGCAAGACTATGCGAAGCAGATGGGCATACTCGATATGAGTCTGCAGAAACTCTATGCCAACGTGTTCCATATGCGTATATCTAAGTCGGCTCAGCTCTCCAATTGGGAGGCCGATACACTCACGGAGTCGCAAAAAGTATATGCCGCGACCGATGCCTACACTTGTATACAGCTTTATAACGAACTGAAAACGCTTAAGGATTCGCGTAACTTCCAACTCATAGAATCAGAACCCGTACAATCCCCCAATCAGCAATGAAATATTCTAACAAGAAAGCTTCGCACGAGATGAAGCATATCGATGCTCCATATGTGGGCGGCATCACAACAATTTTTCTGCGTAGAGGCAAGAGCGAAAGTCTTAAGCGTTTCCATCCTTGGGTGTTCTCAGGAGCTATTGCAGGTGCTAATGGTCCCTTAAATGAAGGCGATATTGTGCGCGTATTGTCCTTTGAAGATGAACTCATGGGCTATGGCCACTATCAGATAGGATCTATCGCCGTGCGTATGCTTACCTTCGAAGACGAACCGATCAATCATGATTTTTGGCAACGTCGTCTGTTCGAAGCATTCCGTTTGCGTAAGGCTCTCCAGCTTACAGGTCGTGAGGACAATGACATCTATCGCCTTGTTCATGGTGAGGGCGATCGTTTGCCTGGTCTCGTAATCGATGTGTATGGACGTACGGCTGTGATGCAAGCTCACTCTGTGGGAATGCACGTATGTCGTGAGGAAATAGCCGACGCATTGATTGCAGCTTCCGATGGATTGATAGACAATGTATATTATAAGTCGGAAACGACGCTTCCCTTTAAGGCCGATCTGCATCAAGAGAATGGTTTCTTGCGCGGACACGACGAGGGCAATGTGGCTACCGAGAACGGACTAAAATTTCATATTGATTGGCTGCGTGGTCAGAAGACAGGCTTCTTTGTAGACCAACGTGAAAATCGCTCTCTGCTCGAGCATTATGCCAAGGGACGCAATGTGCTCAATATGTTTTGCTATACTGGAGGCTTCAGTGTATACGCCATGCGAGGTGGAGCTAACCTCGTTCACTCGGTAGACTCTTCAGCCAAGGCTATCGACCTTACGCGTGCTAATGCGGAGATGAACTTCCCTGGCGACAAGCGTCACGAAGCCTTTGCGGAAGATGCTTTCAAGTTTTTAGAACAA
Organism: uncultured Prevotella sp.; assembly: GCA_937898715.1. Lineage (GTDB taxonomy): Bacteria > Bacteroidota > Bacteroidia > Bacteroidales > Bacteroidaceae > Alloprevotella. Next base: position 49,967 of record CALEKA010000054.1, read on the forward strand.
GCGGGTAGTAACTACGACCTCATTGTGCTTGATCCGCCTGCCTTTGCCAAGCATAAGGATGCGCTTCAGCGTGCATTGAAGGGCTATACGCGTCTTAATGCTATTGCTTTTCGTAAGATTAAGCCCGGTGGCATCATCTTTACTTTCAGCTGCTCGCAGGCGGTCAACAAGGATCAATTCCGCTTGGCTGTATTTACAGCAGCAGCGCAGAGTGGACGCCACGTACGCATTCTTCATCAGCTCCATCAGCCAGCTGATCATCCCATCAATATCTATCATCCCGAGGGAGAGTACTTGAAGGGACTTGTGCTTGAGGTGGAATAATAGGACTATGTAAAACAAAGTATTAAGTATAAAGTATTAAGTATTACATGCGGGCTGAAAGGCTATCAACCAGAATGTAATACTTAATACTTTATACTTAATACTTTATACTTAATACTTCTCCCAAGGGAAATGTATTACTTGTTACTTATTACTTATTACTTGGGAAAAGTTTATTTAATGTTCTCTCGGATATTCTTCAGATAAGCATTGAATGCCTTTTCGTCTTTAGCATCAATGATATTGAGGAGCACCTTGAGCTCTTCGCGAATCTTCTCCACCTGTCCGCTTGTGTGAGGATTGAAGAGAATTTCACGCAGCAATGTATCATCTTCGCCCAGTACGCCACGAGCGATCTGCATGTGGCGCTTAAACGTTGTACCCGGTGCATCTTGATGCTTCATTACGGCGGCAAATACGAACGTACTTACAAAAGGCGTACCGATAGAGTAGGCCACCATCTCGTCGTGTTGGTTGAATGTGTATTCGCAGATGTGGAGGTCGAGACGATTGTACAGGTCGCGGAAGAAGATGCGTCCCATATAGTCGCCTTCGTTGATGATGATGGCATTCTCTGTGCTTAGTGCACCCAGATTAGCAAAAGTAGGGCCAAACATGGGGTGGGTAGACACATAGCGCATGCCTGTGCTCTCATAAAACTCCTTGAATCCAGTCTTAACGGAAGCTATATCGCTCAGTATGCAGTCGGAGGGTAGGTGAGGGATAATGGTGCGGAATACGTCGAGTGTATATTTCAGCGTTACGGCATTGATCACGAGTTCGGGTTTGAACTCCTCGATTTCCTCGACCGTAGTAAAACGCTGTGTGTTGTACATAAAGCGCAGGCGCTTAGGATCTACGTCGTAGACCGCCGTTTCGTGATCGAAACTCAGCAGGTCAACGAAGAACGATCCCATCTTTCCTGCACCCAGTATAAGAATCTTCATTGGGTTAATTTGCTAATTTATTAATGTGCCAATGGGAATGGCGCAGTGTTAGCTTATAAAATGCTAAACGATTGTGCTTCTCGCTCAATAATCACGATGTGGCTATGCCGACGCGAGACGCGTCGCCCACAGAGCAGGCAAGAGCAAGAAAGCAAGTAATAAGTAACCCATCGCCCAAACAGAATCGAGCAAGCATGTATTACTTATTACTTGAAATTCGCAAGTTTGTAATACTTAATACTTTATACTTAATACTTAGAAATTCACAAACATGCTTTATTTGTTCATCACATCGATCTGTTGGCGAACGCTCTCCTCGTGAATGCTTTCGAATACATCCTTGATGAAGTCGGACGACATGCCGCAGAGCACACCTTGAGCACCACGCTTGTCGAGAATCTCCGTGTAGCGGCTCGTCTGAACCACCGTCATGTCGTGCTGACGCTTGTATTCACCAATCTCGCGGCTGATGCGCATGCGCTTAGCGAGAAGTTCGATGAGAGAGTTGTCGATTTCGTCAATCTGGCCACGAAGCGCGTTAAGACTTTCCGTAGTCTCCGTAATCTTACGGATCACGAGTTTGTCGAGGATGAAGTCGAGTACATCAGGAGTAACCTGCTGGCTGGCATCGCTCCATGCAGCGTCAGGGTTGCAGTGGCTCTCTACGATAAGACCCTCGAATCCGAGGTCCATAGCTTGTTGAGCCAATGGAGCGATGAGTTCGCGCTTACCACCGATATGGCTGGGATCGCCAAAGATAGGAAGTCCCGGGCAACGGCGACGAAGTTCGATGGGAATGTGCCACATAGGCAAGTTGCGATAGAGCTTCTTCTCGTAAGTAGAGAATCCTCTGTGGATAACGCCCAAGCGAGTGATGCCAGCCTGGTTGATACGTTCGAGACCACCAATCCACAGTTCCAAGTCAGGGTTAACTGGGTTCTTTACCAATACGGGGATGTCTACACCCTTCAGTGTGTCGGCAATCTCCTGCATAGCGAAGGGGTTGGCCACAGTACGTGCACCGATCCAAAGCAAGTCAACGCCCGCTTTCAAGCAAGCTTCTACGTGAGCATGGGTTGCTACCTCTGTGCATACCTTCATGCCGAGTTCTTTCTGCACGCGGTTGAGCCAAGGAAGACCTTCTTCGCCTACACCTTCGAAGCCTCCGGGTTTGGTACGGGGCTTCCAAATGCCTGCGCGGAAGAGTTTGATGCCCTTCTTCGAAAGTTGCGTAGCAGTGTTCATTACTTGTTCTTCTGTCTCAGCAGAGCAGGGACCAGCTATTACTACAGGACGCTTGTCGTCGTGGTCGGTCAGATTGAGTGGAGTCAGATTAAGTGCCATAATAAAGATAAGTTTTTAGTTGTTTACGGATGATTGTTGGTTTAAAGTTTGGAGGTCTGTAGTAAGGCTATTCATCAGTTCTGTGGGCGACGCGTCCCGCGTCGGCACTCCCTCTGAGTTGCCCTGTTTAGGCCTCTTAATCTCCTCTCAGCGCCGACGCGAGACGCGTCGCCCACAGAACTGGATGTGAAGAGACAAGGGCAGAGGATTATGCTCAAGAAAGCGAAGTAACTTTATAACCTCATAACCTCAAAACTCCAAACTATATACGTAAGGTGCACGGAGCGTTATCCAAACACCTTCTTGATTCTTTCAAGTGCTTCAGCCAATTTCTCTTCTTTAGCGCAGAGCGAAATGCGAATGTAGCGCTTGCCATTGCTGCCGAAGATGAAACCAGGCGTGATGAACACGCGAGCTTCGTGGAGCACCTTCTCGGTGAGATCCTCTACGTCGGCATACGTATCGGGAATTTTGCCCCAAAGGAACATGCCCACCTGTGAGGGATCGTACTCGCAGTGCAGCGCGTCCATGATTTCACCAGCGAGTTTGCGGCGTCGGGCGTAAACGTTGACGTTGGCTTCAGTGTGCCATTCATCGCTGTTCTGATAAGCCTGTGCTGCTGCCAACTGCATGGGGCGGAAAGTACCCGAATCAATATTGCTCTTTACCTTGAGTATCCAACTGATGAATGTGGCATTCGTAGCGAGCATGCCCACGCGCCATCCAGGCATGTTGTGGCTCTTACTCATAGAGTTAAACTCAATGCAGCAGTCCTTTGCTCCCGGTATCTGCAGAATGCTGAGGTGCTCTTTGCCCAAAATGAAAGAGTAAGGGTTGTCGTTTACCACCACGATGTTGTGACGACGGGCAAAGTCTACGAGCTTCTGGTAAGTCTCCTTACGTGCAGGAGCACCCGTCGGCATGTTGGGATAGTTACACCAGAGAAGTTTCACGTCGGTGAGGTCCATCTGTTCAAGTTCATGAAAGTCGGGCTGCCATCCGTTCTCCGGACGCAGATTGTAATTGACGATGGTGCAACCGAGAAGCTTCGAAAGCGAAGTGTAAGTGGGATATCCAGGGTTGGGCACAAGGACCTTATCACCCGGATTGACGAAGGCCAAAGTAGTATGCAGAATGCCCTCTTTGGAGCCAATAAGCGGCTGAATCTCGGTCTTGGGATCAAGGTCAACGTTGAACCATCGCTTGTAGAATCCCGCCATAGCCTCTCTCAACTGTGGAATACCTGTAGTGGGCTGATAGCCGTGAGCATTGGGGTTTTGAGCCTCTCGGCAGAGCGTGTCGATAGTCTCTTGTGAGGGAGGCATATCGGGCGAACCGATAGCCAACGAGATAATGTCTTTGCCTTCAGCGTTCATGCGTGCCACTTCTTTACCCTTACGCGAGAAGTAGTATTCACTCACGCTTTCCAAGCGCTTAGCGGGTTGAATATGTTGTGTCATGGTTAAGTCAGTATTTCTTTGTATTTATTCTTTGTCTATGTGAAGAAGCATGGAGTGTTTTGTGCAATGTTCAATGGAAAGAGATCAAAGGATAAGAATCAGTCGATGAGTCAAAAGGTTACTTTATAACCTCATAACCTCAAAACTCCAAACTCATTAGGATAACCTCATAACCTCCAAACTCCAAACGGAGCGAAGCGGTCTTATAACCTCATAACCTCAAAACTCCAAACTTACTTAGCATTGTATTCTCCTAAAATCTTTAGCTCTCGCAGGAGCGGCCTTACGGCGTCAATGCTTTGGCGGTAGCGCGTATAGTCGTCGTAGGTCACGTCTACGTAGAACAGATATTCCCATTCGCGACCAATAATCGGGAGCGACTGAATCTTCGTCAAGTTGATCTTATAGAATGAGAAGATGCTTAGCACTTGTGAGAGCGAGCCCTCTTCGTGGGGTAGTGAGAATACGATGCTACTCTTGTTCGTGAGGTGCGGATCGCGCAGTTTGTCCGCCGACCATGGATCGTAGATGAGCAGGAAGCGCGTATAGTTGTGCTTATTGTCCTCAATGCTTTTCTCCAATATCTTCATGCCATAGAGTGGGGCAGCACCGGCATGACAGATTGCAGCATGTCCGCGCATTTGCTTGCGGCTAATCATCTCTGCCGAGCCAGCAGTATCTTCAGCTTCCACTACCTTAAGTCCAGGGTGCTTCTTCAGAAAGTCATGACATTGGGCGAGAGCCACAGGATGAGAGTTAACTTCCGTAAGCGTGTCCCAATCGTCTTCGGGCAGGCACATAATGCTGTGCTCGATGTGGAGTTTGTGCTCTCCCACGATGGTCATGCCGCTTTGGCGAAGCAGGTCGTAATTGTGGAGCAGCGATCCTGCAATGGTATTTTCTATAGCCATCAGTCCGAGCCGTGAATAGTCTTCACGCATTTGGCTGAATATGTCCTCGAACGTGTCGCAACAGATGAGTTCGATATCTTCGCCTTCGAAGTATTGATGGGCGGCAATGTCGTGGAACGAACCTTTGATGCCTTGTATTGCGATTTTCTTCATGAGCTCTTCCTGTGTGTCTAAATGATTCTTATGCTTTGTTGAGAATGAAGAGTCAGTCTGTTGGGCTGAAGCCATCCGTTCTCCCGAATCTCGTAAAGTAGTTATTGTAGCAAAAATCCCGCTCCTTGTTCGGAAGCGGGATTTCGTATTTCATTGTCAAACTGTTTGATGTTGGCATGCGACATCCCGCTCTGCTTGTCCGGCAAAGTAAAAATAAAAACCGTAAAAGAAGAATGCGTTGTTCAACATCTTGAGTATTGTATAAGTGAATCGGTCAGAAGTGCTCTTATTCTGTCCTGCTTCTTATAAATAAGGAGTGTCACAGACACCTTAATTAATATAGCAAGCATCGAAAAGCTTTAGCGCAATGCGCCTCAGAACTTCCAATCGTTTATTGTTTTGCTGTTTCTTGCGGCAAAAGTAGCACATTTTTTGTTTATAGCAAACATTTCGTAAGTTTTTTTGATAAAAAAGAATCGGCTGTATCTGCGTTTTGTGAGTTTCTTCCTATATATAACCCGTTGACCAAAAATTCCGCCAACGGATAATCTATAACTCTTGGTAAGAGATATAGA
>CALEKA010000055.1 GCA_937898715.1 uncultured Prevotella sp.
CCCTGGGCTATGAATATCATTGGGCTTTCAGCCCGTCCATTCTAAATCCGAAACTAGAATTAAGTTAGTGACATACTTACGCCGAGGCGAGGACGCGTAGCCCCCAGAACTGACTAAACAGCCCTCGCGCGCACGCACGTATACATACCTTTTTTGCTCCAATTTCTTTCACTGCCGTCACTTATCAATCTTTTCTTTCTGATTATCAGCACATTAAGAAGTGTAAGCATACAAGATTTGCCTACACTTTGCCTGCACTTTTGCCCTCACTCTTTCCCTACCGAGGCGGAACAACGCTTCCATAGGATAATTTTTACAGGTCCTACCACTAATTTTCACACCATCAAGGGGTAATTTTCTCGAGAAGGTACAGAAAAATGCAGTGCAAGGGGAGTGACGGTAAAGGTGCAAGCAAGCTAAGGAGAATATTACAACGTAACATCTTGATTTTCAAAAGCATTAAATCAGCCAGCGGGCAGTAGTGCAAGCAGTTGCATGAGAAATCGACTGTAATGCGCACGGGCATGCGCGCACGCGAGGAAGGAGGTGGAGAAGAAGAAAAAGTGTACAGATTGTTCACTCTTTTTGCACCGCCCGATTTTTCATCACAACTTTGCAGCATGAAGCAGTTTATACTAACCTTTCTACGCCTCCTATGCTGTAGCATCTGCACCGCAGTATCAGGATTTTTCCCCACTTATGCGAAGACTCGCTCCAAAAACAAGCAAACTTGCTTTGCTCTGCCCTCAGATTGCACTATCTTTGCACTACATTTTAAAAAACAACATACTCATAATATGATGACAGCTAACGAAATCCGCGACTCATACAAGAAATTCTTTGAGTCGAAGGGACACACCATCGTGCCCTCTGCACCGATGGTGATTAAAGACGACCCTACGCTGATGTTTACCAACGCTGGTATGAACCAGTGGAAGGACATCATCTTGGGACAGCGCGATCCAGAGCCACGCCGCCGTGCCGACTCTCAGAAGTGTCTCCGCGTAAGCGGTAAACACAACGACCTGGAAGAGGTAGGCCACGATACTTACCACCACACCATGTTCGAGATGCTCGGCAACTGGAGCTTTGGCGACTACTTCAAAGAGGGCGCCATCGACTATGCTTGGGAATACCTTGTCGACGTGCTTCACCTCGACCCGAAAGACCTCTACGTGACGGTATTCGAAGGCTCAGAAGAGGAAGGCCTCAAGCGCGACGACGAAGCTGCCTCATATTGGGCTAAACACGTGCCCGCCGACCACATCATCAACGGCAATAAGCACGACAACTTCTGGGAAATGGGCGACACGGGTCCCTGCGGACCTTGCTCGGAAATTCACCTCGACAGCCGTACTCCCGAGGAAAAGGCTAAGGTGCCCGGACGCGAACTGGTCAACAAGGACGATCCCCAGGTGATCGAAATCTGGAACATCGTGTTCATGCAGTTTGAGCGCAAGGCTAATGGCTCACTCGTGCCCCTGGGCATGAACGTGATCGATACGGGTATGGGCTTCGAACGACTCGTACGTGCCATTCAGGGCAAAAACTCCAACTACGACACCGACATTTTCCAGCCTATCATCAAGAAGATTGGCGAGCTCTCGGGCTTTACGTATGGCAAGGACGAGAAGGTGGACGTGGCCATGCGCGTGATTGCCGACCACTTGCGCGCCATCGCATTCTCTATTGCCGATGGGCAGCTGCCCTCCAATGCGAAGGCGGGCTATGTGATTCGCCGCATTCTGCGTCGTGCCGTACGCTATGCTTACACCTTCCTCGGACAGCGCGAAGCATTCCTCTGCCGCCTCGTGCCGACATTGGTAGAAGAGATGGGCGGAGCTTATCCCGAACTCAAAGCGCAGCAGGTGCTCATCGGCCGCGTGATGCAGGAAGAGGAGGAGAGCTTCCTCCGCACGCTCTCTACGGGTATCAACATGCTCGAGGGCGTGATCAGCCAGACTAAGCAGGAGGGCAAGAAGACCGTCGATGGCGAAAAGGCTTTCACGCTCTTCGATACTTACGGCTTCCCGCTCGACCTCACCGAGCTGATATGCCACGAAAATGGTCTCGAGGTGGACGAAGAGGGATTCAACACCGAGATGCAGAAGCAGAAGGAGCGCGCACGCAACGCTGCCGCTGTGGAGACCGACGACTGGGTGATCCTCCGCGAGGGCGAAACGCAATTCCTCGGATGGGACCTCACCGACTGTGACTGCCACATCCTGCGCTACCGCCGCGTGCAGCAGAAGAAGCAGACTTACTTCGAGCTCGTGCTCGACCAGACTCCCTTCTACGCTGAAATGGGTGGTCAGGTAGGCGATCAGGGCGTGCTCGTAGATGGCGACGAGAAGATCGAAATCTTCGATACGAAGCGCGAGAACAACTTGCCTATCCATCTCACTAAGAAGCTCCCCACGAATCCCGAAGCTACCTTCCATGCCGAGGTGAACATTAAGTTCCGCCGCGGCAGCGAGGCCAACCATACTGCTACTCACCTGCTCGACCAAGCCCTGCGCGAAGTGCTCGGCTCACACGTGGAGCAGAAGGGTTCGCTCGTCACCCCGGATTATCTCCGCTTCGACTTCTCTCACTTCCAGAAAGTCAGTCCCGAAGAACTTCGCCAGGTGGAGCGCATCGTCAATCGCCGCATTCGCGAAGACATACCCTTGCAGGATCATCGCGACGTGCCCATGGACGAGGCTAAGAAGCTCGGCGCTATCGCACTCTTCGGCGAGAAGTATGGCGACAAGGTGCGCGTAGTGCAGTTTGGCAAGAGCGTAGAGTTCTGCGGTGGTTGCCACGCCAAGAGCACAGGCCGTATCGGATTGCTCCGCATCATTAGCGAAAGCAGCGTGGCCGCTGGTGTGCGCCGTATAGAGGCCATCACGGGCGAGGCTGCCGAAGAGAGCGTATACAGCATGCAGGATATGCTCACAGGCTTGAAGTCGTTCTTCAACAATGCGAAGGACCTCACCTCTGTGATCAAGAAGACCATCGAGGAGAACGACGGACTGAAGAAGCAGGTGGAAGGCTACGTGAAGGAGAAGCTCGCCGAGACGCGCGACCGCCTCGTAAAGAATGCAGAAGACGTTGACGGCGTGAAACTCGTGAAGTGTGTAATCCCCACAGCCATCGAGCCCAACGCCGTGAAGGACCTTGCATTCCAGATCGCTGGCACACTGCCCAACGATACGCTCTGCGTGCTCGGTTCTACTCACGAGGGCAAGCCTTTGCTCACCGTGATGATTAGCAAGAACCTCGTAGAGAGCCGCAAGCTCAATGCGGGTCAGCTCGTGCGCGAAGCCGCTAAGCTCATCAAGGGCGGCGGCGGCGGTGCTCCCCACTTCGCTACTGCTGGCGGTAAAGACGCTACCGGCCTTGAAGACGCTGTGAAGAAGGTGGTAGAGCTGGCACTGGCCTAATCACTGCCTCATATATTACCGAAAAGAGCCTATAGGACATGAATCCTATAGGCTCTTTTCTTTGTTATACCCAATAATATAGAATAGCTCCTCCTTAATGCTTGCAGACCTTGCTCGCATCAACGGTAAAGCCATCGGTCTCAGCAGGCATAAACTTGCCTTTGGCATAGAGGAAGTCGACAAGCTCAGCAGCCGTCATGTCAGTGGCAGAGCAGGTATAGAATCGCTCCTCCTTGCCAAAGCGGGCTTGGATGGCATCTACAAGTTCTTGCTTACTTACGTAAGCATTTCCCTCCATCATGTGGAGTACTTCGTGTCCGTGTGTCATATCATTTTGCTTTAGAGGTTTTGAATTTTTAGGTTATAAGGTTATAAAGGATCCATTCAGCACATGCATTTATGATGAAAAAGTAACTTTATAACCTTATAACCTCATAACTAAAAACTATGTTACCACACTCTCATCTCCACCTCGACATTAGGCCAATGGGGCTGGTAGATGAGTTCGAGAGGCTGACCACCCACCCCACTCCAGTCGACGCTGCGTAGCGCACCAAAATTGGGTTTACCAAAGTCGAACGAACGGCCGTAGAGCAACAAGGCTCGACGCCCCTCGTCGATGGTCCAAAGGCCGCCGCCGTTGGGACACGTCTCGCCAGCACGCAAAAGATCGCGGTGCAGATAGACGTGGCCAAAGCGGAGCACACCTTCTTGGGTGATGATGAATTTCTGATACATTTTTCTTAAAACAATACGCGTTGGTGGAATTCGTAAATCAGTTCTGACAAGATTTCCACCAACGCGTTAAAGGAATAATTACTTCTTAGAGATGCGCACCTTGTAAGTGAGCACGTGGTTGGGCACGCAGAACATGGGCAGTGTGCCCACATCCTGTCCGCACGAAGCGTTGCCTATACCGCGCATCCAAGCATCGAGGTGAAGCACGTTGTGGGCTTTGGGCTGGAGTTCCCAGTAGTGCTTGGCATTCATCAGTTCTTCGTCAGTATAAGGGATGAGCGAGAAGTTTACGCGACCCTCCGTCTGCATCTTCACGCCGAAGCCCTTGCCATCAGTGAGGGTGAGTTCACGGAGTTCTTCGCGGTTGCCCGTAGTCTGCGGCTTCATGTTGGGCTCTACCATGGCGGCAGGCGTGGTGGTGTAACGGCCAGCCACTACGCCATCGCGACGGTCGCAAGCGTTCTCCCAAGGGCCAAGTGCATAGTAGTCTACGTGAGAGAGTGCAGAATCGATCAAGCATACGAGACCCGCACGGCGGAGGTCGCCCGTATGAGGAGTGAGGCGCACGTCCATGTCGACGATGCCTTGCGGATAGAGGGTATAGTTGATCTCAGTGTCGCAGAGTGAACCCTTGCGGGTGGTCTTCACCACGGTGTTGCCGTCCTCCTGCTCCACCTTGATGGTGCCCTTGGGCTGAAGGCCATTGGCGGTGTAGCCGTAACGATCGTTTTCTATCCAGCGATGGTTGCTATACTCAAAGCCGGCTTGGTCGGCCAAGATGTTTCGACCACCGAGGGCGAGGCTCGTGAGGCGAGCGGTCTCGTTGTCGAAGGTGAGCTGCACGCGCTCGTTGCCGATGATGGTCTGATCAAGCGAGAGCGTCTGAAGCATCTCGGGCGCCTTAGCGTCGGCTTTGATGGTGGGCAGATTGCCGCGCTCGCAGAGTGTATACTGCTTCGTGGCTGCCACGTGGCCAGCTGCGGCATAGTGCTGAGCTGCGCGGAATGAGGTGCGAAGCGTGAGGAGCACTTCTGTGCCTGCTATTTCGGCATTGACAAGATCGGCCTTAGCGAGTTTGAGCGTAAGCGTGGTGCTATCGCCAGGAAGCACTGAGGGGAGCTTCACGCTCTTCGCGCTTACGGTGTAGCCATTTTTCACCACTTCGTAGCGCAGGTCGAGGTCCTTCAAGTTTTGGAAAGCGTAGCCGTTCTTCACGGTGACGGTAGCTGTATTCTTTGCCTTATCGACATGGTCGAGATGGAACTTCACATACTGATGAGCTGCCTTTACTTCGGCAAGTTTGGCACTCTCTTGGCGCAGACCGTTGATGATACCATTGCAGCAGAAGTTGCCCTGATGAGGACCGGGGTAGTCGTAGCCCGTGGTGAGGCGATAGATGCCCTTCTTCATGAGTTGAGGATCGAAGATGGACTGGTCCACCCAGTCCCAGATACAACCACCGATGGTAGCGTTGGAATGCTCTATGCTGTTCCAGTACTGATCGAGATTGCCGATGGCATTACCCATAGCGTGAGCGTACTCACAGATAAACATGGGTTTGTCGAGGCCCGACGTGTTCTGGCTCATCCAAGCCATGCCGGGGTACATCTTCGAATAGAAATCAGAGTAGCGTTCGCCACCATAGGGCTTGCTGATACGCGTTCCTTCATAGTGTACAGGACGCGAGTCGAGCTTCTTGGCGGCTTCGTAGCAGTACTTAAAGTTTTCACCAGCACCAGCTTCGTTACCAAGGCTCCAGATGACCACGCTGGGGTGGTTGCGGTCGCGCAGCACCATGCGGTCTATACGATCGACAAAAGCAGGAATCCAACTCTTGCGATCGGAGATGCTCTGGTTGGCATGATCTTCGAGGTCGGCTTCGTCTACGGTATAGAGGCCGTAGTAATCATACATGGCATACATGCGCGCATCGTTGGGATAGTGCGAGGTGCGGATGGTGTTGATGTTGTTCTGCTTCATTAGGGTCACGTCGCGCAACATTTCGTCTACAGTTACGGCACGACCATGCTTGGCTGATGTATCGTGACGATTCACGCCCTTGAGGAACACGCGCTTACCATTCACATAGAGCAGAGAATTCTTTACCTCTACCTTGCGCAAGCCTATCTTCGTAGAGAAGGCCATCTCGTCACGACCCTGTTCGTCCTGCTGGATGATACGCAGGGTGTAGAGATTGGGGAGTTCGGCACTCCAAAGCTCAGCGTTGGGCACGTCGAGTTTGATGTTGGCTTGCGAACCATCAGCACCGCTCATCTCTACGCGGTCTTCTTGAATTTCTACACCCTTGGGGTTGAAGATCTTGGCCACGATAGTCTTCTTACCACCGAGGTTATCACGATTGTCGAGCGTGAGCTGCACGTTGACGGTGGCATCGGCCACATTGTTGCCGTCAATGCTCACGTCGGAAGTGACATAGTGGTCGCGAACGGCCATCTTGGGGGTATTGTAGAGATAGACTTCACGGAAGATACCGCTCATGCGGAACATGTCCTGACACTCCAAGTAGGAACCATCGCTCCAACGGAACACTTGTACTGCCAGACGATTGTCGGTACCTGGCTTTAGGTAACGGGTGATGTCGAACTCTGATACGTTGTTGGAGCCTTGCGTATAGCCCACATACTGGCCATTGAGCCATACGAAGGCGGCGCTGTAGATACCACCGAAGTGGATGAAGGTGCGGCGGCCATCCCAGTCGGCAGGCACCTTGAAGGTGCGCACATAGGAGCCCACGGGATCGATGCCATAGTTCTTACCTCCATCATTGTAGCCCGGACGAGCCTTAATGAATGGAGGCGTGTTGGCATGAGGATACTCCACATTGCAGTAGAGGGGCTTGTCATAGCCCTGCATCTCCCAGTTGGAGGGCACAGGGATGGTGTCCCACTGGCTCACGTCGTAGCCGTCTTTCCAGAAGTCGAGCGGGCGCTGCGAGGGTTCGGGCACGAAATGGAATTTCCACGTGCCGTTGAGCGACAGGTAACGATCAGTCTGTGGCTGCGTCCAGGGGGTATTGTAATAGGCTTGGTCGGCAAGCATTTCTTTCTCGCTGTTGTAAGGAAGATAGGTAGCGACACCCTTTTCTTTGTTCTCGGCAAAGATGGTTTCATCCTCCCAATAGGGTGATTTAATCTTGGGCTTCTCTACCTGCTCGAAGGTGAACCAAGCTTCCTTGTCCTTAGCATTGTAGGCAATCAGCTTGAGCTGACCATTCTTCAGCGCATACATCTTGCTGCCTTTAGCTTGACCAGCAGAGCGAATGATGTAGGTGCCGAGTTGACCAGCTACGGGCTCAAACTTAAACTGGGCATTGTTCCACACACCATCCTGCGCAGGCCACTGCAGCAGGTAGTCGATGGAAGCGTTGTTGCCACCATCGTCGAAGTTTTGAGTATAGAAGGCATTAGCTACCACGCGACGATCGAGGTCGAGCATCTTGATGTTCCAGTACTGACCGCGATTGCCATTATCAGCCTTTTCGCCTACGATACGGGCATTGTTCTCACCCGAATCGCCGTTGCCAAGCACCCAGTCGGGATATTGCACCGAACGGATACGATAGGTCAAATCGTTGTCGAAACCTGAATGAGTGGCTTCTACTATGGAGAATTGCGCTGCCTTATTACCCGAAGCTTTAGCACGTTCTATCAATACGATTTTCGAGCCTTGGGCAGCAGCTGCCATCTGCGGACGGTTGGTCGGGACGAGAATCACGTACTTGCCATCAGCCTCAACCTTCCATAGCTGCGCTTCGTCCGAACCATTGTTTTCTCCCTCTTCTACGGCGTTGCCCTCAGTACGGACGGCTTTATTGGTAAAGGGGTTAATAAATCGCCAAGAGCCCGACAGCTCGTTGGCCGTAAAGTGCTGACCAGCATTGTCTTCATTAAGTTTTGACAATTCCAGCCCACCCTTACCATTCTCGCCCAGTGCAAGCCCCTTTGCTGCATTTACCAGATGGTAAAGCGCACCGGGCTTAAAATTCTGAGCCTGCACGCCCAACACGCCACATGCCAAGAGCACGAGGAGCATCAAGCAATGCTTGAAGTTTGTTGTCATCTTCATAGGTGTGATTGTATTATTATATTATTGTTTTCTAAGAGTGATGCAAGATTGTATTCTAAGAGTGATGAAAGATTCTTTCTAAGAGTGATGCAACATTCTTTCTAAGAGTAAGCCCTGTTATTTAGGACGCTCTCTTTCGTTTTTTAGGTTATAAAGTTACGATTTCTATAGAGCTACTTCAGCGTATATTCCTTAAAGAATTCATCGATCATGCTTACTCCCTTGGGCGTGGCGCACCCACGGAAAGTGACGAGCACGGTATTCTCAAAAAGTTCTCGTTGGGAATACTCCTTAGCCAGGCTATTACGCTGAAACATTTCCATGCCCGACGAGAGTTGCCTCACCACTATACGAAAATTGACCTCCTCACGGAAAAGACCTTGCTCTTTTCCCTGATTGAGAAATTCCACAGCATCGTCTTCATTGTCACGCTTATGCTGCTCGAAATATGCCATTACACGAGGATATCTCATCACATCGGCGAAAAAAGAGGAGCATATCTGATCCATCTCTTTCATCTTCGAGACGAAGAGAGGCAAGAGGAATTCTAATACATTCTCTGCCCGCTGGCTGATAAGCGTAAGCCGTTCATGCTCCGCTCTGTCATGATGCTCAAGACAAGCCAGAAGAAGTTCTTCCTTGTCGGCAAAAAGCTGATAGAGCGTGCGTTTCGACATGCTAAGTTCGTGCGCAATGTCGTCCATCGTCACACTGCGTATTCCCTGGGAGTGGAAAAGTTTTGAGGCCACGCTGATCACGTGCTGTCTCACTTCATCGCGTTGTTGCATGGAATCGTGCTATTTTCGTAATGCGTTAGTATTTCTTTATACTGCAAAGATACGAAACTTTTCCGAGAGCGAAAGTTTATGCCTTGATATTGACATATTTATGGATTAGGGCACAAAAGTTAATTCTTCTGCACCAACGTGACAATGCCCGACAGAAGCGTGAGCGAGATGCCTACTGCTACGACGCCCGTCCATCCCGCCGCGCCCCATCCGAGGCCCGAAAGGAAAGTGCCCGTTGTCCCTCCCACGAAATAAGTAGTCATAAATATTGTGTTGGAACGATTCGATGCATGAGGGTCTAAGCCCAAGCATAGACTCTGATTGCTGAGCTGAATGCACTGCATACCGATATCTATTACCACGATCCCCACTACGATGGGCAGATAATGGTTAGCTCCTAAGAAAAGTAGCGCCCAAGCTAATAGATGAAGCGTCACACCTATATAATTAAAGCGGCGCACACCGACACGGCGAATGTATTTACCAATACCTGAAGCCGTGAGCGCTCCGGCTATACCACACAGGCCGAGCAAGCCCACAATGTCGTTGCCCGCATGAAAGGGGGCCTCGCTCATCTTGAAGGCAAGGGAGCTCCACATACAGAGAAATGACCCGAAGGCGAGACCTGCTCGTAGCGAACTGACGCGCATGGCTGGATACTTGCGATAAAGTTTCCACACCGACGCCATCAAGCCTGCGTACGACCCGCGATAATTGGAGGCTACTGGAGGCAGGAGTCGCGCTATAATGAAGAAAGCCAAGAGCATGAGCACACTTCCTATATAGTATATAGCGCGCCAGCCCCACACCTCGCCCACGATGCCGCTCACTACACGAGAGGCAAGGATACCCGTCAGTAAGCCCGAAAGCACGATGCCTACGTTGCGGCTTTTGTATTCGGGAGCGGAAAATTGCGACGCGATAGGAATAAAAATTTGTGGCATAACGGAGCAAAGGCCAAGCACGGCAGAGGCCGCCCACACCACCTGGATGCTTTGCGCCGTGGCTATGATGAGCAAAACTGCCACAAGCACGGCAAAACTCACCATCACGATATGTTTCCGACTAAGCATATCGCCCAGTGGAATGATAAATAGGAGTCCACATGCATAGCCGGCCTGTGAGATTGTCGCTATCAGATTGGCTTGAAAATCTGTCGCTCCGAGATCGGCGCTGATAAGGTTGAGCAGTGGCTGATTGTAGTAGAGATTGGCCACGGAAATGCCCGCAATGATAGCGAGCATCCATAACAAGGAGAGCGGAATGCCCCCATTTTCCTTAAGTGTATACATCCAATAAGCTTTTTCTTTTTTTCATAAAACGGCTGCGCCTCAGCCATTCAAACATGCTTGATGGCGTTCGACTTGCACGTTTTTCATAAAAACGTTGAGAACGTACTCTTCTCACAAGAAGGAGTCTGTTCTCAACGTCAATTTTATTCTATTCTTTTAAAAAATCTCTTCTTATACACGCTAACATGCGCATCATACGGAGAAAGCACACATTAATATAGAGAGGAAATACAGCGCACTACACATTCGCCACACGCATGATATCCGCAAACACGCCAGCGGCGGTCACTTCGGCACCGGCGCCATAGCCCTGAATGAGCATGGGATACTCGTGATAGCGCTCGGTAGTGAGCAGAAGAATATTGTTGGAGCCTTCGAGATCGTAGAGCGGATGGCCCTGAGAGATTTCGCGAAGCCCTACGCTGCCCTTTCCGTCAGCCCATTCCGCCACGAAGCGCCAACGTTTGTGCTCCTTTGCAAGGCGCTGACGCTCTGCTTCAAACTTGGCATCGAGTTCGGGAAGGTGTTCCCAAAAATTGTCTATCGTACCGTCGAAGAGTGCTTGCGGGATGAACAGGTTGCTCTTCACATCCTCCACGTCGACACGGTAGCCGCTTTCTCGAGCAAGAATCACGAGTTTGCGAATCACGTCTTTACCCGATAGGTCGATGCGTGGATCGGGCTCGCTGTAGCCATTCTCTTGGGCTAATTTCACGGCACGGCTTAGGGGGATGGACTCTGAAAGCGTGTTGAACACATAATTGAGTGTGCCGCTCAGCACGGCTTCTATTCGTAGCACACGATCGCCCGAACCGAGGAGATCGCTGATGGTGCTGATGATGGGAAGTCCTGCACCAACATTGGTTTCGAAAAGGAACTTTACGCCCTTCTCGCGTGCCAAGTCCTTCAATCGGCGATAGTTAGCATAAGGTGAAGAAGCCGCAATCTTGTTGGCAGCTACGATATTGACGTTCTGCTGGAGAAGCTGCTCGTAGTGAGAAGCCACCTCCTCGCTTGCGGTGCAATCAACGAACACGGAATTGAAGATATTCATCTCTTCGATCTCGTGCAACATGCGCTGCATGCCGCCCTCGCCACCTTCAGCCATTGCTTCGCGGTAATGAGCAGGATCAATGCCATCCACGTTGTAAGCCGCGTGGCTGCGTCCGCTCACCCCCACGATATTGAGTTTGAGTCCACGTTCCTTATAAAGCTTATCGCGCTGTGCTGCTATCTGTTCGAGCAGACTATGGCCCACGGTGCCTGTGCCGCAGATGAAGAGATTAAGGTCTTCGTGTTCACTCAGAAAAAAGCTATCGTGGAGCACATTAATGGTCTTGCGCAGCTGTGAACGATCCACTACGAAGGAGAGGTTCATCTCCTGTCCGCCCATCGCCGTAGCATTGATGCTGATACCATTGCGCCCCAACACGCTGAAGAGCTGTCCTGCAATGCCCACCATATGGCGCATACGTTCGCCCACGACAGCCACGCTTGAGAGGCCCTCTACTAATTGGGCTGGATTCATTGCCCCATCGGCTATCTCTGTGGCAAATTCCTTGTCGAGCAGCATGCATGCACGCTTAGCATCGGCGGGCGTCATGCAGAGCGAAGTGCTCGTCTCTGAGGAATTTTGAGCTACCATAAACACGCTAATGCCGCCCGCTGCAAGCGTGGTAAAGATGCGTCGGTTCACACCAATCACACCCACCATGGCGGGTCCGCTCACAGTCACAGTGCTTGTCTCTTTCACCGAAGAAATACCACGAATGGGGCGTCCGCTTGGTGCTGCATCCTTGCGAATCACGCTGCCTCGTGCTTCGGGGCGGAACGTATTCTTCACGTAGATGAGAATATTCTTTTGACAAACGGGGTAGATTGTCGGTGGGTAAATCACTTTTGCGCCGAAGTTGCAGAGTTCCATGGCCTCAGCATACGAAAGTTCGTCGATGGTGAAAGCTCCCGGAATGATGCGCGGGTCGGCGGTCATAAATCCATCCACATCGGTCCATATCTCGAGAGCTTCGGCCTGTAGGGCTGCTGCCACGATGGCCGCGGTATAGTCTGATCCGCCACGGCCAAGGTTGGTAGTGACCCCCGTCGTACGGTCTGAAGCAATAAATCCGCCCATCACCACCACGGGAGGACAGTCCGACAGCGCCTCAGCTACGAGTTGATTGGTCTGTCCGAAGTCTACCAAATGCTTGCCGTTGCGATGTTCTGTCTTGATCAGTTGTCGCGAATCAATGTGTTGTGCCCCATCGATGAGACTTGCCACGATGAGCGAAGAGAGCCTCTCTCCGTATGCCACGATAGCATCGGCCGTCTTGGGCGTAAGATCTTGTATAAGACACACGCCATGAAGGATGCTTCTCAACTCTCCCAGTAGCGCATCAAGCTTCGAGATGAGCAGTGCCTGTCGTTCGCTCACGATGACATCAGCCACCATCTGATGATGACGTTCGGTCAGAGCGTCAAACTCTGCGGCGTAGGCCGTATTGCCCTTTGCAGCCATCTGAGTGAGGCGTAGCAACTGGTCGGTCACGCCGCCCAGAGCCGATACCACCACTACTGCGGGCTTCGGGGTGCTCTCTACAATATGCTTTACATTACGAATCGCGGCGGCAGTGCCCACCGAGGTCCCTCCAAACTTCAACACTTTCATACGCGTAAGTCTATCTTCGTTTTTGTGTGTGAATGCCTTATTCCATTTATAATTTCACCTTTTTCTTCACAGCCTTCGACTCATTCTGAAGTCTGTCAAGTGCGGTCACCACGTAGACCGCCTTCTTCCGTCCGTCCACGTAAGGCAGTCGATAGCAAGTCTGCGGGGTGATGGCTACGATGTGTTCTGGATTGAACAGGTCGATGCGTTCTCCCTGTTCGAATCGGTAGATCACGTAGTTGCGAGCCTTGTCCATCTCGCCCTTGCCCTTCGGAGCTTCCCAGAAGAGGTAGTAGCCATTGGGCATCCACATGGCTTTCACCTTGCGGGGCTTTCCGGGAGCCTCATCGTCGATAAATGGGTATAGGGGCTGTAGCGCCAGTGTGCGATTGTAATTCTTCTGCAATGCCGTGGCGAAGTTGCCTTCGTTGCGCACCACCGCTGCGGAGTACCACAGGCAGGAGCCTTGAATGCCTCGCAAGCTGCGTTGTAGCGAGAACTTAGCCGCCATCTGGTTGCGCTGCGGATTTTTCAGATCTGCCGCACGCACGGTGCGCTCCACGTCCTGTCCGATGAAGAGCGGACGTCCGCCAGCAAATCGGCTCCACCACTTGATGAGTTCTTCATAATCGGCAGCCTTATGCCCTATTTCCCAATAGAGCTGAGGTATGTTGTAGTCCACCCATCCCTTGTTGATCCAGTAGAGCACGTCGGCATAGAGATTGTCGTAGTTTTGCAGTCCGTTCGTCTTCGAGCCTGGTATGTTAGAGCCCGGCTGTGCATTGTGGTAGATGCCGAAGGGGCTTACGCCAAACTTCACCCAGGGCTTCACGGCACGTATCGAGTCGTGCATCATTTCCATGAAGAGGTTGACGTTGTATCGGCGCCAATCATCTACGTTGTCAATGCCGTTCTTGTGAGTGAGATAAGTGGCTTGATCGGGAATCGACATGCCTGCCACAGGGTAGGGATAGAAATAGTCGTCCATGTGAATGCCGTCTACGTCGTAACGGCGCACGATGTCGGCTGCTATCTTGCATATATAACGGCGGTTTTCATCGAGTCCGGGATCGAAGAGATAGAGTCCGTCGTACTCGAAGAAGCGCTCGGGGTGCTTCACGTAGGGGTGGCTTGTAGACAATTCTTTCGTGCCCTTCGTCTTAGCGCGGAAGGGGTTGATCCACGCATGGAGTTCCATGCCGCGCTTATGGCATTCGCTGACCATCCATGCGAGCGGGTCCCAATAAGGATTGGGCGCTGTGCCCTGCCGACCGGTGAGGAATCGGCTCCACGGCTCGTAGGGCGAAGCATACATAGCATCGGCCTCGCCGCGCACCTGAAACATGATGGCGTTGACCCCACACTCGTGCAACACGTCGAGCTGATGGGTGAGGTTGGCCTGCATCTGATCGCGACTCATGCCCTGGAATTGTCCGTTGATCATCTGTATCCACGCTCCGCGAAATTCGCGCTTGGGCATCACCTGCTGAGCCTCAACCAGAGGCGTGAATAGAAGAGTAAGGAGAAGGGTTAGGAGTATGCGTAATTGTCTCATAGTCTTATAGGGATAAATATTTGCGGTGTAAAGATAATGCTTTTTTGCGAGGGTGATAGGCCTTAAGCCTTGCATTTTTAAAAATGTGGCCGCTTCGGGGGGATATATACGTAAAAATTGCATAACTTTGCTCGCTATGAACAAGAATACAGCCCCTGCGCCCCGTGTTTCGGTGGTGATGTGTACTTACAATGGCGAGCAATTCTTGCGCGAGCAACTCGACTCTGTGCTCGCCCAGGACTATCCCTTGCACGAGATCATCGTGCAGGACGACTGTTCGACGGACGCCACTTGGCAGATTCTCGAGTCTTACCAAGCGGTTCATCCCTCCTTGCTCCACATCGTGCGTAATGAGCACCAATTGGGCTTCAACCGCAACTTCCACACGGCTCTACTCCGTGCCACAGGCGACCTGGTCGCTATCTGCGATCAGGACGACATATGGTTTCCACAGAAGATCCGCCGCCAGGTGGAGACGATTGGCGAAGCCGACCTCTGCTTCTCGGACTACTATACCGACCCCACCTATACGCTGCCTCTTCACAACTACGTATCGCCACGTACCGACTTTGAGCACATGCTCTTCTACGACTGCACCCCTGGCCATAGCATGCTCTTGCGTGCCGACCTCGTGAGGGGCATCAAGGAGTGGAACTACCTGATCTACTATGATTGGTGGATTGTGATGCACGCACAGATGGGGCGTGGTGTGGTGAAAGTCAGCGAAGCCCTCAATTGGCACCGCCACCATGAGGCTTCTGCCACGACACACATTTTCCGAAAGGGATTCTTCGAAGCTGTGCCCCACCCCACTTGGCAGCCCTATCTCTTAGGCCCTCTCCACAGGCTCCACTTGCAGCGCAAGCGTAACTATCGCTACTTCTATTCCTACCTGGCCTCTCACATAGACCGTCAGCGCCAGCCAGTGCCTGCACGCATAGCGCGGCTCATGTTGCGCCGGTGCCCCTTTGCGGTGTTGGAACTTTGCTGCATCTGCTGTCGTTACTTCGATCG
The DNA here is from genome assembly GCA_937898715.1 of uncultured Prevotella sp. Taxonomy (GTDB): domain Bacteria; phylum Bacteroidota; class Bacteroidia; order Bacteroidales; family Bacteroidaceae; genus Alloprevotella. The sequence goes on from CALEKA010000055.1 coordinate 15,564, forward strand.
CGTCTATCCGGGCAACCCTCGGGGGCTGAAGGGCCGCATTCGCGGATTTTTCTATCCATTCATCTCTGCCTATGGCAACGATCTCTTCAAACTTGAGAAATAGTTCCCCGTTCCTATTTGCTTCTATGGTTAATGCCGACGCGAGGACGCGTCGCCCCCAGTATTGGCTGAGATCTGCAAAAATGTAATACTTAATATTTCTCTATCGAGTAGTCTGTATTACTTATTACTTTTTACTTATTACTTAAATAATTATGATACGCAACATAGCCATCGTGCTGGCAGGCGGTGTAGGAAGCCGTCTGGGTCTCAGCACTCCCAAGCAGTTCTTTAAGGTAGCCGGCAAAATGGTCATCGAACATACGCTCGACACCTTCGAACATAATCCTCACATTGACGAGATAACCATCGTCTCCAACCCCGTCTACGTGTCCGACGTGGAAAACATCGTCTTGCGCAACGGTTGGACAAAGGTGAAGAAGATCCTCAAGGGCGGCCGTGAACGCTACGACTCCAGCCTCTCTGCCATCCATGCCTATGAGGGGGGTGAGGAAGTGAACCTCATCTTCCACGATGCTGTGCGTCCGCTCGTGTCTCACCGCATCATCGACGACGTGTGTGAGGCACTCCACACCTACGAGGCCATCGATGTGACCGTGCCCGCTGTCGACACCATCATCGAGGCCGAGGGCGACCACATCTCTTCCATCCCCGACCGCTCGCGCCTTCAGCGTGGTCAGACTCCGCAGGCCTTCCGCCTCTCGGTCATTAGCGAAGCGTATAAGCGAGCATTCAAGGATCCTGACTTCAAGGTGACCGACGACTGTGGCGTGGTGGTAAAATACATGCCCGAAGTGCCCGTCCACCTCGTAGCGGGCGAGGAGAGCAATATGAAGCTCACTTACAAGGAAGACACCTTCCTGCTCGACAAGCTCTTCCAGCTCCGCGGTTCCGAGGCTCCCGAAGCTGTAGATCGCTCGCGCTTGCAGGGCAAGGTGGCGGTCATCTTTGGTGGCTCTTACGGCATAGGCAAGGACATTGCCACAGAACTTCGCGAAGCAGGTGCCCACGTGCACAGCTTCTCACGTTCGCTCACAGGCACCGATGTAGGCAATCGTAAGGATGTGGCGCGTGCACTGAAGGAGGTGGCCGACAAGGAGCAGCAGATCGACTTCGTGGTCAACACCGCCGGTGTGCTCAATAAGGAACCGCTTTGCGCCATGGACTACGGCATCATACAAGCTGCCGTGCAGACCAACTATATGGGTACGGTCAATGTGGCACTTGAGGCTTACAACTACCTAAAGGAGAGCAAAGGTCAGCTGGTATTCTTCACCTCGAGCAGCTATACGCGTGGACGTGCTTTCTACAGCATCTACTCTTCTACGAAGGCTGCCATCGTCAACTTCGTACAGGCTATCGCTCAGGAATGGGACACCGTGGGCATCCGCGTGAATTGTATCAACCCCGAGCGCACCAAGACGCCCATGCGCATCAAGAACTTTGGCATTGAGCCCGACGATACGTTGCTCCGCTCTGAAGTGGTGGCCGACGCTACCGTACGCTGCCTCCTGGCAGATTATACGGGCCAGGTGATTGATGTGAAGAGAGGGTAAGTAGGAAGTTTAGGAGTTTAGGAGTTTAGGAGTTTAGGAGTTTAGGAGTTTAGAAGTTTAAAAGTTTAGAATTCACCCAGTTCTGTGGGCGACGCGTCCCGCGTCGGCACAACAAGCAAAGAAAAAGTCTTTCAGCCAATACCGGGGGCGACGCGTCCCCGCGTCGGCACAACAAGCAAAGAAAAAAGTCTTTCACCCAGTTCTGTGGGCGACGCGTCCCGCGTCGGCACAACAAGCAAGGCTCAATAAAGCGAAAGACTTCACCACTTCCCTTAAACTCACCTCTTGATTTCTGGCAAAGCCGACGCGAGACGCGTCGCCCACAGAACTGGCTGAAACATGGCAAAGCCGACGCGAGGACGCGTCGCCCCCAGTATCGGCTGAAAGGTGGCAAAGCCGACGCGAGGACGCGTCGCCCCCAGAACTGGCTGATATCCCTCACCTTTCTCGCGCGCGTGCGCGCTACATATAGTTTTATTCCGCAAAAGCCTCGCTGCCGCCACTTCTACTACGTAATCCATTAATATTCAGCGCTTTCGAGAGTGCAAGCAGGAGGCATTTGCCTACACTTTGCTTGCACTTTTGCTTGCACTCTGCTCTTTTCTCCATTAGAATTCTCACGATGATTTCTGCCATTGCTCGCAGCAACATCAGCGTATGCCACGGAAGAAATTATCCCTTAGAAGAGAAAAACTTCTCCACGAAAGAGGAAAAATCCCCCCTCGGAAGAGAAAAAATTTCCCCCCGAAAGAGAAAAACTTCCCCCCGAAAGAGAAAAAATTTCCCCCCGAAAGAAAAAAAATTTTCCCCCGAAAGAGAAATTACTACAACGTAGGAAAGTTTTCCCATCGCCTTCCGCTCCCCAAACGGACCGTGACGGGCAAGTGCAAGCGGGAGTGCGAGCAAACTAACGCTGCCTACACTCCACAACAGCTTGACTTACAACGACTTCCTGTCAGAAAGTGCAAGCAACTCATATATTCCACCCAAAAACTGACTGTATACGCGCGCACGCGTGAAGCTTCATGAAACGAGACAACTATACATTCCTCACCCAAGCCCCCGTACACCGGGTGGTACTGACCATGGCGCTCCCCACCATCATCTCTATGCTGGTGACGAGCCTCTACAACATGGCCGACACCTTCTTCGTAAGCCAGCTCAATACGCAGTGTACAGCTGCGGTGGGTATCGTGTTCTCCGTCATGTCGGTGGTGCAGGCTGTAGGTTTCTTCTTTGGTCATGGGTCGGGCAACTACATCTCGCGCAAACTTGGCGCTCGACATGCTGAGGAGGCTCGCACGATGTCGGCCACGGGCTTCTGCTATAGCCTCACGTTTGGCATTGTCATAGCCCTTGTGGGTCACTTCTTCCTGACCGACCTTGCCACATGGCTGGGCTCTACACCCACCATTCTGCCCTATACAGAGGATTATCTCGGTACGGTGCTTCTGGGCGCACCCTTTATGACGGCTTCGCTCACGATGAACAATCAGATGCGCTTTCAGGGCAATGCTGCCTTTGCCATGGTGGGCATTCTTACGGGGGCTGTGCTCAACGTTGCGCTCGACCCTCTACTCATTTTCGGACTCGGATTGGGCATTCGCGGTGCTGCATGGGCCACGGTGGTGAGCCAAGTGTGCAGTTTCTGCATATTGCTCTACATGACGCGCATGAATGGGGGCATCCGCATCCATCCCCTCGACTTCTCTCCTCGCCTCTCGCTGGTCAAAGAGATCATCTTCGGAGGCACGCCCTCGCTCTCGCGCCAAGGGCTGGCAGCCCTCTCCACGCTTGCGCTCAATGTGGCAGCAGGTAGCTACGGAGGCGATGCTGCCATTGCAGGCATGAGCATCGTGACGAGGGTATGCTTCTTCGTGTTTGCAGCCATCATCGGTTTGGGACAAGGATTTCAGCCGCTCTGCGGATTCTGCTACGGAGCGGGGCTCTATGACCGCGTGAAGGAGGGATTCCTCTACTGCATCCGTGTGGGCACGATTTTCCTATCCGTGTGTGCCGTCCTGGGGTTCTGCTTTCCCGAAGAGATTGTGAGCCTCTTCCGTCGCGATCCCGAGGTGGTGGCGGTAGGCGTGGTGGCACTGCGCTGGCAGATGGTCACGTTCATTCTGCTGCCCACCATCGGACTTACCAACATGCTCATGCAGACCATTCGTAAGCCCATCCGTGCCAACCTCGTTGCTGCAGCGCGCAGCGGACTTTTCTTCATCCCCCTCGTATGGCTTCTGCCTCAATTCTGGGGATTGTTAGGGGTAGAAATGTGTCAGGCGGTGAGCGACGTATGCTCCTTCTGCATCTGTGCGCCCATCGCATGGAGCGCTTTTCGGGAGATGAAAGAAAATAAAAAGTAATAAGTAATAAGTAAAAAGTAATACATTCTGGCTTAAGCCGAGTCTTATAAGTATTACATTCAAGCAGAATTCATCCAGTTCTGTGGGCGACGCGTCCCGCGTCGGCCTTACCTATAAATCCAAAAAAAATCAGCCAATACTGGGGGCGACGCGTCCCCGCGTCGGCAGCATCCACTAAGCAATAAACTTATTAAACTGATGCCGACGCGGGACGCGTCGCCCACAGAATTGGCTAAAAGTTCTTAGAAGCACTACTTTCTCGCACGATCGATCTCATCGACGAGTTCGTCCGACGTGCCCGATACCACCTTGCGGCAGAACATTTTATCACTCTCGCAGAGCATCTGCCAATCGTCGATGCTAAGGTGTTTCACTGCTCCTTGATAGAAGATGTAGTGGAGCGGTGTGAGCTTTGCCAACCCGGGGAAGCGGCCCTTCTGGAGCAAACCATTGGGAGAGAAGGGCGAATTATATACGATGGTCTGCATGCAGAGTTCACTTGGCACGTATACGGTGCGGAAGTAGCGCTCAATGTTAGGGTTTTGCTTCATGGTGCGGAGCACATAGCGAGCACAGTCGAGGGTGATGGCCCAATAGTCCGACCCGAAGTAGACGTCGCGTAGCATCCCATTAATGCGCACTTGCGGCTTGCGGCGAAAGCCTAAGATGGAGAGCACGTGGCGCGACACGACGATGAGCTTGTTCTTGAGCCAAAGGTTCTTCCACTGAAGGTCACGGAAGGGATGGTAGTGGGTGATCTTGCAGAGCTGATCCTTATTGTCGGTACGCGTCAGGTCATACCCGCCAATAAACTCTCCGTGGGGATGCTGAGCGAAGAAGTCGTGAATGCGGCGGTTGCTCCATAGCGGATAGTCCTGACCGCTCAAGCACACTACGTGGCTGTACGGCTGCCCACTCTCGACGGCTGCACGGAGCAATTCCATCTGATACTCCACCTGCTCATAACCACCCCAACTTACAGGGTGACGCTCGACGAAGTGCACCTTGTCGGGCAGGAGGCGGCGGAAGGGGCCGTCGTCTACACGGGCATCGATGTGTACATAGAAATCGGCATCCATATCGAGCGACTCGATGAGCCGCTTCACGTGGTCGGGATCGCAATAGGCAGAGATGAGATATGCTAACATGATAGGGTTCGTTTCTATATGCAAAGGTAATGCTTTCTTTTACGAAAATGTCCCCCTCACCAGCACTTTGTAGTAAACTGATAGAGGAGGACTGCCATATATTTCCTTATAGCGGCATTTTTTCTTAAGATAACGCGTTGGCGAAATTTGTGAACGGGTTGACAAGTTAACAGGTAAGTTTGTCGAGTCCAATCGTTATTCTTTTACGAAGCAAATAGTCTAAGACATATTTACTTGTCAACTTGTTTACCCGTTAACCAAGAATTCTGCCAACGGCTAAGAGAGGATGCTGTAACCAGCAGCTTCTATGCCTTCGTGGAGCTCGTCGATGTGCTTTTGGTCGCGCGTCTCGAGCACCATGCGCAGGTTGCATGAATTGACGTCGGGGCTTTCGCCGTTGCGCTCATGGTGGATAGAGATGATGTTGGCTCCATGCCTACAGATCACCTCACACAGACCGAGCAATGAGCCCGGACGGTCGGCCATCTCGATGAGCATCTCCGTGGTACGACCGCCCTTCATAAGTCCGCGGTTGATCACACGGCTCAGGATGGTCACGTCGATATTACCACCGCTCACGATGCAGCATACGTTTTTGCCCTTGATGTCTACCTTGTTGAACATGGCAGCGGCTACGCTCACTGCGCCTGCGCCCTCGGCAATGAGCTTATGCTGCTCGATAAGGGCAAGGATGGCTGCGCAGATTTCGTCTTCGGTGACGCTCACGATGTCGTCGACGTACTGCTGGCAGTATTCAAAGGTATGCACGCCTGGCTCCTTCACGGCAATGCCGTCGGCAATGGTCAATACGTTGGTGAGCGTTTCGATCTGGTTGTGGTCTACGCTATTGAGCATACTGGGCGCACCCTGTGCTTGCACACCGACCACTCTGACTGAGGGCTTCAACGACTTCACTGCATAGGCCACACCACTTGCCAATCCGCCTCCGCCGATGGGCACGAAGATGACGTCGATGTCGGGGTTCTCATTGAGGATTTCCATACCCACCGTGCCTTGTCCGGCTATTACTTGTTCGTCGTCGAAGGGATGGATGAAGGTCATGTGCTTCTCCTCGTTGAGCTGCATGGCGCGTGCATAAGCGTCGTCGTAGACACCGGGCACGAGGCATACTTCTGCACCCATCTCGCGAGTGGCTTCCACCTTCGAGATGGGAGCGCCCGAGGGCATACAGATGAGCGCGGGAATGCCGTAGCGCCGTGCTGCCAAAGCCACGCCTTGTGCATGATTGCCAGCCGAGCAAGCTATTACGCCGTGTTGCTTCTCTTCTTCGGTAAGCTGAGAGATCTTAAATCCAGCACCACGCACCTTGAAGGAGCCGGTCACTTGCAGATTCTCGGGCTTAAGGAATACGTTGGCTTCGGGATTGATCTTCTGCGTCGGGATGAGCTGTGTGCGGCGCACCACGTCTTTCAATACGGTTGACGCCTTATATATGAGGTCGAGTGTGAGCATAAGCGTTTTGTCTTTTTGCTTATAAAGCATAAGGTTATGCTTGCAAATGTATAAAATATGTGGCAGAGAGAGAAGAAAAAGCACAATTATTTACCTTCTCTTCATCACTTTTCTGATTTCACATTAGGAGCATTTCCTCTTTTTAGGAATTTCTGCCTCCCATAGTCTATACTGCAAGAGCCGACAAGGCATGTTCACCGTTTTATCATGATAGATTTGAGTATTACTTGCATCTTGTCGTCCTGATTTCTACATTTGCTTAGCCATTCCTGAAAGTCACGAAAAGATATTTTTCTGGGTAAAGTTCCACCGCCCGCTACCGTGTTGGACTTATAAAACTCGTTAGGAGAAAACACAATATACAGGTCATTATTCTCTACCTCTTTGGCTGAACTCAGCACGTATTCGTCGACATCGTCCTTATCGTCGCGAGCTTCCTTGATTGAGAAAAAAAGATACGGCAAATCGTGTTCTATACGATAAGCCCCAAACGATGATGAAGCATAAGGCAATAAACAGTACACCATATTCTCGCTCTCGACGTAGAGATATACAGTCATATAGCCATTTACTGGAGACTTCGCATATAAGTAGAGATCATCTCCATCATGAAATTGCAGCGACTGGCACTTCAAATCCGTACCATTCCTCAGCACACGTAAGTCTATATCTACACCAGCCGAATCTTTCCTTCTAACCTTACCCTTTACCTCTACTCTAACTACAAGCATATTGTCCTTTATCACAATATCATCAAAAGTAGGCTCTCCGATGGTCTCGATCCATTCACCCTTCACTTCGCTAAGCGATAGGGAATTAAAATCCAACATGGACCCGTCCTTAGTATTGCTCATATTTGTCACATTGCGTTGCATGATATTTGTACCAAATTCATCAGCAATAGCTTGTATTTTAGCCCTTTCTAGAGCAATGCGCTTAGCTTCGTCTACCGACTGAGACAATGGTGCATAGTAAGTGTACTCGCCATGCACCACTTTCGCTTTTTGTGCAAAAGAAGATAATGCGACCATGCTTAGAATGGCACATAGTACCCTCAAAATTAACAAATGCTTCATCATTCCTTTGTGTGTTGCTAAAATTAGGTCAAACCTCACCCTCGAAAGGATGAAATTTGACCTACTCTTATGAATGTTTGTTACTATCCAGGAATAAAACTTTTAGCTCACCACTTTTATTCGTTTGAATGGTTGAAAAGGAGTCTGTCAAGCTGATCGTGCAGTCCATCAGCCTTTTCTTCCAACGTTTTTCGTACGGCTTCCTTGGCAGCATCTGCACTATAGGCTATTCTGACTAACACCTCCTTGTTTTTATTTCCTAACACTCGATAGACCTCTACTAATGGGAGAACACGACCCAAACTTTGCGAAATCATATTCTTACTAGCCATCACCGTCTCCGTAATGGTGGCAGCCTGTTCTGCAGAGAGTTGCTTATTGGCCACGGTATTCTCTATCAACGCAGTCATTTCCGTCTGAATCTGACCAGCAAGATTTTGCTTAGCAAGTTCTAAAGCCTGCATCTTTGCAGCATCATAGTTCTCACCAATGCTCATTGCTTCGCCCGTGATATACTTAGGAAAGAGATCGGCAGTATACTCCATCTGAATCACGTATGCCTTGTCCAATTGTTTCTCTAGTGGCAGTGCACCAGGAGTGGTTTGCCAGCCTTCTTTGCGCATGCGCTTAGCCTCCTTACGGGCTGTTTTGGTGGCACGCGCTCCTAGGTCTTTCTTTGCCATTTTGAAAAGTTCTTGACGCTCTTTACGTTGTTCTTTGGAAATCTGAGCATTCATCGTTGACGCAGACAATGCTGCCAAAGCGATTATTGTAATTATATATTTCATAATTGTAAAGAATTGATTCTATAATAGCTTTCATCTACCCAGCTGAAGGTTCTTCCATTGTTCCCTCATCGCATCCGAAACGCTAAGTGTTGGAGTTTGAGATTTTCCGTTCACCACAATTGATTGTTTTTCTACTTCGCTACTCACGTAGTCATAGATTTCCTGAAGAGTAGCTTCTCCGCTTGTCTGCTTTAGCTTCTTCAACAAGAAATAGGTAAATAACCCATGCTGCTTTTCGGTGTAGGGGTAGGCAGTTTCGTCGCCCGTGGCACTTGAAATCACAACCATGTTGCCGCTAGGCTTACCAGCCTTAGCCTTTATAGACACACCCCGCGCCTGCGAGAGCATTTTTCCATCACGCCCAGTTCCACTGAAGCAAGCATCCAAAAAGACAATGGTTTGCCGACACGGCATGACTGCTAGATCTGCATAAAATCGACTGAGGGGTATCGACGTGGTTATATCCATAGGATTACCATCTACAGGGAGTAAAGTTCCTTCTTTCGACTGTTCATCAGGTACACCATGACCGGCATAATAGACAATTACGGAACAATCGCCCTTGTATACATCACATACTTTCTTGAGCCAAGCCATATCGGATTTCATATTGTTATAGGTAGCGTTTTCCCTATACCGAAGATTCTCTTTAGGAATACCGAGCAATTGCGTGCAATACGTGCGAAACATTTCGCCATCATTCATGGCATAACTTACATTTCCCGTCTCTTGATATTTTTCATTAGCGAAGATTATGGCAAATGTATTACTTGCTGCATGAGCAGACGATAATGGACCGAGATCGTCCACGTCCGACGTTAATTTATTTTCTACTTTTGATACATCGTTTGCAGAAGGCGAGGCAGAAATTACAGCACTGGGCTGCACATAAACCACCGTTGGTTGCGGAGCTACTTCTTTCTTTTCAGGTTTAACTAGATAAACTCGTCTTATTGCATCACCAGTTTTACGAGCTTCACGAAAATCCGATTTAGTATACTTACGTATGTAAATAGGCTGATACGTGTAATTAGGTGATGTAATGCTGATTGTTTGTGGAATTTCCTCCTGCTTCAACGTTAGCTTAAAGGGAAATGACGTGACTTTATATTCTGAACTACTCGTGCGTAGGATTGCATTCTCGTATAGACTACCAGTGAGAGTAATTACTTCCGTTGCTGGCTGTGCGTTTATAGGAAGGTTTACTACAAGAAGGAACAAAAACAAGAGGTATTTCTTCATATCTTCATTAATTATAGAAAAGTTCTCCAAAAGAATCGTCCCTAAAAGAGAGAAGAAGCGGGGAAAAAAAAGATATCCCCCGCTTCTACATTTATCTCATTCTGGTATTATTCGCCGTAAACTTTGGTAGTGTATGTGGTACGAGATCCCAAGAAGCCACCATGCTTTACAGTATAATCTACGTGCGAAATCTTGGAGATACCGCCATCCTTAGCAGCTTTGTCAATACCAACATTTGCACCTCTACGTCCAAACAATCCCCAGAAATAGGTCTTGTAAGAAGCTTCACCCAATTTGTTGCCAACGGGATTTGAAGTAGCGGCAATAGGAGTTGTTAAAGAGCTACAGCTGGCGAGAGACAGCAAACAAGCACCAATTAAGAGTACTTTTTTCATAATATATTTATATTTAAGTAAGGGCATTGAACTAACTAATTAAATAGTGTATAGAATGCCCGAACCTACCACCATTTAAGCTAATAAATACAACTTCTTTAAAGCAATATTTAATAACACTGCAAAATTACAATCGGTGATAACGTACAGCAAGCCACGTGTGTCCTAGCATCTTCTACAGTACGTTGAACATTATTCTACACCATTACCAATATAGGTATGCAACACACTTCTAAACATTCTTAAACCTAAACACTTGCACCAAACAATGAAGGTCCGTTGTATAACGTATTTTTTGGGGGAGGAGGGAATAGTCAAAAAGAAAACAGACAATACAAACTACTGATGATTAGCTTGTCCATCAGCACGATCTTTTTCATCTCTAACCTCATCAGATAGTTCCTTGAAGAAGTCATAATCTAAAAGCACAGACAGGCGGTGAAGCAATACAATATCAATATTGTTGCGCCGAAAAATATCATATATATTCGTGCGATGACACGATAGTTGGCGTGCAAGCCAACTCACGCTACGCCCTTGCTTGCGTACTTGTTCTTCGATAATACGTCCTATATCCACGTTCATGACATAAGATATTTGTAATGACTTAAGAACAAAAAAGACGTGGGAGTAACCTTCATTTACCTATCCCACGTACAGGCTCTCGCATCGCCCTTTCCCAGGATAAGCAACGACAGTCAGCCCACGTCAATTGACATATTATCAAATAACGTTTGTACCTCCCTTATTCCGTATGAATACAATAAGGGCTGGCACAAACGGGGATAATACACCCAACGTGGACGCTTCGGTTGCCTTCATCCTCCGGGAATGTGAATTTGCGAGATTCGTACGTGGAAGATAACGCTCGTAAACGTCCTTTTTTCTAAAATTAATGTATTTTGTTAACCCGCCGTCCCATTAGGGGCTGACTGATTCATTTGCAAATATAGCTATATTTTTTTGCAAATAGCACGTCCAGCTTGATTATCTTAGCTGAAAGCGCTATTTCGTTTTTGCACGAACAAGATAGAGCTACTCTACCCTCCTTATTTATTCTTCGTCAATTTTATACGATGATCTATGCACGAGGGGAGTTCGTCTTCATAGTGCGTCACCATGATGAGGGTCTTCTCGCTCTGGCGCATGTAGTGGTCGATCACGCTCTGCGCACGCAAGCGGTGCACATCGTCGAGACCATGGAAGGGCTCGTCAAGGATAAGGAGGTCGGGACTCTTGACAAAGGCTCGCACAAGGAGTATGAGGCGCTGCTCGCCCGATGAGAGCTTCATATAATTGCGATCGGCTAAGCACTCTGCACCAAAGACGCGCATCCACTCCATACAGCGTTCGCGCTCCTGGGCGTTGGCACGCTTATAGAGGCCTATGGTGTCGCGCAGACCGCTGGCCACGATGTCGATGGCGGGAAGGTCCTTGCGGTAGGTCGAGAAGATTTCGGGCGATACGTAGCCTATGTGGCGCTTAATGTCCCATATGCTCTCACCACGGCCTCGCTGCCGACCGAAGAGGCGAATGTCGCATGCATAGCCTTGCGGATTGTCGGCACAGACGAGCGAAAGGAGCGTGGATTTGCCTGCTCCATTCTCACCCATAAGAGCCCAGTGTTCACCACGCATCACTTTCCAATTTAGATCGCGCAGGATGGTGCGCTCACCATAGCGTATGTGGATGTTGCGGAAGTCTATCACGCATTCCGACGCTGCATGGTCCATGATGTCCTCGGGCATGGAGGGGAGAGCGTTGTCAGAAGAATCTGTCTCGCTCAATGACTGCTTATAGGCTTCCAGACTGATAGGGGCTTCTACTTGCTTATCGTGCACGCTCACTACGCTTCGCACGAAGGGCGGAACATCGGAGGCACGACTCACCACGAGCACCAATGTGACGCGTTCGGCCAGTCGCTGGAGCACGGAGTTGAGCATCTGCCGAGCCTCAACATCGAGTCCTATATAAGGATTGTCTATTATAAGCACTTTGGGACACGAGAGCAGCATTTTCGCAATCTGCAAGCGTCTCAGTTCTCCACTCGAGAGCTGATTGACGGGTTTTTCGCCATGGGCTGCAATGCCTATCTCGCGCAGCAAATCGGCATTGGGCAAGCCATTCAATCCATCGCTGACGACAGATGATCCATGATCACCGCTTGCTGATTCTTCAGCGCTCAACGATGCATCACCCACACCTGTGCCGCCCCATGCCGTGCATGCCTGCTTAAGCACTTCATTGACGGTGGGAAACACTTGCTCATCGGCTTGATTCCAGCGCTGCTGATAGTAGGCAGGCTCATTGCCGCCATATACATCGCGGAAATTTACCTGGCGCACGTTGCTGCTCACGCGATGGTCGGTGTCGGGACCGAAATCGTAGGTGGCAGCATCGCCCAGCAGTGGATGTGCTCCGGTAAGCATATCTACTAAAAAAGATTTACCGCTTCCGTTGCGGCCACAGATGGCCATAGTTTGTCCTTCCTCAAGGCTAAAGTCGAGGGGAGAGGCAAGGCGATAGTCGGGATGGCGCGTCACGCCTTGCTTGATGCTTATATAGGTACGAGGCATAGGGGGGATGATTTCGTTAGTTAGTTAAGATCGTTTGTTAGTTTGCTTAGCTCTTTTGCTTGCAGTTTGGTTTTGGCTCTTTGCTTGCAGCTTGGCTCTTTTGCTTGTAGCTTGGCTTTTATTTGTTTGGGCTCACTCCTTTATTATATATAGTCTACAAAAGTTCGAGAGTGATGCCCGAGTAGCGTATTTTTCCTTGCTCCACCAGATGCTTGATGGCGCGTTGGAGGATCTCGGCAGGGTAGCCCGATTCGTGCAATTGGGATAGAGAGCAGGTATGCGCAGTGCCTTGATTAGGATGAATTGAAGCTAAAAAGTCGAGCAAGTAAGCCTCGGCCGACTGCACCTTCTGCTCGGTGGAGAGACCGTGTATGTGTTCCTCACGACTGATGCATACGTCGCAATAACCGCAATCGGGACCTTCATCGGCAAAATAATGAAGCAGATAACGGCTACGGCATATGTCGGTCTGCGTGAAGTAGCCTATCATGGCATTGATGCGAGCCTTGTATTGCTCAAGACGCTGCTCATAGATGTCGGGCGATATCTCCACCAGGTCGGTGTCGATGCGCCGACTGATGTAGGTGATCTGGGGCACGCTCTTCCCCGGAATGTAGTTGACTACGCGCAACTGGGTCATGTGGCGCAATTTGTCGTAGACCTCTTCACGCGACAGATGACATTCCTCAGCTATACGATCTTCCTCCACGGGAACGTAGTCGGAGAAGAAACCGCAATGGGTGCGCAGCAGAGCATTGAGCACACGCTCCTCGTGAGAGTCGAGATAATCAATGCCGTAAAGCTCGTCACGCCTTACGAGAAACATGATGCGCGATCCCGTCTCGCCCTCCATGCTGAAGTGTATATAGCCTGCTCTCGAGAGCAGATTGAGCGCGCTGACCAACATGACGGGAAAGTGCTTAAACACACGACAGAAGCGATCAATATCGAAATCGAAAGTGCGACCCTCGGCATCGCCCTCTGCTATCTGAAAGAACGAGGCGAGGTCGGAATAGACGCGGCGTATGTAGCTTCGCTCGGGAAAGGTCTGCGAAATGCGTGTGCTTAGCTTCTGCACATCGCTCCGATTGTGGAGCAAAACGGCATAAGCCACCTTGCCATCACGACCTCCGCGCCCTGCCTCTTGATAATAGGCTTCGAGCGAATCGGGCACATCTATGTGTACGACCAAGCGCACGTCGGGCTTATCGATGCCCATGCCAAAGGCATTGGTGGCGACCATTACGCGGGTTTCATCGCTTTGCCAGGAGAGTTGGCGCATATCTTTGTCGAGCGAGGTGAGACCGGCATGGTAATAAAGGGCGGAAAGTCCGCACTGATTGAGGATCTCAGCCACCTCGCGGGTTCGCTTCCTGGAGCGCGTATAGACAATGGCGGAGCCAGGCACGCTACGGAGTATGTGTACGAGTTCTTTGATTTTATCCTCGGCCCTTCTCACGATGTAGTGCAGATTAGGACGCTCGAAGCTCATACGGAACACTCGTCCGTGGTGGAAAGCTAATTTATCTTGTATATCCTTCACCACGAGCGGTGTGGCTGTCGCTGTGAGAGCAAGCACGGGAATGCCTGGGAGCAACTCTCGGATCAGAGCTATCTGCAGATAGTGTGGACGAAAATCGTAACCCCACTGGGAGATGCAGTGTGCCTCGTCCACCGTGATAAGACACACCTTCATGCCTCGGAGCTTGCTTTGGAAGAGCGGAGTGGCTATGCGCTCTGGCGAAACGTAGAGAAACTTGTAAGCTCCGAAGATGGCATTGTCGAGACGTTGCACCACCTCGGCACGGCTCAACCCTGCATAAATGGCCTCAGCAGGTATGCCTCGCCGACGCAAGTTTTGCACCTGATCCTTCATGAGAGCAATGAGCGGGGTGATCACGATGCACATACCCTCCATGGCCATCGTGGGCACTTGAAAGGTGATACTCTTGCCGCCACCTGTGGGCATAAGCCCCAATGTGTCGTGCCCCGAAGCTATGCTCTCGATGATGCTCAGCTGTATGCTGCGGAAAGCAGGGTAGCCCCAATAACGACGCAAAATGGCGAGCCAATCGGGCTTTTCTGATTGCTGCTCTGAGGAAGTTGGTATCTGTTCGGAAGAAGTTGACTGCTGCATGGGAGAGAATACAGATTAGTTGCACGGACGAATATCGTCGATCTGGAGTTGCACTTCTCCACGCTTATGCGTATTTTCCTCGATGGTATAGCAGATATCGAAGGCGCGCTTCGTCTTGATATAACGGGCCTGCGAACTCTGCCCGAAGGCGATACCATTCATCACGTTGTTGCTCTTATTGTCCACCAACTCGAGCTTGATGTGCTCCTGTCCACGGCCTACCACCTTACTTGTGCCATAGTCGTAGACGCGGCGTGTGCAGAAGATGGGCTTCAGATTGCCTGGTCCGAAGGGAGCAAAGCGACGCAGTTGCTGATAGAAGCGGAAGGTTACATCCTTGAAGTCGAGTTCAGCGTCAATATTAAGGCTTGCTTCGGTCTGCTCGTCGAGGATGTGCTCCGAAACGTATTGTTCGAATCGTCGGCTAAACTCCTCAACGTGTTCCACGGGGAGCGTAAGCCCTGCGGCATAAGTGTGTCCGCCAAAGTTTTCGAGCAAATCCTGGCAACTCTGCACAGCCTTATACACATCGAAGCCCGACACTGAGCGTGCCGAACCTGTGGCCATGCCCTCAGAGCGTGTCAGCACCACAGCAGGACGATAGTAGAGTTCCGTTAGGCGAGAAGCTACAATGCCTATCACGCCTTTGTGCCATGCTTCGTTGTAGATTACGATGCTGCGTCGAGAGTCGAGTTCGGGAAGTTCCTTCACCTGCTCTACGGCCTCTTCGGTCATCTGCTTGTCGAGGTCTTTGCGTGCTTCATTGTAGAGGTTGATGCGGCCTGCTTTTTCGAGTGCCGACTGATAGTCGCGATCGACGAGTAGCTCTACGGCTTCCTTACCATTCTGCATGCGTCCCGATGCATTAATGCGTGGACCGATCTTGAAGATGATATCGTTCATCGTCAGTTCCCGATCGGCAAGTCCACACACCTCAATGATGGCCTGCAAGCCTATGCTCGGGTTGGAATTAAGACAACGCAGCCCATGATAGGCCAATACGCGATTCTCGCCCATCACGGGCACAATATCGGAGGCAATGCTCACGGCACAGAGGTCGAGCAGGGAGGTGAGTTTGTTGAACTCAATGCCGTTGCTCACAGCGAAGGCTTGCATAAACTTGAAGCCTACGCCGCAGCCCGAGAGGTGGGTGTAAGGATAATGATTGTCGCGCCGCTTGGGATTGAGAATGGCTACAGCGCAAGGCAACTCATCGTCGGGCACATGATGGTCGCAGATGATGAAATCAATGCCTAAGCTCTTGGCGTAAGCTATCTCCTCCACGGCCTTAATGCCACAGTCGAGCACGATAATTAGTCCCACACCGGTCTGTGCAGCAAAGTCGACACCTTTCTTGGAGATGCCGTAGCCCTCTTCGTAGCGATCGGGGATGTAGAAGTCGATGTTGGAGTAGTATTGCAGCAAAAACTTGTAGACCAAGGCGACGGCGGTACAGCCATCGACATCGTAGTCGCCATATACGAGGATACGCTCTTTGCGTCCCATGGCCAGATTGAGACGATCCACAGCCTGCTGCATGTCGTCCATCAGGAAGGGATCATGCAGTTCTGTCAGTTGCGGACGGAAGAAGTGCCGAGCTTCCTGCGGTGTGTGGATGCCACGCTCGAAGAGCAGCTTGCCGAGGGCGGGATGGATGCCCACCTCCCGGGCCAACTCTGCTTGCGCGGCAGCCTCGTCGGGGGTGGGCGCCTCGTAGTTCCATTTGTAAATCATGCTGATATATCATTTTTTATTTTCTTCTGAGTAGGGGAAATGCAGGGCACGTGTGCAGACACTGATGCTGCACGATGCCATGCCATAGAGAGGTAGATGTTCTTGTGGGGAAACGCCCTGCAGCTTCTACAAGGTACGTTCGTCCCCAATTTAGCTTGCTAAGTTATGAAGAAAACGTGACATAAGCGGTAAGAAAAGACTTCTATTTTCCCTCGAGCAAGCAATTAACGGGCAATTAAAGCTTCTTTAAGTAGCGCAGTATCGCAGCTTGGCGTATTGCAGACTTGCCCACGTGGGACGTATTTCGTACTTTTGCACCCTAAAAATCAAGCATATACAAACTCTCATACATGGTATCAGTAGACGGACTCGCCGTAGAATTTGGCGGCACAACCCTATTTAGCGACATTTCTTTTGTAATCAACGACACCGACCGCATTGCTCTGATGGGCAAGAATGGTGCGGGCAAGAGCACACTGCTCAAGATATTGGCAGGAGTGAGAAAGCCCACGCGCGGCTCGGTCTCTGCACCAAAAGATACGGTCATAGCTTACCTGCCTCAGCACCTCATGACCGAAGATGGTCGCACCGTGTTTGAGGAAGCAAGCCAGGCCTTTGCCCACCTTCACGAGATGCAGGCTCATCTCGACGACCTCAACCGCCAACTCAGCGAACGTACTGACTACGAGAGCGATGACTACATGGCTCTGATCGAAGAGGTGGCCACACTGAGCGAGAAGTTTTATGCCATAGACATGACCCACTTCGAGGAGGATGTGGAAAAGACGCTCCTCGGCCTTGGCTTTGAGCGCCAAGACTTCGACCGCCAGACGAGTGAATTCTCGGGCGGATGGCGCATGCGCATCGAACTGGCAAAGATGCTTCTGCAGAAGCCCGACCTCTTGCTGCTCGACGAGCCCACCAACCATCTCGACATTGAATCAATCGGGTGGCTCGAAGAGTTTCTCATCAGTAGCGGGAAAGCGGTAGTAGTGATCAGCCACGACCGCAAGTTTGTAGACAACATCACGACGCGCACCATTGAGGTGACGATGGGCCGTATCTACGACTACAAGGTGAACTATTCGCACTACCTGCAGCTGCGCGCCGAGCGCCGTGAGCAGCAACAGAAGCAGTACGAGGAGCAGCAGAAGATGATACAAGAGACGAAGGACTTCATCGAACGATTCAAGGGCACTTACTCTAAGACGTTCCAAGTGCAGAGCCGCGTGAAGATGCTCGAAAAGCTGGAACTTATCGAGGTGGACGAGATGGACACCTCTGCTCTGCGTCTCAAGTTTCCGCCCTCACCCCGCAGCGGACAATACCCTGTGATAGCCGACAGCGTGGGCAAGGCTTTCGATGGGAAACGCATCTTCAAGGACGCCACGTTTACGATAGAGCGCGGCGACAAGGTGGCCTTCGTCGGTCGAAACGGCGAGGGTAAGTCGACAATGGTGAAGTGCATCATGGGCGAACTCGAGCATGAGGGCACCCTCACGCTGGGCCACAACGTACAGATAGGCTACTTTGCGCAAAATCAGGCTTCACTGCTCGACGGAGAGCTCACAGTGTTTCAGACCATAGACGACGTGGCGAAAGGCGAGATACGCAACAAGATACGCGACCTCCTGGGCGCATTCATGTTTGGCGGCGAAGCGAGCACAAAGAAGGTCAAAGTGCTTTCGGGCGGTGAGCGTACACGATTGGCTCTGCTCAAGCTCCTGCTCGAACCCGTAAACTTGCTCATTCTCGACGAACCTACCAATCACCTCGACCTGCGCACCAAGGACGTGCTGAAGCAGGCACTGCAGGACTTCGACGGCACACTCATCTGCGTGAGCCACGATCGCGACTTCCTCGACGGCCTCGTGAGCCGCGTCTACGAGTTTGGTGGCGGAAGGGTGAAGGAGCACCTTTGCGGCATATATGAATTCTTGGAGAAGAAGAAGATGGAGGAACTAAGCGAGCTGGAGCGAAAGTAAAGCAACGCATAATTTTCCCCAAGAAAAAAGTATGAAGTATTGCATCCTTGCAGAATCATCTGTTACATGATAAACGCAAGAATGCAATACTTCTTACTTTTAGCTTCAGACTTCATTGACCCTCCGGCCCTGTAAATCTGATACTTAAGCCTATAATTATCTCTACATCGGCAGCCAAATGACCGTACACCGACCGATGCTCGTGCGTACACCGACCGGTGCTCATGCGTACACCGACCGGTGCTCATGCGTACACCGACCGGTGTACGCCAACATGAACGGCATTCTAAGATAGAAATCCCCTTATACTTTTCCCATTAGAAACGTATTACTTATTTAAGTTTCGGATTTAGTATAAGCGGGCTGAAAGCCCAATGAAATCCATAGCCCAAGGCAACGCCTTGGGTAGAGATAATCAAGAACGATACGCCCTGTAAGGGCAGAAGTAAGGACAATATATTTCTACTTTTGCCCTTACAGGGCGAAACAATACTGCTTACGGGATACCCAGGGCGATGCCCTGGGCTATGAATATCAATGGGCTTTCAGCCCGCCCATTCTAAATCCGAAACTTGAATTACTTATTACTTTGAAAACTTATTACTTTGAAAACTTATTACTTGGGAATCTTACTTCCCCACCGACAGCCGCGACACGAACTCATTCACCGCTGCACGATAAGTATCGCCCACGGGAATCTCTTCGCCCGTATCGAGAATGATTGCGCTGCGATTGAGTTCACGTATGTGGTTAAGATTAATCAGATAAGAGCGGTGCACACGCATGAAGGGCAACGGCGGCGCAAGCCTATCCTCGATGCGTTTCATACTAAGGAGCACGATGATGGGCTTATGCTGAGAGGTGGTATAGATACGTAGGTATTCACTCATTCCCTTCACGTAGACAATCTCGCTGATGCACACCCTCACCACTTTATAGTCGCTCTTGAAGAAGATAAAATCGTCGGCTGCTGATGGAGACGGATTCTGAGCAGCAACTGTAACAGCTTCTGCGGGCAAAGCGTGGAGCTGTTCCCACCGCTCACGCACATGATTGGCAGCACGCAGCAGGTCGGCCAGTCCGTAGGGCTTTAGCAGATAGTCCACAGCATCGGCCTTGTAGCCCTCAATGGCATATTCCGAATAGGCCGTGGTAAACACCACCAAGGGGGGACGAGCGAGGCTGCGCACAAGTTCTAATCCATTGAGATCGGGCATATTGATGTCGAGAAACAGAGCATCGACTTGCTCCGAGTGGAGCATGCGCATGGCTTCCGACACCGTCAGAACTGCCCACTACTTCAAAGAAGGGCACCTTTTCAAGATACGACGTGAGCTGCTGCAAAGCCAAAGGCTCATCGTCGAGAGCTAAACATCTAATCATACGCTTTGAGGAGTAAGGGGCACCGACAGGCGCACGCTATAGTCGGTGGCTGAGGGATGAATTTGAAGTTGGAAATCGTTGTGATAGATCAATCGAAGGCGCTGCGTCACATTGGCAATGCCTACGCCGCCGGGCTTCGACTCGTCGCAACGCGGACGACTATTGCGACAGCAAAACTCCACTCGTCCGCCAGATAGCACAAAGCTCACATCAATATAGGAATCATGCTCATAACTGATGCCATGCTTGAAAGCATTCTCCACAAAGGTGACATAAAGCAAAGGCGGCACCACGGCGGCAGAGTCGACAGAGGAAGGAAGCGAAAGCGCAATGCGCACCCGACTGGCGTAGCGTATGCGCATGAGGTTGACATAGTCGCCCAGAAAGTCGAGTTCGCGCTGCAAGGGCGAAAGTGGCTTGTTGCCATCGTAGAGCACATAGCGCATAAGGCGCGAAAGCACCTCGATCATACGCTCAGCTTGTGTGGGATTGATGCTTATGAGGGCATGGATATTGTTGAGCGTGTTCATAAAGAAGTGGGGATTGATCTGATACTTCAGATAGGCCAACTGCTGCTGAAGGTTTTCCCTCTCAAGTTGCTGCATGCGTTTGCGGTCGTCGGCCGACTTAAAATAATACTTCACCCCCACGTTGGCTAACACGATGAGAAACACGAAGGAGAACATTATCGTCTCGCGCGAGCCCATCTCAAACATGAAAACGTCGCGTCCTGGGTGCCCCCTACGGCTGCGCGAGGGACGATGATCATCAGGAGAACGGCCATCGAAAGGCCTGAGTGGCTCTTCACGGGGCATTTGCTGCCGCAACATCTCCATGCGGGCTCGACGGGGGCCATGCCATCGACGATGCGGAGAGAAATAGCGCTGAAACACGCCAAGACTCACAAAGAGCACCACAAGCAAGAGCAAGTATGCCCACACTCGCTTGCGATAGACGAGCACCGGAGCTATCAGATAATTGTGCAAGCAAAACACAAGGAACAGCACACTGAGCGTCATCCACTCACCCGTAAGCATAAACCAATTGAAGGGGCGGTGGGTCACAGCCTCATTGACAAACTCCGTAAACACAGGGGCATGTAGAGTATGAGCCAAAGCGCAGCATAAAGCAAGTTCTCGGCTTTCTTCTGTCCTTTCACGATGAGAGAAATGTTACGTTTCGCGCCCTAAAATTAGGTTTTTCTTTTCATTCAGCAAAATGTCATCACCAAGCGATGACCTACTTCGGGGCCAATTCCACCCACAGCAGAGTGGCATACGCTGAGAAAAGTGGGCGGTTTGTTGAATGTTTTTGGATTTTACAGGTAAAGCCTCTATTTTTGCAAATGACTTAGAAGCTTCAGAAATGCAGAACTTTCCTTCTCCACTATAGGCTTCTCTTCTTGCAAAAACATTAACAGACTCTACTCAGAGTGCTTTTCACGCATTGATATGAACAAAATTGTTTCTCTAATTTGCTTTCTCGCCCTGCTCTTCTCCACCTCTGTCTCTGCACAGACGCTTAGAGTCCACTCAGGCGCGCTGACCACTGCATTCCGAGCCGAAGTGGGCGAGATGCCACTGACGGATGGCACATCTCTGACCATCGGCAACCAGACATTTCTGCTTTCAGAAATAGATAGCATCACAACCGATCGCACCGACGTGAGCGACAACACGGTCTGTGTGACCTATACCGAAGGCTCTGCCCACGTGGTGGTGGCAAGCAACGTGGCTCCATGGCTTGCGGTGAACGTCAGTGGCGCCCACGTGAGCATTGTGCAAGATGCAGAACTCTCCTCGGAACTGACCTACACGCTGCAGGGAACGGCATCTGATGGATCCTTCTGGATGGACGGAGAACTTAAGGCTACGATCGTACTAAATGGGCTGGACCTTACGTGTAAGGACAGCGCAGCAGTGAACATTCGTTGCGGCAAGCGCATTTCGCTTCTGCTTGCCGACGGCACAACAAACTCTCTCACCGACGGTGCAGAAGGACAGCAGAAGGGATGCTTCATGGTGAAGGGCCACACCGAGGTGAAAGGAAACGGTTCGCTCCAAATCACGGGCAACGCAGCGCACGGTTTCTGGGGCGGAGAATATTTAGAATTGAAGAAATCGACGGGCACCATCACCATAGCCAAAGCGGCTAAAGACGGACTGAACGTCAATCAATACGTCAACATCAAGGGCGGAACGCTGAAAGTGCTCTCCGCTGGCGACGATGGCATACAAGTATCGCGCACAGACGATACTTCCGACGAGCTAAACGGACAATTCATCATGAGCGGAGGCACCGTAAGCCTGCTCTGTGCAGCCAATGCAGCCAAAGGCATTAAATGCGAAGACTCGCTTAAGGTGAGCGACGGAACAATCGAAATCACTACCACGGGCGGAGGCCTTTACAGCTCGGCAGATGCCGACGTTTCGGCCACCTGCGGCATCAAGGTGGGAGGCACTGCCACATTCGATGGTGGCAACGTCACGATAAAGGCATCTGGCGCCGGCGGTAAAGGCATCAACTGCACGGGAGATTTGACCATCAACGCAGGTACATTCAACATCACCACCACTGGTCGTCAGTATTCCTACAACCGACTTACATCTTCAGCCAAAGGCATACGTGCCGAAGGCCTACTCACAATCAACGGAGGCAGTCTAAACGTGACCTGCTCAGGAGGCGAAGGCTCCGAAGGCATAGAAAGCAAGAGAGAGCTATGCATTACCGACGGCACACTCGTAGTAAACACTTACGACGATGCACTCAACGCTGCTAAGAAAATTAGCATCAGCGGTGGCAAGATATATGCCTATGCCACCAACAACGACGGCATCGACTCCAACGGGACGCTCTACATCTCGGGCGGACTCGTCATAGCCTCGGGCACAACTCAACCCGAGGAAGGATTCGACTGCGACCAAAACACCTTCTCCATCACAGGGGGCACACTCATCGGCCTCGGCGGTAGCACATCCTCGCCCACATCGTCAGTCACCACACAAACCGTCATCATCCTCAGCGGAAAACAACTCACACAGGGACAGCAACTCACGCTGCAAGACGCCACAGGAGCAGTCATTTGGTCATTTCTCATCCCCCGCACTTACAGCCAAGCCACGATTCTCGTATCATCTCCCCTACTGAGCGTAGGCAGTTCCTACACGCTGACCACAGGCGCTACCCTCACAAGCGGCACCACCTGGCAAGGCTACTCGGCCGATGCCACCACAAGTGGAGGCTCTGCCCTGCAATCGCTCACGCTCTCACAGACCATCACCTCATCTGGCTCAAGCAGCGGAGGTGGCCCCGGTGGCGGCGGAGGTCATGGTGGTGGCGGACGCCCTGGTGGATGGTGATAGGCGCCTCCCCCCCCATCTCGCTACAGCCCCCCCCCCTCAACCAGTACCGGGGCGACGCGTCCCCGCGTCGACATCATCCACGACCACCCCTCCTCAACCAGTACCGGGGGCGACGCGTCCCCGCGTCGACATCATCCACGACCAAACCATAAGCCCATAGGAAGCGCAACAATCCATCCGCACCTCCTATGGGCTCACTTTTTGATTATACCGCACGCCGCTCAATGAAACAACGTCCACCCTCGCGCGCGTATACAGCGATTTTCCTCATGTAAATACATACACAGCATCACTTACACCACATATTTATCTGATTATCAACACTTTTTAAACACAGAAATTATCATTTCTACCTACACTTTGCTTGCACTCTGCCTACACTTTGCCCGAACTACTCCACTAACTCTCTGAATACACTACATTTCCACGCCACACCTCCTATATTTCGCTTCGAGCCTTCTACGATAATACCATGCTCCCCATAGACTTTGGCCACCCCCACCCTTGTCATCCCTTCCCCTATGACAGTTTCAATTACCCCTTGATGCCGTTTTGATTACCCCCCGATGCCGTTTCAATTACCCCCCGATGCCGTTTTGATTACCCCATGGTCCCGTATCAATTATCCCCCCTTGCAATCATTCGGCCATGGCCCCTGCCATGCATACAGAGTGTAGGCGAAAGTGCAAGCAAAAGTACACATCGCTTCTCACCAACAAGGCTGATAATCAGCGATAACAAAGTTTAGGAGTGACAGATGAAATCATTCCATCCCCAAAAATGACGGAGTGCGCGCGTGCATACGCGTGAAGCACTTCTCGCACAAAGCGACAAACGCAGAAAAAGTGTACAGTTTGTACACTCTTTTTGCAAGTTTGAAAAATTCTCCTCACCTTTGCACTCACATTCACTGGGCATACAGAATACTCTTTATTCTCACCCCCATCCATCATATACACGACTCCAACGAATCGTACCACCCTCCCCTCTTTACCATCCCCCTGCCCACGCACAGAGCGGATGACAATATACATTCACACCCCCAATTACCCCAACAGCCTAAAACTCTATCATGAATCCTTTCTTCTTAAACTCATCGTACTTCTCCTTGTTGAAAGAATAAAGTTGCGCTTCACGCTTAGGCGTTGGCCACGTGGTTTCATTCAACTGATTGAGCAGTTCGTAGTGCATCATCTTCTTCGAAAAATTGCGACGATCAAACTTCACATCCAATATGGCTTCATAGAGCAATTGAAGGTCTTTCATCGTAAACTTTTCCGGAAGTAGCTCGAAACCAATGGGCTTAAAATGTATGCGCTCACGAAGTTGACGCGTAGCATCTCGCAAAATGCGGTCGTGATCGAAAGCCAACTGTGGCACATCCTCTATAGGGAACCACTTAGCACGAGCAGCATCATCACCGCCGCAGACATCCTGTATGCGCACCAAGGCATAGTAAGCTATGGTAATCACTCGCTCGCGAGGATCACGATCGGGCGTAGTATAGGTGTGGAATTGCTCTATGTAGGCTTCATCGAGTCCAGTCTCTTCCTTCAATTCCCTGAGTGCACCCTCTTCGGCACTTTCGTCTGGATTAAGAAAGCCACCCGGAAACGCCCAACGACCTTTATAAGGATCTATACCTCGCTCTATAAGCAACACCTGAAGGCTCTTGCCATCAAAACCAAAGATCACACAGTCCGTCGTAACCGCAGGATGCGGATACTTATAACAATATTGATTCTCACTCATAAGACATAAAAGCGTATATTTTACACCGCAAAGATACAATGTTAGATCTATACCACCAAACGATTAACGAAAACTCTGAGCACGACGAGCTACTTTCCAACCCAATACGAGAATATATAGCTATCCGGCAAAACGATTCAACAAAAATCGTCTATATCGGAAACATCTCTCCAGGACATTCATGCCCATCTGCTCATCTATATACAGCCAAACACTTTCGACCATTCCCCACCCACTTTCAGCCAATACCGGGGGCGACGCGTCCCCGCGTCGGCTTCACCCCAAGACGAGCAAAAAGAGAACTCCATTAGTTCTGTGGGCGACGCGTCCCGCGTCGGCTTCACCCCAAGAATTCAAGAAGTAGTTCATAGGCAGTGGGGGCGAAGCGTCCCGCTTCGGCAAAGCTTGCGAAGGCTCGATGCCAAGCAAGCTTTAAAAACATAAGCCAAGCAAGCCTTAAACATGAATCAGCAAGCCTTAAAACAAGCTAAATCACCATAAGCCCCACCGCACACACGAAAAAACGGAACCCCTCGAAGAGAGATTCCGTTAGTTATGGTATAAGAGCCACAGGTGCTTGGACACACCTGCGGACTTGTGAGCGTGGTATTACTCAGCCTTTGCTTCTTCAGCAGGGGCCTCGGTAGCTTCAGTTGCAGGAGCTTCAGCTGCGGGAGCTGCGGCCTTCTTGCTACGACGAGTACGAGTTGCCTTCTTCTTAGTCTTGGCCATGTTCTCATCGAAGTCAACGAGTTCGATGAAGCACATCTCAGAAGCATCGCTGGCACGGAAGCCAGTCTTGATGATACGAGTATAGCCACCGGGACGGTCGAGAACCTTAGCGCGAACTTCGCGGAAAAGCTCTGTTACGGCAACCTTGTCCTGAAGATAGCTGAACACTACACGACGAGAGTTCATAGTATCGTCCTTGCTCTTAGTGATCAGGGGCTCTACGTACTTCTTCAGCGCCTTAGCCTTGGCCAGAGTCGTAGTGATTCTTTTGTGCTTGATCAAAGAGCAAGCCATGTTGGAGAGCATGGCGCTTCTGTGAGAAGCAGTACGGCTCAGATGGTTGAATTTCTTATTGTGTCTCATTTCAGATATTAATCTTTATCTAATTTATACTTAGAAATGTCAGTTCCAAACGACAGATTCAGACTCTCGAGCAAATCATCAAGCTCAGTGAGCGATTTCTTACCGAAGTTGCGGAACTTCAAGAGGTCGTTCTTGTTGTACTGAACAAGTTCGCCAAGCGTCTCTACATCGGCAGCCTTCAAGCAGTTGAGCGCACGAACTGAAAGGTTCATATCGGTCAACTTCGTCTTGAGCAACTGACGCATGTGGAGTACCTCTTCGTCGAACTCTTCGTTCTCCTCGTCTGCCTTGTCCTCCATAGTGATCTTCTCATCAGAGAAGAGCATGAAGTGGTAGATAAGGATCTTAGCGGCCTCCTTAAGGGCTTCTCTCGGGTGAATGGAACCGTCCGTTGTGATTTCAAGCACGAGCTTGTCGTAGTCAGTCTTCTGCTCTACGCGGAAAGGCTCAACTGCATACTTCACATTACGGATAGGAGTGTAAATAGAGTCGATAGCAATCTCGTGGATATCCTGGCAGAACTCACGATTCTCGTCAGCGGGAACGTAACCTCTACCCTTGTTGATGGAGATTGTTATCTGCATCGTGGCTTTAGAATCTAAGTGACAAATCACTAATTCAGGATTTAACACTTCAAATCCATTGAGAAACTTACTGATATCACCAGCCTTAAACTCGGTGGAGTTAGAGATGGTGATAGTAGCCTTCTCTGTTTCGTATTCATCTACAATCTGCTTGAAACGAACTTGCTTCAAGTTGAGTATAATGTTGGTCACGTCTTCCTTTACACCAGGCACGGTGGCAAACTCATGCTCAACACCCTCAATCTTGATAGTGTTGATAGCATAGCCCTCGAGCGATGAAAGAAGGATACGACGCAATGCATTTCCGACAGTAGTGCCGAAACCAGGCTCCAAAGGACGAAACTCAAACTTTCCGTACTTGGGGTCGTTTTCCAACATTATTACTTTGTCAGGTTTTTGAAATGCTAATATCGCCATGAATGTAAGGGAATTATTGATTAGTTTTTAGAGTACAACTCGACGATCAACTGCTCCTTGATGTTCTCAGGGATGTCGGCACGTTCGGGCTTGTGAAGGAGCTTACCGCTCTTTGAAGTCTCATCCCATTCAATCCAAGGATACTTGCTGTGGTTGAAGCCTGCCAGTGAATCTGCGATAACTTCAAGGGACTTTGACTTTTCACGAACTGCTACGATCTGACCAGGCTTAACGCTATAAGAAGCGATGTTTACCACACGACCGTCTACAGTGATGTGCTTGTGATTGACGAGCTGACGAGCAGCGGCACGAGTAGGAGCAATACCAAGACGGTATACTACATTGTCGAGACGGCACTCAAGGCTCTGGAGAAGGATCTCACCAGTAATGCCTGATGCAGAAGCGGCCTTATCAAAAAGGTTGCGGAACTGCTTTTCAAGCACACCGTATGTATACTTAGCCTTCTGCTTCTCAGCGAGCATGATACCGTATTCAGAAGTCTTGCGACGACGGTTGTTACCATGCTGGCCAGGAGGGAAGTTGCGCTTTGCCAACACTTTGTCAGCACCGAAGATAGCCTCACCAAACTTACGGGCGATACGAGACTTAGGGCCAATATATCTTGCCATTGTTTTCTTATTTCTTTTACTGTAAAACTAACGTATGTGTTATACTCTTCTGCGCTTCGGAGGACGGCAGCCGTTGTGAGGAAGCGGAGTAACGTCGATAATCTCAGTTACTGCGATACCAGCACCGTGGATAGCACGGATCGCTGATTCACGACCATTACCGGGACCCTTAACGTAAGCCTTCACCTTGCGAAGACCAAGGTCGTAAGCTACTTTGGCGCAATCCTGAGCGGCCATCTGGGCAGCGTAAGGAGTGTTCTTCTTAGAACCGCGGAAGCCCATCTTACCGGCAGAAGACCAAGAAATAATCTGGCCCTCGCTGTTTGCAAGAGACACAATGATATTGTTGAAAGAGCTGTGAACATGAAGCTGACCCATAGCGTCAACCTTCACATTTCTCTTCTTTGCTGCAACTGTTTTCTTTGCCATATTTATTTATTATTTAGTAGCTTTCTTCTTGTTAGCAACGGTCTTCTTGCGACCCTTGCGAGTACGAGCATTGTTCTTTGTGCTTTGGCCACGTACGGGGAGACCGTTACGGTGACGAACACCACGGTAGCAACCGATATCCATCAGGCGCTTGATGTTCAGCTGAATCTCAGAGCGAAGGTCACCTTCTACCTTGTAACCAGAGGCAATGATCTCACGGATCTTACCTGCCTGCTCGTCAGTCCAGTCCTTCACTTTGATATCTCTGTCAATGCCGGCTTCGTCCAAGATTTTTGCCGAGCTACTACGACCTATACCGTAGATGTAGGTCAGGGCGATCTCACCACGCTTGTTCTGAGGGAGGTCTACACCAACAATTCTTATTGCCATATTTTATTTTATTTATTGCGGAACTTGGTTAACCCTGACGCATTTTGAACTTAGGGTTCTTCTTGTTAATCACAAACAGACGGCCTTTACGACGTACAATCTTGCAATCTGCAGACCGTTTCTTTAATGATGCTCTTGTTTTCATTATGTTTTGTTTATTTGTATCTGAACACAATTCTTCCTTTCGAAAGATCATACGGACTCATTTCTACTTTCACCTTGTCGCCCGGCAATATCTTGATATAGTGCATACGCATCTTACCTGATATGTGAGCAGTGATTTCGTGCCCGTTCTCTAATTCTACACGGAACATAGCATTGCTCAATGCTTCAACGATCGTCCCGTCTTGTTCAATAGCAGCTTCTTTTGCCATATTAAGATTTTTGACTTTCTACTTCTTCTATTTCCTTAAACGATGACATAATGTCGGCCTTGCCATGATGAATGGCTATCGTATGCTCAAAATGAGCAGCCGGCTTACCATCACGCGTTATCACGCCCCAACGATCTTCAAGCATGGCCAGCTCTGGACTGCCCATCGTAATCATTGGCTCAATAGCTATGCAAAGACCATTCTTGATCTGCTTGCCACTCCCGCGAGTACCATAG
This sequence comes from uncultured Prevotella sp., assembly GCA_937898715.1. Lineage (GTDB taxonomy): Bacteria > Bacteroidota > Bacteroidia > Bacteroidales > Bacteroidaceae > Alloprevotella. Next base: position 44,754 of record CALEKA010000055.1, read on the forward strand.
TTGGGCACCTGAGGATCCTCGTGCATCTCATGACCGATGCCGTGACCCACAAACTCACGCACAACTCCATAACCTTGCTCCTCGCAATGATGCTGGACAGCGTAACCTATATCACCCAAACGATGACCCGCAACGGCTTGCTCAATACCCTTGTAAAGCGACTCCTTCGTAATACGAAGAAGATCCTTCACCTCAGGCTTGACCTCACCCACACAAAAAGTGTAGCAAGAATCACCACAAAAACCATCAATGTGAGTACCGCAATCAACTGAAACTATATCACCATCACGAAGCGGAACGTCATTGGGAATACCATGTACAACTACATTGTTGACAGATGTACATATAGAAGCTGGAAATGGTCCTCCAAAAGGATTGGGGAAACCCTTAAACGTAGGCTCCGCACCATGATCCCTTATAAATTGTTCAGCCAAGGTGTCCAACTGGCGGGTCGTGACACCCGGCTCAACAATTTTAGCTATTTCCGTGAGCGTTGCACTAACCAATAAATTAGCCTTGCGCAATAGCTCTATCTCGTCGTCGGTCTTCAGATAAATCATTCAGACTATAGAAGTTTAATAAGCTGCTACCTTCGTTGAACGTGTGCGGACATGTCCAGAATTGAGCAATCCATCGTAATGACGTACCAACAAGTGGCTCTCTATCTGCTGCAGCGTATCCAAAACAACACCAACCAGAATCAACAGAGAAGTACCTCCGAAGAACTGCGCAAATTCTTGCTTCACACCAAAGATACCAGCAAAAGCAGGCATAATTGCAATGAGAGCAATGAAAAGCGAACCTGGGAACGTGATGCGACTCATCACATCATCCAAGTAGTCAGCTGTAGGTTTACCCGGCTTTACACCAGGAATAAAACCATTGTTTCGCTTCATATCCTCAGCCATCTGAACAGGGTTCAATGTGATAGCTGTATAGAAATATGTAAATGCTACAATCAGAATGACGAACACTACATTATAAAGGACACTCGTATGATCCAAGAACTGCTGCAGTGCCCAACTTCCACCGTTCTTTGAAACGGTCTGGGCAAGAGTCAGGGGGATGAACATGATAGCCTGGGCGAAGATGATAGGCATCACGTTAGCTGCAAAAAGCTTGAGGGGAATGTACTGACGTGCACCTCCCACAGCGCGATTACCTTCAATACGCTGGGCATACTGTACAGGCACCTTGCGAGTTGCCTTCACCAACATGATAGCCAAAGCCATCACAAAAAGCAAAGCAACAATCTCAAAGAGGAACTTGATAAGTCCACCTCCTTCAGCACCATTGTATGCTGTAACGAATTCCTGAACAAAGGCTACCGGCATACGTGCAATAATACCAATCATAATGATCAGCGATACACCATTGCCGACACCTTTATCAGTAATTCTTTCGCCAAGCCACAGGATAAACATACTACCTGCCGCAAGGATAATCGTAGACGATGCCATGAACCAAAATCCATCTCCAACAAGGAATGCACCAGAACCAGCGGTCTGAGCCTTCAAGTTGATCAAATACGTCGGAGCCTGGAAGAGCAAAATTGCTATTGTAAGCACACGAGTGATCTGGTTGATCTTTCTACGGCCACTCTCACCCTCACGCTGCATCTTCTGAAAATAAGGCACAGCAATGGCAAGAAGCTGCATGACAATCGATGCCGAAATGTAAGGCATGATACCCAAAGCAAATACCGAAGCATTCGAAAAAGCACCACCCGAGAACATGTTCAGCAAAGACATCAAGCCCTCACTCGTCTGGCTCTGCAAAGCCTGCAAACGAGCAGGATCGATGCCAGGAAGCACCACAAATGAGCCAAAACGATAAATAGCAACAAAGAGAATCGTAATGAGAAGACGCGTACGCAAATCCTCAATTCTCCAAATGTTCTTGATTGTCTCGATTATTTTTTTCATCGAAGTAAGATTGATTAGATTTTAGTAGCTGTGCCACCTGCTGCAGTAATAGCAGCTTCGGCAGTCTTGGAGAATGCATGAGCCTCTACAGCCAACTTTGACTTGAGCTCACCATTACCAAGAATCTTCACCAACTGGCTAGAAGAAATGAAACCAGCTTCGCGGAGCTCAGCCAAACCAATCTTCTCAAGACCCTTAGCATCTGCCAAAGCCTGAATTGTTGAAAGATTGATAGCCTTGTATTCTACGCGGTTAATGTTCTTGAAACCAAACTTGGGAAGACGACGCTGCAAAGGCATCTGACCACCTTCAAAACCAATCTTCTTGCTATAACCAGAACGCTGCTTGGCACCCTTGTGACCACGTGTAGATGTACCGCCCATACCTGAACCAGGACCACGGCCGATACGCTTACGTGAATGAGTAGCACCATTAGCAGGCTTTAAAGTATGTAATTTCATAAAGCTTCGTTTATTTGAAAATTATTCTACGACCGTTACTAAGTGGTGTACCTTGCGGATCATACCACGGATGATAGGAGTATCCTCCTTCTCTACAATATGATTCAATTTGGTCAGACCCAATGCATCAAGCGTGCGCTTTTGGTCTTTGGGAGCACCGATACGGCTCTTCGTCTGTTGTATCTTAATCGTTGCCATATTTCTTTATCCTCTGAATACTTTTTCCAAAGATACACCACGGTGCTGAGCCACCGTACGTGCATCACGCATTTCACTCAAAGCCAAGATTGTAGCCTTAACGAGGTTGTGGGGGTTAGAAGAACCCTTTGACTTAGCCAAAACATCCTTCACACCAACACTCTCAAGCACAGCACGCATAGCGCCACCAGCTACAACTCCAGTACCTTCAGAAGCGGGGAGGATAAGAACCTCAGCACCACCGAAGCGAGCAGATTGCTCATGGGGTACAGTACCCTTGAGAACGGGAACCTTAATCAAATTCTTCTTTGCTGCCTCAACGCCCTTGGCAATGGCTGCAGTTACTTCACCAGCCTTACCCAGACCGTAACCAATGACACCCTTACCATCACCTACTACTACAATAGCAGCGAATGTGAAAGTACGGCCACCCTTGGTAACCTTGACAACACGATTGATAGCAACCAGTCTATCCTTTAACTCTTCTGTATTTACGTTTACTCTGTTTGCCATAATCTTATTTAGAATTTAAGTCCACCTTTACGGGCACCATCTGCTACTTCCTTTACACGACCATGGTAGAGGTAACCGTTACGGTCAAATACAACCTCGGTAATACCTGCAGCAATAGCCTTTGCAGCTACAGCCTCACCAACCTTGGCAGCCTGTTCCTTCTTAGGCATGGCTTCCATGCCAAGTGAAGAAGCGGCAACGAGAGTAGAAGAAGTCTCGTCGTTAATGATTTGTACGTAGATCTGCTTGTTACTGCGGAAAACAGTCAAGCGAGGACGGGCAGCCGTACCAGAAATCTTATTACGAACCCGATATTTGATTTTTACGCGTCTTTGTTCTTTTTTCGTAGTCATAATCTTAGAGATTTAAATTACTTTGCACCAGCAGACTTACCAGACTTACGACGAATCTGTTCGCCTACATAGAGGATACCCTTACCCTTATAAGGTTCAGGCTTGCGGAAAGAACGGATTTTAGCGCATACAAGACCGAGCAACTGCTTATCGCAGCTTTCGAGTGAAATGTACGGGTTCTTGTTTCTTTCAGACTTCGTCTCAACCTTGATCTCAGCGGGAACCTGGAGGAAGATGGCATGGGTATAACCCAAGTTGAACTCGATGAGGTTGCCCTGGTTGGATACACGATAACCTACACCGACGAGTTCCATTTCCTTCTTGTAACCTTCGCTCACACCAACAACCATGTTGTTTACAAGAGCACGATAGAGGCCGTGGAAAGCCTGCTTCTGCTTCTGCTCAACAGTATCGTTAGCTTCGTCGATAGCGAAAGTAATCTCGTTGTTTTCGATTGTGACGATGATGGAAGGATCAACAGCCTGGCTGAGCTCACCCTTCGGTCCTTTTACAGACACTACATTATCCTTCAGGGTAACTGTTACACCTGCAGGGATGTTAATCGGCAATTTACCTATTCTAGACATTTTGTTCCTCCTATTTATTAGTATACGTAGCAAAGAACTTCACCACCGATCTTGAGGTCGGCAGCCTCCTTGTTGGTCATAACGCCCTTTGAAGTTGAGATGATGGCGATACCAAGACCATTGATTACACGGGGCATTTCACGATAGCCAGTGTACTTACGCATACCAGGCTTAGAAACGCGAGTGAGGCTCTTGATAGCATTCACCTTGCTCTGGGGATTGTACTTAAGGGCGATTTTGATGGTACCTTGAGGACCATCTTCCTCAAACTTGTAGTTGAGGATGTAACCCTGATCGAAGAGGATCTTAGTGATATCCTTCTTCAAGTTTGACGCAGGCACTTCAACCACACGGTGCTTTGCCTGGATAGCATTACGCAAACGCGTAAGGAAATCTGCTATAGGATCAGTCATTTGTTTGAATTGTTTAATTAATCGGGACTTTCCCGACAATATTAAATAATAGAGAATTTGTTCTTTACTAGTAATTACCAGCTAGCCTTCTTTACGCCGGGGATCAGACCGTTAGAAGCCATTTCGCGGAATTGGATACGAGAAAGACCGAAGAGGCGGATGTAGCCTTTGGGACGACCCGTAATCTTGCAGCGATTGTGCAGACGGATAGGATTGGCGTTGCGAGGGATCTTTTGGAGCTTACGAGCTGCCTCGTAAGCTTCCACGGGATCATTCGACTTATTGACAATTTCCTTAAGAGCTGCACGCTTTGCGGCGTACTTAGCGACGAGCTTGGCACGCTTTACCTCGCGTGCTTTCATTGACTCTTTTGCCATAGTTTCGAATTAGTTTTTAGCGTTTTTGAAAGGAAGACCAAATTCCTTGAGGAGAGCGTAGCCCTCTTCGTCGGTAGGAGCTGTAGTCACGAAAGTGATGTTCATACCGAGGATGCGGTCGATAGTATCGATGTTGATTTCAGGGAAGATAATCTGTTCCTGAATACCGAGCGTGTAGTTGCCACGTCCGTCGAACTTGCTTTCAATACCCTTGAAGTCGCGGATACGAGGGAGAGCTACGCGAACGAGCTTCTCGAGGAATTCGTACATACGCTCACGACGGAGGGTTACCATAACGCCGATAGGCATTTTTTTACGGAGTTTGAAGTTAGCAACGTCTTTCTTTGAAACAGTTGCAACAGCCTTCTGTCCGGTAATAGCTGTAAGTTCGTTGATGGCTACGTCGATAATTTTCTTATCGGCTACTGCCATACCAAGACCCTGGTTGATAACGATCTTCTTCAGTGCGGGGATTTGCATTGATGAAGAATAGTTGAATTGCTTCATCAGAGCCGGGGCAATGCGCTCTGCATATTCCTTCTTAAGTTGTGCTGTATTCATTACTTAATCTCCTCTCCTGATTTTTTAGCGAAACGTACCAACTTGCCTTCATCGTTCTTACGGCGACCGATGCGAGTGGGCTTTCCTGTCTTGGGGTCAACTACGTTCAGATTAGAAATGTGAATGGGAGCCTCCATTTTTACGATGCCACCCTGAGGGTTCTTTGCACTCGGCTTTTGGCTCTTTGACACCATGTTAATGCCTTCAACGATAGCGCGTTGTTTTTCAACGAGGACCTTAACGACTTTACCAGTCTTGCCCTTGTCTTCACCAGCATTTACATAAACGGTGTCGCCTTTTTTGATATGTAACTTACTCATTACTTTCTTTGAAATCTTGATTAAAGTACTTCAGGTGCCAAGGATACGACCTTCATGTTGACAGCGCGGAGTTCACGAGCCACAGGGCCAAAGATACGGCTACCTCTGAGTTCACCAGCATTGTTGAGCAATACGCAAGCATTGTCATCAAAGCGGATGTAAGAACCGTCAGCACGACGGATTTCCTTTTTTGTACGTACGATCAAAGCCTTTGATACGGCACCTTTCTTAATATCGCTTGACGGGATGACGTTCTTTACAGAAACGACAATTACATCACCGACTGAAGCGTAACGACGCTTAGTACCACCGAGAACGCGGATGCAGAGAGCTTCGCGTGCGCCGCTGTTGTCGGCAACTGTCAATCTTGATTCTGCTTGTATCATAATTATTTAGCTCTTTCTACAATTTCAACAACTCTCCAACGCTTAGTTTTGCTCAAGGGGCGGGTTTCCATGATGAGCACGGTATCTCCGACGTTGCAGTCGTTTTTCTCATCGTGAGCGTGATACTTTTTCGTTTTGGAGACGAATTTACCATAAATGGGGTGCTTTTCCTTGAACTTAGCAGCCACAACAATGGTTTTGTCCATTTTGTTGCTGATAACGACACCCTGTCTTGTTTTTCTTAAGTTTCTAGCTTCCATCTGGACCATTATTACTTGTTAAGTTCGATTTCTCTCAACACTGTCTTCATCTGTGCGATGGTGCGACGAGCAGCCTTGATCTGTGAAGGATTTTCCAGAGGAGAGATGCTGTGGTTGAGCACCAGCTGATTGTATTTAGCTACCTCTTCAGCGATGCGCTGTGAAAGCTCGGCTGCGGGGATTTGGCGAATTTCTGAAATCTTCATGATTAGGCGTTTTTGTCGTAGTCGTGTCTTACAACGAATTTAGTAGTAACGGGAAGCTTCTGTGCAGCGAGGCGGAGAGCCTCTTTAGCTACTTCGAAGGGAACACCTTCGATTTCGAAGATGATTCGACCCGGTGTGATGGGGAATACGTATCCTACGGGATCACCTTTACCTTTACCCATACGTACGTCGGCAGGCTTTTTGGTGATGGGTTTGTCGGGGAAGATTCGAATCCAGCTCTGTCCTTCACGCTGCATGTAGCGGGTCATAGCGACACGAGCTGCTTCGATTTGACGACCGGTGAGCCAGTGCGTATCGAGGCTCTTGATGCCGAAGCTACCAAAAGCGAGTTGGTTGCCACGCTGAGCGTTACCTTTGCAACGGCCTTTTTGCGGTCTTCTGTATTTTGTTCTTTTGGGTTGTAACATAATACTCTAACTGAAAAATCTGATTAGCGGTTGTTGTTTCTCTTGTTGCGGAACTTGCGGCCACCATTGTAGTTGTTACCACGAGTTTCTTTCTCCTGAGTGAAGTTAGGAGCGAGGTCGCGCTTGCCATAGACTTCACCACGGCAGATCCATACTTTGATACCGAGGAGTCCTACTTTAGTGAGTGCTTCGCACTGGCAGTAGTCGATATCTGCACGGAGTGTGTGGAGAGGAGTACGTCCTTCTTTGAACATTTCCTTGCGTGCCATTTCAGCACCGTTGAGACGTCCGCAGATCTGTACCTTGATACCTTCGGCACCCATTCGCATTGCGTTGGCGATAGCCATCTTGATAGCACGGCGGTATGCGATTTTGCCTTCTACCTGGCGTGCGATGCTCTTGCCTACGATGTTGGCGTCGAGGTCGGGCTTTTTCACTTCGAAGATGTTGATTTGAACATCTTTGTCTGTGATTTTCTTCAGTTCTTCCTTGAGTTTGTCAACTTCTGCGCCACCCTTACCGATGATGATACCGGGGCGTGAGGTGCAAACTGTGATGGTGATGAGTTTCGGTGTACGTTCGATTACGATACGAGATACGCTGGCTTTTGCCAAGCGTGCGTCGAGATACTTACGGATTTTGCTGTCTTCGAGGATGTTGTCACCGAAGTTACGGCCGCCGAACCAGTTAGAATCCCAACCGCGTACGATACCAAGTCGGTTACTTATCGGATTTACTTTCTGTCCCATATCGATTAATCATTTGTTTTAGTACCCACGAACAGAGTTACGTGGTTTGAACGTTTACGAATTCTATAACCTCTTCCCTGCGGAGCGGGACGCATACGCTTGAGCGTAACGCCTTCATCAACGAAAATTTTGGTTATAAACAATTCGCCATCTTCAGCCTTGCGATCGTTCTTCTGTTCCCAGTTAGCGATTGCGGAACGCAACAGCTTTTCGAGTACTTCAGAAGCAGCCTTCTTAGAGAACTTGAGTGTGCCGAGGGCGCGATTCACCTCCATGCCGCGTACCATGTCAACGACGTAGCGCATTTTGCGGGGTGAGGAGGGAACATTTTGCAGCTTTGCAAAATATTGGGTCTTCAGGGCTTCTTTTCTTTTTTCAGCCGCTAATCTTTTTCTTGCTCCCATTATTTAATTATTCTTTTTTGTTTCTGGATTGAAAGGTCCTGCTTATTTCTTTTTGTTACCAGCATGACCGCCGAACTTGCGGGTGGGTGCGAACTCACCGAGCTTGTGGCCTACCATGTTTTCAGTAACATAAACAGGGATGAATTTGTTTCCGTTGTGAACTGCAATGGTATGTCCTACGAAGTCGGGAGATATCATTGAAGCTCTAGCCCATGTCTTCACCACGTTTTTCTTACCGCTTTCGTTCATGGCAAGAACTTTCTTTTCGAGAGAGACTGCGATGTACGGGCCTTTTTTAAGAGAACGACTCATAAATTCTTCTTTGTTTTAGTGCTTGTTACTTTTTACGTCTTTCGATAATGTACTTGTTTGACTGCTTCTTAGGAGCTCTTGTCTTCAAGCCCTTAGCATACAAACCTGTACGTGAGCGTGGGTGTCCACCACTCTGACGGCCTTCACCACCACCCATGGGGTGATCAACAGGGTTCATTACGACACCACGGTTGTGCGGACGACGTCCCAACCAGCGTGAACGACCTGCCTTACCTGAGGCTTCGAGTGCGTGATCTGAGTTGCCTACGCTACCGATAGTAGCTTTGCAAGCACTGAGGATTTGGCGAGTTTCGCCTGAGGGCAACTTGATTACGCAGTACTTACCTTCACGTGAGGTGAGCTGTGCGAAGTTACCAGCTGAGCGAACGAGCAATGCGCCCTGACCAGGACGGAGCTCGATGTTGTGGATTACGGTACCTACGGGGATGTTCTGCAGTGGAAGTGCGTTACCAACTTCGGGTGCAGCATCGGCGCCGGACATGATTTGGTCGCCAACCTTCAATCCATTAGGAGCGATGATATAACGCTTTTCACCATCAGCATAGAAGAGCAATGCGATACGAGCTGAGCGGTTAGGATCGTACTCGATAGTCTTCACAACTGCGGGTACACCGTCTTTCTCACGCTTAAAGTCGATGAAGCGGAATTTTCTCTTGTGGCCGCCACCGAGATAACGCATCGTCATCTTACCAGTGTTGTTACGACCGCCAGATACGCGCTTACCGTAAACGAGAGATTTTTCTGGTACGGATGCAGTAATTTCTTCGAACGTACCAATAATCTTGTGTCTCTGCCCCGGTGTAGTGGGCTTAAATTTACGTACTGCCATTATTTATTTAGATATTGCTATAGAAATCGATTGATTCGCCCTCTTTGAGGGTTACGATAGCTTTTTTGAAAGCGTTGCTGCGACCGCGAACGAGTCCTGCCTTTGTGTAGCGGGCTTTGGTCTTACCAGCATACTTGATAGTGTTAACGCTTACTACGCTCACGTTGTAAGTTGCCTCAACTTCTGCCTTAATCTGAAGTTTGTTAGCTTCAGGACGCACGATGAAGCTGAACTGGTTCAGCTTTTCTGTCAGGGCGTTGGCCTTCTCAGACACGAGCGGTTTGATGATATATGCCATTTTCTGTGCTTTTTTACTTTGTTAAGACGTCTTCGATTGTTGAGAGGGCAGATTCAGTAACAACCATTGTAGCTGCGTTGAGCACGCCGTAAGTGTTGATATCTGAAGCTGTTGCAACCTTAGCGTTCTGTAAGTTGCGTGCTGACAAATATACGTTTTTATTTGATTCGTTCAGAACGAAAAGCACTTTTTTATCAGAAACCTTAAGATTATTTACGATTTCAACGAATGCCTTTGTCTTAGGAGCTTCGAGGTTGAAGTCTTCTACTACGACGATTGCGCCTTCTTGTGCCTTGTAGCTGAGTGCGCTGCGGCGTGCGAGAGCCTTCATTTTCTTGTTGAGCTTGAAGCTATAGTTGCGGGGCTTGGGACCGAACACGCGTGCACCGCCTACGAGTACGGGTGAGTTGATATCACCACGACGTGCACCGCCGCCACCTTTCTGGCGACCGAGCTTGCGGGTTGAGCCGCTCATTTCGCTTCTTTCTTTCGACTTAGCTGTACCCTGACGCTGAGCAGCGAGATACTGCTTTACATCGAGGTAGATTACGTGGTCGTTCGGCTCAATGCCAAATACACTGTCGTTCAGTGTCACCTTGCGGCCGGTATCTTCACCTTTGATATTGAATACACTAACTTCCATTGCTTACTTCTCGATAATTACGATTGAACCTTTGCAACCTGGAACAGAACCTTTGATAATGAGCAGGTTGTGTTCGGGTACTACCTTTAACACTTTCAAGTTTTGCGTAGTTACGCGGTCGCCACCCATTTGGCCACCCATGCGCATTCCCTTGAATACCTTGGCGGGGTAAGAACAAGCACCGATTGAACCGGGCTTACGCAGACGGTCGTCCTGACCGTGAGTGCTCTGACCTACACCACCGAAACCGTGACGCTTCACAACGCCCTGGAATCCTTTACCCTTTGAGGTACCTACTACGTCAACATACTGAGTGTCGTTGAAGAGTTCCACCGTAAGAGTATCGCCCAGGTTGAGTTCCTGATCAAAGCCCTTGAATTCTGCCAAGTGGCGTTTGGGGGTAACACCAGCCTTCTTGAAATGTCCCATGAGAGGAGCTGAAGTATTCTTCTCCTTAGCTTCCTGGAAACCAAGCTGTACGGCTGCATAGCCATCTTTCTCGACGGTCTTAATCTGCGTTACCACGCAAGGACCAACTTCGATAACAGTGCATGGTACGTTTTGACCCTCGGCACTGAATACGGATGTCATTCCGATTTTTTTTCCTAATAATCCTGGCATTTCAGTATTATGAAAATGATATGAAAATTGTTTTATGTTCCGTCGCCCATACTGATATTGCAAATACGGGTCGGAGGGTTATTGCTAACCTGGAGCCCGTAAGCTCCTCTAAACAAAGCAGTTATCTTACGTTTCCTACTTTCGGAGTGCAAAGTTACTACTTTTATCTTACACTGCAAACTCTTTCCATCCTCTTTTCTCCGAAAAAGACCTTTTATTTTTATTTTTATGATCATTTAATTTCTTGTTCGCTGTTTTGTAATTTTCATCTTGCATATTTGGTACTTTAATTTATATCCTTACTTATTATATTTTGTTCTTGAGCGAATATACGTACGGTAATAAGGGGCGTATGATGGGAGCGAAGGTTGAAGGATTTTCTTGCATGGGATGCTGCATTTTGGGGATTGATGTAGGAAGAATTATTGGCGAAATGACGCATCATAAGACAGGCTTTCTCCACAAATTAGGGTTTGCACTTGTCCAAGCGAATATTTAGTTGCACCTTTGTAGTTGCTTCGAAATAAATGAAATGAGCGTGGCGCAAGAACTTCAAGTTTCGGATTTAGAATGGGCGGGCTGAAAGCCCATGAATTCCATAGCCCAAGGCAACGCCTTGGGTAGAGATAATCAAGAACGATACG
>CALEKA010000056.1 GCA_937898715.1 uncultured Prevotella sp.
TGATTGCTCATAATGCTGAGGTGGAATACCAGGCTTATCGGATCTTGCAGAACTAGCTGCAAGATCTTCTTACATAATAAAAGAATGGATGTGAAAAAAGCAGATGCATACATCAATTGCATGTTTTTTTTTGTAACTTTGCGCAAGATTTTAGTACATACACGAAAACTTATCACACACATATATAAAAGAGAATGAACGCATTTGTTTTTCCCGGTCAGGGAGCACAGTTTGTAGGTATGGGCAAAGACCTGTACGAGAAGCACCCCATTGCCAAGCAATTTTTTGAAAAGGCCAATGATATACTTGGTTTCCGTATCACAGACATTATGTTTGAAGGAACAGACGAAGAGCTGAAACAAACTAAAGTAACTCAGCCCGCCATGTTCCTCCACAGCGTAGTGAGCGCTCTTTGCTTGGGAAGCGACTTCCAACCTGCTATGGTTGCAGGTCACTCTTTGGGTGAACTCTCTGCACTTACAGCTGCTCGTTGCTTGAGTTTCGAAGATGGCTTGAAGCTCGTCGCTGCTCGTGCCAAAGCCATGCAGAAGGCATGCGAAGCACAACCTGGTACAATGGCAGCCATCATTGCCTTGAGCGATGATAAAGTGGAAGCCGTATGCGAAGAAGTAAGCAAGGAGACTGGCAAAGTGGTCGTTCCTGCCAACTACAACTGCCCTGGTCAGCTTGTAATCTCTGGTGAGGTTGAAGCTATCGAAATTGCTTGTCAACGCTTAAAGGAAGCTGGTGCTAAGCGCGCTTTAATCCTTCCCGTAGGCGGTGCATTCCACTCTCCTTTGATGCAACCCGCGAAGGAAGAATTGGAAGCAGCTATCGCTACTACCGAGTTCCACAAGCCCATCTGCCCCGTATATCAAAATGTTGATGGAAAGGCTCACATCGATCCCGAGGAAATTAAAGCAAACTTGATTGCTCAGCTTACGGCCTCTGTTCTTTGGACTAAGGAAGTAACCAATATGGTAGCTGACGGCGCAACCGACTTTACAGAATGTGGCCCTGGTAAGACTTTACAAGGCATGATTGCAAAAATCTGCAAGGGCAACGATGCTGTAAAAGCTCATGGTATTAACGACTAATTGACGTGCACACGCACAGAAGTTAATCAATTTAACGGGTTAACGGATTGACAGAATAACAAGGATTTGATTTGCGTGCTCATAACGCAACATATCTCTTTATCCATTTGTCAGCCCGTTAGCCCGTTAAACATAAATCATCTCCTCGTTAATACCCAGGCTCCTCCCATCCTACCCTACTAAGCTCAACAAAACATAAGCATATGAAACCTTTAATCTATCAGATCTTTACTCGCCTTTACGGGAACAATCAGCATACTGCAAATATCCCCAACGGAACTATTGAAGAAAATGGCTGTGCAAAACTCAACGGCATCACACAGCAGCAGCTACAACGAATCTCAGACTTCGGCTTTACCCACGTATGGTTCACGGGACTCTTAGAACACGCCACACAGACCGATTACTCAGCATTTGGAATCGCCAAAGACCACCCATCCGTGGTAAAAGGTAAAGCGGGCTCGCCTTATGCAATCAAGGATTATTACGATATTGACCCTGACCTCGCAGTCAATGTAAAAAATCGTATGAGAGAGTTTGATGCACTCCTGCGTCGTACTCATAAGGCTGGACTTAAGATGGTGATCGACTTCGTTCCTAACCATGTGGCTCGACAGTACCATAGCGACAAATGCCCTCGTGGCATACGCGACTTGGGAGCTGACGATAAGACCGACCAGGCATTTTCTCCCAACAACAATTTCTATTACCTCCTCGGTCAAACGCTCCACACCAACTTTGATACCGAGCGAAATGCTCCTACACCCTATCAGGAATATCCAGCTAAAGCTACAGGCAATGACTGCTTCAGCGCATGGCCCAGCCGTAATGATTGGTACGAAACCGTAAAACTCAACTATGGAGTAGACTACATGAACGGTCGAACGACTCACTTCTCGCCCACACCATCCACTTGGAAGAAGATGACTGATATCTTGCTATTTTGGGCGCATAAAGGAGTTGATGCTTTCAGATGCGACATGGCAGAAATGGTGCCCGCTGAGTTTTGGAGCTACGCCATTACAAAAGTAAAAAAGCAATATCCACACATACAGTTCATTGCCGAAGTATACAATCCCGGTGAATATCGTCGTTACATAACCAGTGGATTTGACTATCTGTACGACAAAGTAGGACTCTATGATACGCTTCGTGCTATCATCACTGAAGGACGATCAGCTTCATGCATCACAGGCTGTTGGCAAAGCATCGATGATATTCGCAATCATATGCTCAATTTCCTCGAAAATCATGACGAACAACGCATCGCCTCTGCATACTTTGCAGGAGATGCTCGAAAAGCATTACCTGCTCTCGTTGTGAGCGCCACAATGGGTAATAATCCATTTATGGTCTATGCAGGACAGGAAATAGGCGAGCACGGGATGAATGCCGAAGGTTTTAGCGGAAGCGATGGACGAACCACAATTTTCGATTATTGGTCAGTTGCATCACTTCGTAAGCTCACAGCCAATCATCCCGAACAAGAGATGAACGAAGCAGAACGAGATCTATACAATTACTATAAAAAGGTAATTACCCTCTGCAATGCCCACCCTGCCCTATCCGATGGCCAGTTTTACGACCTACAATACGCCAATTACAGTCGAGATGCGGGCTATGATTGCGACCGACAATATGCTTATATCCGTCGAGCGAAAAATGGAGAGGCTCTTCTTATAGTAGCCAATTTCTCTCCCTCATCCGTGCATTGCGGCATAAAGATCCCTACTCACGCATTCGAATTCCTGCAACTCCGTCCTGGAATTATCTCAGCTATTGACCTCCTTTCTGGAAATTTGCAGACAATTGAAATAAAAGCCGACCAAAACACTTTCGTAGATATACAAGGAAATAATGCCCTCATCTTGCAAATACAAAGTGGCAAAACTAACGCTTAAATGCACTTTAAATAATAAAATGCACTTTTTCTGAAAAAAAGTCGCTGAAAAGTTTGGCAGATACATCCAAATGCCCTACCTTTGCACTCGCAAACAAGAAATAAAGACAATCACTCAAAACAACGAGTAAAAGTCAAGAATCTTGAGAACGCGGAGTGGAGCAGTTGGTAGCTCGCCAGGCTCATAACCTGGAGGTCGTTCGTTCGAGTCGAGCCTCCGCAACTTTAAAGGAACAAGCTATAAAGTTTGTTCCTTTTTCTTTTATATTTACCAATCTCTTTTCGTTTAATATCACCTTCCTTTCTTCTTATTAATTCCGCCATTAGTATGTATTACGTCGATGCTATACAATCGTATCCGTACTATTCTAACTCTATGACTCATTCATAAGAACACTCAAGGGAAGTTTGTAGGCAAGAAAAAGATTCAAGTTTCGGATTTAGAATGGGCGGGCTGAAAGCCCATTGATATTCATAGCC
>CALEKA010000057.1 GCA_937898715.1 uncultured Prevotella sp.
GCATTTTCGATAGAAAAAAGTTTGAAAGTTTTTTAGGGGTGTGAAAGTTGGGTTATGATTGCTATCTGCTAAAACTCAAATAGCATATTACCCAAATCCGCAATGCTCCTAAACGGGGCATTGCGGATTTATTTGTAGTATGCTCGGCTGAGCACTGCTCATCATATAAGGATGCTTGTCTTGCCGTTTCCAAACCATCGTTCATCCGTTTCCAAACCATCGTTCATCCGTTTCCAAACCATCGTTCATCCACCGTACACCGAGCGGTGGCAGCATTGCCACCGGGCGGTGGCAGCACGTACACCGGGCGGTGGCAATGCTGCCACCGGGCGGTGTACGATGGACGGATGGAGATTTGGAGACGGGAAAACCTTGATTTTCAGACGGAAAAGCTTAGATTCAGACAATGGCAAAATAGAGGGGAAAGAAAATGCTCCTCTGCGGCGGTTATTAGGTGGGGATTAGCAGCCCTTGTGCGTCATGATGTTGAGCACGCAGCGGTCGGTCTCATTCATGGCACCAGCGCCAATGCTTACGAGGTTGCGTATGCTGCGGTCTACGTCGTCGTCGATGATGCCCTCTACGCTGCTTACGCAGTTGCCTTGCATGGCGAGCATGGCTGAGAGTACAGCTGTGCTTACTCCCGTGGTGAGCTTGAGCGCACAGCTGGGCTTGGCGCCATCGCAGATCATGCCCGTGAGGTTGGCTATCATGTTTTTTACCGCATAAGTCACTTGCTCATAGCTTCCTCCCATCAGATAGGTGATGCCGCAGCTCGATCCTGTGGCAGCTACTACGCATCCGCAAAGAGCTGAGAGTGTGCCCAGACTCTGCTTGATATAGATAGCAGTGAGGTGGGAGAGCATGAGCGCACGGGTGAGTTCCTCGTGCGTATTGTGGTTCTCTCGGGCAAAGACTACTACGGGGTTGGTGGCGCAGATGCCTTGATTGCCCGATCCCGAGTTGCTCATCACGGGGATCATGGCTCCCGCCATGCGGGCGTCGCAGGCACAGGAAGTCGACGAGAGAATGTGTGAGAAGATGCTTTCGCCCATGATGCCGCGCCCCAGTGGACGGCTCAATGCTTTGCCGAGGCAGTGGCCATAGTTGCCCTGGAGCGAACGTTCGGCTGCTGCGATGTTGAGGCGTGCTGCTTCGTTGATGAATTCTATCTCGGCCTCGGGCATGGTGGTGGCATATTCCCACACCTTGTGTAGGCAGAGCTGTAGCTCTTCTTCGGTGCGCTCGGTTGCGGTGGATGAGGCTTGCAGCGGATGGCTTTCTATCATATGGCCATCGTGCTCTATGCTTACGATGTGGGTATGCTCACGAGCGATGACTACGCGTGCTTGATGCTGGTCGCTGTCTGTGAGGGTCACGTCGACATAGAGCTTCTCGGGCGCATCTTCTGCCAGTGTGATCTCGATGCGATCTTCGGCAATGAATGCTTTGCCACGGTCTACATCCTCCGGGGTGCAGTGGCCCAATACTTCAAGGCCCTTGCTTGCATCGCCCGCCAATGCGCCTATGGCTATGGCTATGGGGAGTCCCACCATGCCTGTGCCGGGAATGCCTACGCCCATAGCGTTCTTCAGAATGTTGGCGCTCAGTCGGGCGCGGATGTGTGTGGGGGTGGAGTGGAGTTCTTGTGCTGCGCGAGCAGCAGCTAAAGCTACGCAAATGGGTTCGGTGCAACCTATGGCGGGCACTACCCAGTGGTGGACTAATTGGGTGATTTCTTGTTTTTCGTGGTCGGTGAGCATGGGGTGATGTGCTAATATCTAATGTCTTAATGTGTTTCGCCTTATTGATTATTCGCATCTTTTTTCCCTTCATTCTCTTGCTGATGCTGTTCGCGGTATTGAAGGGGAGTGCATTTGTAGACACGATTGAAGGCTATGTAGAAAGCTTGTCGGCTGGCAAAGCCAGAGAGGAGACCGATGTCTTCGGCCGACATGTGGGCAAAGCGTGACTGCGAGAGCATATTGCACGCGTCGCGGAGCCGCATACCGTTGACAAGCGAACGATAGTTGCCGCCTGTACATACTGCCACGGCTGTGGTGATGTAGCGAGGAGGTACTTTGAGATCGGCTGCGAGCTGAGCGGAGCGATAGGAAGGGTCGCGATAAAGCTTCTTCTTCATCAGTTTGTTGATAACTTTCACGTAGATTTCGTATGCCTTCTCTGACCGCATCTGCTTGTAATAGTCGCGCTCTACTTTTTGGGGAGTATGGTCATTGTTCGTGTTCATGATAGCCACAAAGGTAAGTAATAATGTGGAGATGGGATAGAGCGTGGCGTAAAAAAAACGGGCGAGCATGGTCGGCCGGTTGCTCTCTTGAAGCAGGCTTGGCGTGTGGGGCAATCAGCTCTTTTCGTCTCTAAAAACACAAAAAGGCGAAGCAACGCCTCCACCACACAGGGTGGAGAAGCATTGCTTCGCCGAGGCTAACCCCATATAGGGGGTCGTGGAAGAGAAGTCTCACGCGGAGACTTCAGAAAGATTATTAGTGCACTTCGATAGCGCGAGCTACTTTCGTTTCGCTTGGAGCAACTTTAGGCAATTCGATGCAAAGGATGCCGTGCTTTACTTCAGCAGCGATCTTGCTCTTATCAACGTCGTCGGGGAGAACAAGCGTCTGTTCGTATTTCGTATAAGAGAATTCGCGACGCAAGTATTTCTTGCCCTTCTTCTCTTCGTCTTGCTGTTTCTTCTCCATGTTGATGACGAGGTCGCCGTTATCATCGATATGGATGTTGAAGTCGTCCTTTGTCATGCCTGGAGCAGCTACTTCTACGCTGTAGGTCT
Source organism: uncultured Prevotella sp. (assembly GCA_937898715.1). Lineage (GTDB taxonomy): Bacteria > Bacteroidota > Bacteroidia > Bacteroidales > Bacteroidaceae > Alloprevotella. Next base: position 2,810 of record CALEKA010000057.1, read on the forward strand.
TGTCGTCTTCAGCTACGTTGATAGAAGGAGCAGTAGAGTTAGCGCGTTGCATATAACTATTGTCGAAGAAGTCGTTGAATACACTAGGAAGCCAATCTTGTGATGAATAGCGTGTCATAATATATTGTAGTTTTTATTTGTTGTTAATGTGATGTTGTTTGTCCGTGCCCTCATCTCTGAGAGCCGAACACCCTACATAGCGCAATCATCGTGCCAAAACATTTAGCTGCTTCATTGGCGAAAAAGTGTCAGTCGGAGTTGGACTATTTGTCAGTACGTGATGGGGAAAAGGCCCTTTTACCGACAAAAAGTCAAAAAAGTGGGGCTAACATTTGGCATTCTCCCAATCAAGTGGTACTTTTGCGCTTGTGAAGACAAAGGGGTGCCAATCCCTGTGGAGCACAATTCGCTCGATTGGCTGAGATTATACCCTTACGACCTGATGCAGTTAATGCTGCCGTAGGCATTGTACCACTCATCTTCTGCCCATTCTTTTCGTAAGCGCCGGGCAGAGCGCAAAGGGTCAATCTTTACTCCTTGAGCTTCGCATAACACACATTATATAATATATATACTTATGCAAGTATTCGTCAACAACAAGGAGGTGCAGACCCAAGCCACCCACCTTTCCGCACTCATTGATCAGCTTGGACTCCCCGCACAGGGCGTAGCAGCTGCTGTCGACAACAAAATGGTGCCCCGCACGCAATGGGCCGACTTCGCATTAGCAGAAGGCGCCCACGTCACTGTAATTAAAGCCGCTTGCGGAGGATAGTTTCAAGAGTTGAAGAGATTAGGAGTTTATAAGTTAAGAGGTCGCTCCTGTTCTTGATACATAGTTTAGGAGTTTATAAGTTAAGAGGTCGCTCCTCTTATATATAAGGAGTGCTCGGATAGAGGTTCGATGTTCTTATTCTCTTAAATAAAATGCCCCCAACCTCTCCTCTCCCCACAATGTAATACTTAATACTTAATACTTAATACTTTTATAAAGTGTCTATCTTGAAAATAGCTGATCGTGAATTCCATTCACGTCTGTTCGTCGGAACGGGAAAGTTCCGCAGTAATACTGAAATGCAACAAGCCATCGAAGCCTCAGGCTCAGAGATGGTCACCGTAGCCATGAAGCGTATTGAGCTCGATGATGCCAACGATGATATGCTCGCCCACGTAAAAGGCGACAACATACAGCTCCTCCCCAACACCTCGGGCGTACGCACAGCCGAAGAGGCTGTGTTCGCTGCACAAATGTCGCGTGAGGCCTTTGGCACTAACTGGCTCAAACTTGAGATTCATCCCGATCCGCGCTACCTATTGCCCGATAGTACAGAAACGCTCAAGGCTACCGAGGAACTCGTGAAGCAGGGCTTCATCGTATTGCCCTATTGCCAGGCCGATCCCACTCTCTGCAAGCACCTCGAAGAAGCCGGTGCTGCAGCCGTAATGCCTTTGGGTGCTCCCATTGGCACAAATCGCGGATTGCAGACTCGTGACTTCTTGCGCATCATCATTGAGCAGGCCACAGTGCCCGTCGTAGTAGATGCAGGTATTGGTGCTCCGAGTCATGCTGCCGAAGCCATGGAGATGGGCGCTTCAGCTTGCTTGGTCAATACCGCCATTGCCGTAGCAGGCAACCCCGCACAGATGGCTGCCGCATTCAAGAAGGCCGTAGAAGCAGGCCACGAAGCTTTCGAAGCAGGACTCGCCGCACAGGTAAGCTCATTCGAAGCCTCTGCAAGTTCACCGCTCACAGCTTTCTTAGGGTAGGAGAGGAAAAGTTTTAAGTTTTGAGGTTATGAGGTTATAAAGCAACCTTTAGCCAGTCTAAAGCTAACTTTATAACCTTATAACCTTAAAACTACAAACTAAAAATCCCAACACACGCAAAAACAGATACAATGTTTTCAGAAGAACTATTAAAATATTCATGGGAAGATACGACGGCAGCCATTGCCGCTAAGACTGAACGCGACGTGGTGCGCGCTTTGCAAAAGGAACATTGCGATGTCGACGACTTCATGGCACTCATCTCGCCAGTCGCAGAGCCTTACATCGAACAGATGGCTCAGCTCTCACGTAGATATACCGAGGAACGCTTCGGACGCACGGTGTCAATGTTCATTCCCCTCTACATCACCAACTCTTGTACAAACTCTTGCGTATATTGTGGCTTCCACGTAGCCAACAAGATGAAGCGCACCATCCTCACTCCCGACGAGATGGTCAAGGAGTACGAAGCTATCAAGAAGCTTGGCCCCTTTGAAAATCTGCTCATCGTCACGGGTGAGAACCCTGCTCTCGCTGGTACACCCTATCTGGCTAAAGCACTCGACTTGGCGAAGCCCTATTTCTCCAATCTGAAGATTGAGGTAATGCCCCTCAGCACAGAAGACTATACAGAACTGACTCACCACGGCATGAATGGTGTGATCTGTTTCCAAGAGACTTACCATCGCGAAAACTATAAACTCTACCATCCACGCGGCATGAAGTCGAACTTCGAATGGCGTGTCAACGGTTTTGATCGTATGGGGCAAGCCGGCGTTCACTCTATTGGTATGGGAGTGCTCATCGGACTTGAGAAGGAATGGCGTACCGACATCACCATGATGGCGCGCCACCTGCGCTACTTGCAACGCCACTATTGGCGCACGAAGTATAGTGTCAACTTCCCCCGTATGTGTCCGGCAGAGAATGGCGGCTTCCAGCCCAACTGCGTCATGACCGACCGCGAGCTTGCTCAGCTCACCTTTGCCATGCGCATCTTCGACCACGATGTAGATATCTCTTATAGTACACGTGAGAGTCCCGACTTCCGCAACCATATGGCCACACTCGGCGTGACCACGATGTCGGCAGGAAGCCAGACAGAGCCTGGCGGCTATGCCACCCACAAGGATGCTCTCGAACAGTTCGAAGTGACCGATCCGCGCAGCGTGCCCGAAGTAAGCTCAGCCCTCAAGTCGATGGGTGTAGAACCTGTCTGGAAGGACTGGGACGGTAGTTTCGATTTTCTTAATAAGAATAAGTAAGTTTGGAGGTGACTTTAAGTCCTTACTGATGCTTCGGATCTTATATGGGCGGGCTGAAAGCCCAATGTCGTCCATAGCCCAAGGCAACGCCTTGGGTAGAATTGAGCAAGGATGATACGCCCTGTAGGGGCAAAAGTGAAGCCCCTTAAGAGTACTTTTGCCCTTTCAGGGCGTAACTACACTGCTTACGTGAGACCCAGGGCGCTGTCCTGGGCTATGGACAGCATTGGGCTTTCAGCCCGCCCATATTAAATTCGAAACCTCATAACCTCCAAACTTACTTTATAACCTTATAACCTCATAACCTCCAAACTTACTTTATAACCTTATAACCTCAAAACTCAAAACTTATCTCATTATGACAACTTCTTCCCCTTCCGAATCGCGCTACGAGCGTCAGCTTCACCTGCCCGAAATAGGCGAGGAGGGACAGCGCAAAATACGCGAAGCACGCATACTCATAGTCGGCGTGGGTGGACTCGGTTCGCCCATCTCGCTCTACCTTACAGGAGCAGGTGTGGGCACACTCGGACTCATGGACGACGATGTAGTGTCGATCACCAACCTGCATCGCCAAGTGCTTTATGGTGAAGACCAATTAGGCAAGCCCAAACTCGCCGAAGCCGTGGAGCGCCTACATCGTCTCAACTCCGAGGTGAAGCTCGAGCCTTATCCCTATCGCCTCACGCGTGAGAATGCTGCCGACATCGTGAGCAAGTATGATATGGTAATCGATGGTTGCGACAACTTTGCCACACGCTTCCTCATCGACGATGCGTGTCGCGAAGCAGGCATACCTTATATATATGGAGCAGTGCGAGCATTTGATGGACAAGCCGCTGTGTTCAACGTCGGGCCCAATGCGCGCCACTATCGTGACCTCTATCCCGACGAAGCTGCCACCCTCAGTATGCCTCATCCAGGTAAGCCCCTTGTGGGAATGACGCCCGCCGTGGTGGGTAGCGTTTTGGCAGAGCAAGCCCTTCAGTTAATCTGTGGCTATGGCGAACCGCTCATCAATAAGCTCTGGACCATCGATCTCAGTACGATGCAGACGTTTACGATCGAGCTATGATCGGTTGAGGGGTTGACACGAGTAAGCCAATCAATTAGCCAAATATTCCCCGAAATAGTAGAAAAAGCCGTTCTTGCTTGCTCGTTTTGCACAAAAGCAGTAATTTTGCGCACGAATTTTGAAGCTAACGCCCGTATAAGGTGTGGGAGTTGGCTTCGGAGAACTACTTAACAAGATTATGACTCACAACTTACTGAAAGGCAAGCGCGGCATCATTTTCGGCGCGCTCAACGAAGAATCAATCGCATGGAAGGTGGCTGAAAAGGCTGCTGAAGAAGGCGCACAAATTACATTGAGCAATACCCCCATGGCACTCCGCATGGGTACACTCGATAAGCTCGCTGAGAAGATTGGTGCAACCATCATTCCCGCCGACGCTACAAGCGTAGACGATCTCACTAACGTGTTCCAGAAGAGTATGGAAGTGCTCGGTGGAAAGATTGACTTCGTGCTCCACTCTATCGGTATGAGCCCCAACGTACGTAAGCACCGCACTTACGACGACCTCGACTACGGATATCTCCAGAAGACGCTCGACATCTCTGCCATCTCATTCCACAAGATGCTCCAGAGCGCCAAGAAGCTCGATGCCATTGCAGAGTACGGCTCAGTAGTAGCCCTCACTTACGTGGCTTCGCAGCGCACATTCTACGGCTACAGCGATATGGCTGATGCCAAGAGCATGCTTGAGAGCATTGCCCGCTCATTTGGCTACATCTACGGCCGTGAGAAGCACGTACGCATCAACACCATCTCACAGAGCCCCACCGCTACCACTGCAGGTAAGGGTATCAAGGAGATCGACAACATGATGGACTTCGCTGACAAGATGTCGCCCCTGGGCAACGCCAGCGCTGAAGATTGTGCCGACTACTGCGTGATGATGTTCTCTGACTTCACTCGCAAGGTGACCATGCAGAATCTCTTCCACGATGGTGGCTTCTCATCTATGGGTATGAGCCTCCGTGCTATGAACCAGTACGCAAAGGACATGAAGCCCTACGAGGATGAGAACGGTAAGGTAATCTACGGATAATATTAGTTTCGAGTTTGGAGGTTACGAGGGTATAAAGTAAGTTTGAAGACTTAAGGTTATGAGGTTATAATGTCACCTTTAGCCTGCACGACTTACTTTATAAACTCATAACCTCCAAACTATAATTACGCAAAAACAACAATTTCATATGGGCCTCTTATCATCTCTCTTCGGTACAGGGAAGCCTAACCCCGACAGCCAATATAATACGCTTCGTGACGATGGCATCCGTGCCATGCAAATGGGCGAAGTGCCTTATGCAGTAAAGTGCTTCTCGGCAGCGCTTGAGATAAAGCACGACCTTCAAACGCTGAGTCTGCTCGCCGAAGCTCACCTCCGCATGGGCAACCATGAGGCTGCCCTCCCGCTGCTTGAAGAAATCTCACAATCGCCCGAAGACACCCTCGAAGTAGACCTCCTATTGGCTCAGGCGCAGGGCCACTTGAAGCGTTATGAGGATGAGAGAAAGACTACTGCCGCCATCCTCTCTGCCCACCCAGAGGAGGCACGAGCACTCTATCTCGCAGCAGAGGCCGACCACGGCTTGAAGGACGACTTCATGGCCATAGCCCATCTCACGCAGTGCCTTACACTCCGCGCTGACTACGAGCAAGCTCTCTTGCTCCGCGCCCAAGTGCTTGCCAGTATGGGGCAGTGGAACGAAGTGCTTGCCGACGTCAATGCCTTGGTAGAGAAGCAAGCCGATAGCGAGGATTATCTCTCCCTCCGTGCCGATGCCTATGCAGCTTTGGGCCGCTACGACGAGGCAATTGCCGACTACGAGACCGTGCGCACCCTCAATCCTTTCACCGACAGCGTGCTCCGTCTTGGTGCGCTCTACGAGCAGACCACTCGTTGGGATAAAGCCCTTCAGCTCTACGACGAGGTGATAGACCTCCGCCCCGACTTCGCTCCCGCCTACAAGGCTCGTGGTGGCGTGAAGCATCATCTCAAGGACGAAGCTGGAGCAGCTGAAGACCTCAAGCGCTCGCTCGAGATCGCTCCAGAATCGGCCAAAGAACTTGAAGGCCAATTCTCCAACATCGAGAATCGCATGGACGATTATTATAAGAGCCTCAACCCTATGCAGTTCTGATAAGCCGCATTTCCCCCCTTATTGCTCATTCAAAAAAGTTCTGTGGGCGACGCGTCCCGCGTCGGCATGATCACAATAGATTTATTTGCTTTATTGTGACTACGCCGACGCCGGACGCGTCGCCCACAGAACTAAATGTTATTTCCCCTCCTCTGTTCCTTCCTCTCCGCGCAAGCGCTGGATGCGGGCTAAAGCCTCGATGGCAAAGGAGTCTTCAGCGTTCTGACTGAGAAACATTTTGCATGAAGTCTCAGCCCTTTCGTAGTCCTTGAGGTGGATGCAGATGTTGGTGTAGCAGTGAAATAGGTAGTGATAATATTCTCTAACGTCATCGAGCATTTCCTGATTGTCCTGATAACATTGGTCGATGTACGAATTTATTTTTTCTTGTTCATTAGTGATGAATGATAAGGCTAGGATATAGCTACCCATGGCAATCGAGCAGTTGAGGAAAGCGCGATGAAAGGTAAGGTTCTTATTATTCGAAGCGGAAGAACCAAAGTAGTGTATAGCCTTCTCGTACTGCGAGAGTTTAAAGTAGCAGCTACCTATGAGAAAACATATTTCTGCTTTTTTATCGCCGCTTATCTGCTGCTGTGCTTTATCGTAGCAATGCTCGTTGTACCACTTCCAAGCATATTCCAAATGCACCGAAGCTTCATAGTATCGCTTCTGAAGCAGAAGCTTTTTCCCCCAATACAGATTGTATGCCACATCGGGGTCGGTAATGTTGTGGATGAGTTTCTGCTCTTCGGTCCACTCGTCCTGTTTGCCTTCTTTCTCCTTGTCCTTAGCGTCAACCCACATGTAGTCAAATTCCGCTTTCTTCTTCTTACCATCCTTGAGGTCGAAGCCCACGGTGAGCGTTCCCGCTTTAGGCTGAGCTGACTCCGATGCGGGGGCTCGCAGGGCGGAAGAAGCCTTGCGGTCGGAGAGCAGATAGTTGATGCGCACGTAGACCACGCTGTCGCTCACGGCTGCTCTCTCCAGCGTGATCACGAGCAGGTGGTTGCGCTCCTCCAGTGCATCTTTATTATCCTTGTTCGTCGGGTCGTAGTAAGCATACGTCACGCGAATCTCTGCCGTCTGTGCTGTAGGCGCTTGGCCCGATCCGATCTGATGGATGATAGGCTCTACGATGCGGTAGGCGGCTATTGTCTCGGCGTCGGTACTCTTGAAGCTATATCCATCGTCGCTCTTGCAGACGATCTCTTGTAGCACGGCTTGCTTGGGTAAAACGTCGCAACGCTTTATCCATGAAGCAAGCGCATAGCTATCCACGTCTGCCACAGTCTCTTCCCTCTCGCCCATGCATACCTCGTTTGCCCGTGCATCCATGCTGGCGATGATAGCGTTTTCGCGCTCAAGGCAAGCATGGTCGTATTCGTAATCGCTGGGTTGCTGATTGCCAATTTGTACCTTGGCATTAGTAATCTGTTCTTGAAAATTCTGACGAAGATTGATACAGTTATTGAGCATCAATCTCATGGTATTCTGTAGATCTTCCTTAGACTTCAGCGAAGGAAATCCCGCTACGATGTGTATATGGATTTTGCCCTCTTTACCATCAATCTCATATTCCAGTGCAGCCGTCGGAATGCCCCCATTCAGATAATTGCAAATGCCGCGCACTACATCGACGTATTGCAAATCTAAAGCATCGATGCATGGCAGAATAACTTGAGAACAATGTGCACCCTCTATGTTGCGTATGATGAATACCAAAGATTGGTACTCAAATGTCAGTCTTTTCGTATGATCTTTTTCCTCTTCTATATGGGGCGTCACATTAAGGCTCTTGAGTGCCCATTCCAACCTTTTGCACTCATCCTCATTGTTGAAGACGCTTGTATTTGATTGAAATTTCTCGACAATGTAGCGATAGACCTTGGGGACGAAGTACAGGCATCCTATGGCGATAGCCATGCTGATTAGACCATTCATAATGTGTGTTGTGGCTTTAAAGAAAGGTTTGTATTCCAGTTAACTCACTTGGAGAAGCAAGGCGTGTGCCAATCTCTTACTTTGTAAGCATCCCATACAAGCCGTATTGTAGAAACAAATAAGCCAAAGTCCATC
>CALEKA010000058.1 GCA_937898715.1 uncultured Prevotella sp.
GGCTATGGAATTCATTGGGCTTTCAGCCCGCCCATCCTAAATCCGAAACTTCAGTTACTTATTACCTATTACTTTTCCCGAAGGAATTGTAATACTTAATACTTTATACTTAATACTTTATAAATTTATTGTGGCTAAGAGACAGACCATAGCAGACTACATTCTGCCACCCGAAGCCCTAACAGCACTTTCCGCTACAGACAGCAACGAAAAATTGCCCCGCTTCACCAGCATCGACACACTGAAAGACTTCATAGCCCACCCCGACGTGACTTCGGAAGATGGCAATCCACTCATGGGAGGCATTTTGCCCTGTGTCATGGCTTTTGATAAACCGCTCCACATGACTTCCTTCCAACTCGTGGCGAAGGTGCGCTGGATGCTATCGCGTGCACTCGGACGCAAGAAGATCAAGATAGGGCATGCTGGCACGCTCGACCCTCTCGCCACTGGCGTAATGGTCATAGCCACTGGCAAGGCAACGAAGCTCATCGAGGAGCTACAGAGCGGTGTGAAAGAATACTTCGCTACGCTGAAGTTGGGCGCTACTACGCCAAGTTTCGACTTGGAGCATCCCGTAGATCAGACCTTCCCCACCGAACATATCACCGAGAAGATGGTAAGAGAGGTGCTCACGCAGTTTGAAGGCGACATCATGCAGATACCGCCCGTGTTCTCAGCCTGCAAGGTGGAAGGCAAGCGCGCTTACGACCTCGCCCGAAGCGGACAGACACAAGCCGAAGTGCAGCTCAAAGCTAAGCCGCTACGCATCGACTGCATAGAACTCACCAACTGCCAGCTCGACCATCAGGAGATAACCATCCGCGTGGTCTGCTCAAAAGGCACCTACATACGTGCCCTGGCACGCGACATCGGCGAAGCTCTCGGAAGTGGTGCTCACCTCACCGCGCTAAGGCGCACACGAGTGGGCCACTTCAACCTCGACCGATGTTTCGCCCTCGAAGAGTTCGCTCAACTGCTCGAAGCAGAATAAACAGAATAAAAAGCATTACATACTTACTCGTTAACTCGTCAACTAATCAACCTGTCAAATAGTTAACCCGTTAACCCGTCAACCCACCCCAACAGATATGAAGCTATCACAGTTTAAGTTCAAACTTCCCGAAGATAAAATTGCACAATATCCCGCACCCCACCGCGACGAATGCCGCATGATGGTGCTTCACCGCAAAACGGGAGATATAGAGCACCTCATGTTTAAAGACCTGCTCACCTTCTTCGACGAAGACGACGTGTTCGTATTCAACGATACCAAGGTGTTCCCCGCACGCCTCTACGGCAACAAGGAGAAGACTGGCGCACGCATCGAAGTGTTCCTCCTGCGCGAACTCAATCAGGAGCTCCGCCTGTGGGACGTGCTCGTAGATCCCGCACGCAAGATCCGCATCGGCAATAAGCTCTACTTCGGCGAGGACAACTCTATCGTAGCTGAAGTAATCGACAATACTACGAGCCGCGGACGTACGCTCCGTTTCCTCTATGATGGCGACCACGAAGAGTTTAAGCGTTCGCTCTATGCACTGGGCGAAGCTCCTATTCCTCGCTTCGTGGGCCGTGAGAGCGAACCCGAAGACTTGGAGCGCTTCCAGTGTATCTTCGCTAAGCACGAGGGAGCCGTGACTGCACCTACCGCAGGTATGCACTTCTCGCGCGAGATGATGAAGCGCATGGAGATCAAGGGCATCAAAGAGGCATTCCTCACCCTCCACTGCGGATTGGGCAACTTCCGCAATACCGACGTGGAAGACCTCACAAAGCACAAGATGGACTCTGAGCAGATGTTTGTAGACGAAGAGTGCTGCAACATCGTCAACACCGCCAAGGATCAAGGTCACAAGATCCTGGCAGTAGGAACCACCGTGCAGCGCGCTATGGAAGCATCATGCAGCACAGACAATCGCATCAAGGAGTTTGAAGGATGGACCAATAAGTTTATCTTCCCTCCCTACGAATTCCACGTGGCAGACGCCATGCTCTCCAACTTCCACCTACCTTACTCCACACTGCTCATGCTCACCGCAGCATTCGGTGGCTACGACGAGACCATGCATGCTTACAAAGAGGCGCTCAAGCACGACTATAAGTTTGGTCCCTTCGGCGACGTGATGCTCATCATCGACTAATCGCCCTCACATTATCCCCCCAAGCCCCCTCACACTGGGCTATCATCCCCATTCACAGCGAGGCGAAGCTCCCATCCAAGCAGCTTTGCCTCGCTGCATTTCTTTTATAATCTATAATATCGAGTATTAATAGAATATCTATAAACCAGCCTTCATGCTCTACCTCTCTCTCGGCACCAACCTCGGCAACCGCACCCACAACCTCCAACAAGCATCCCAACTCATTGCCCAACGCATAGGCCCCATAATCCAAGCCGCCACACCCATCGAGACCGCCCCAGTAGGGTTCGACTCCGACAATCAGTTTCTCAACACCGCACTTGCCGTCGATACCTCACTCTCCGCCACCGAAGTGCTGCGCATCACGCAAGAAATAGAACGCGAAATGGGACGCACGCAGAAAAGTACGAACCACGTCTACCACGACCGCATTATCGACATCGATCTGCTCATGCTCGACGATCTCGTGCTGCGCAGCAATGCTCTCTCGCTGCCCCATCCCGAACTGACAGATCGCCTCTTCGTGCTTGAGCCACTTGCCGAAATTGCTCCCAACTTGGTTCATCCCATCTACGGCAAGACTGTCAGCGATCTGCTTGCCGTGCGCCGCCGATGCTCCATCCAGAAGCTGACAGCAGAGCTTTGCACACCCACCACGCTCAACGCTCTTAATCGTTTGCTACCGCAACTGTCGGCAACTGTCACCACACTCACGCTGCAGCGACTTCAAGAGATAGAGTGTGCAGATCGCAACAACCGCATCATCTACCTACTCACACTTCCCAATGGTAGTATCATAGGCACCGCCACGCTCTGTCTGTACCCTCTGCTCACAGGCACGAAGGCATGGATAGAAGACGTGGTAATCGACGAGAAGGAGCGTGGCAAGGGCTTCGCCCGCTTGCTGCTCGAAGACGTGATATTCCGAGCACGCCAGCATGGCGCTGATAGCATCAACCTGACTTCGCGCCCGGCTCGCGTCGCCGCAAACCATCTCTACAGGGCGCTCGGATTCAAGCAACGCGAGACAAATGTTTACAAAATGGATGGTGCAAAGGAGACAAAGAGCAAGTAAAAAAATGACAACTGCTCCCGCCATTCTTAAGTATTATCCGCCTTATTAAGCACCAAGGAGCCGTTATTAAGCGTTAGAGCGTCAGCTATTCGTATAATAGTTTGTAACTTTGCATCCATATACAAACACTACTATATGGACTTACTACACATCGTGACGCAGATGCTGATGATATTCGGCATCGTACTGGTGGGACTTTTTGCAGCTAAACGCGAACTTTGGTCGGGCGATCTGGACCGCAAACTTTCGGTCTTCATCATGAACATATCCATGCCAGCACTAATCTTGGCTTCTGTGATGGGCAAGGACTTGGCTTTCGAAAACTCTGAATTGATAGCACTGGGCGTTGTAGCAGTGGTCAATTATGTGGTGCTCATCGGATTGGCATACCTCATTCCCCATATTTTTAAGGTCAACAAGTCGCGCCTCGGCATCTTCCGCTTCATGCTTGCCTTTGGCAACGTGAGCTTCATCGGATATCCCGTGTGTGATGCAGTGTTCGGTCCGAAAGCAGTGTTCTGCGCCTCTGTGCTCAACATTCCATTCAATCTCTTGGTCTTCACCATCGGTGTGTCGTTTATCAATGGTGGCAAAGCCAAAAGTGCTTTCTCGCCCAAACTGATTCTCTCGCCGTGCGTCATCGCCTCGCTCATAGCCGTAGTGATAGCCATCGCACGCATTAAGATGCCCACACCCGTGGGAGAATGGTTTCACCTGTTAGGCGACCTCACCACACCGTGTGCTCTGCTTATCATCGGTTCAAGCCTCAGCCACATCCCCGTGAGAGATATGTTTGGCAATCGCTTCGTCTACTCCATGACGATCCTCCGACTCATCGTTCTCCCACTCGCCGTAGGAGGCGTGCTCGCACTGATGGGAATCAACCCCTTCGTGAGCGATGTAGCAGTAGTGCTTAGCGCCATGCCCGTGGCGACCAACGGCATCATGCTCTGTCTGCAGTACGGACAGGACGAACGCGTCATGACACAGGGACTCTTCTTCACAACGCTCCTCTCCGTCGTCACCATACCTCTCGTGGCTTATCTCGCAAGCCTGTTCTAAAAGATAGGTTGCTCTCTTAAATAATATACATTACCATTCTTATTATAGAGTCCTATGTAGTCGCTTCTACATGGGACTCTTTCGCGTATTAGAAATGCCTTAATCATTACTAAAAACTTTAAACACAGATATTAAAGCCGAAGAATATCGTACATTTGCTCTTAAATAGATGCACGTCATGGCTAACAACTATTCACCACATCACCCCAACAGAACTACGGCAAGCACCCTGGTGCTCGCCTTCTTGCTATTGTCGGCCACAGTAGCCGCTTCGGTGTGGTTCGTAGTACACTCGGCTCGAGAGGTAAGCCACATCTCTGAGACCGAAGCACTCGTGGCTAAGCAGCGAAAGTCTATCGATTCCCTATTCACCCAACTACTTAACGCCGAAACACAAGCCGAAATCGCAACTGTGCAATATGCCGACAACTCAGAGCTACAACGCTACCTAAACGCCACAGCACAAGTAGACACTGCACTGACTATTTTAAAAAAAATGGTGAAGGACACTACGCAGATACAACGCGTGGATTCCCTACAAAAACTCACCTGGCTCAAGCGCGACGGCATCGTACGACTGGTAAACGCACTCCGCACAGAAAATCATCGCGGAAGCAACCTGCAAAAGCAAATAGAAGCCTTGCATAAGAGCCACCGACCGGTAACGATGCAGGTGGAAGTGCCCGTCGTAGAAAGGGGCGAACAGGTGGTGATCGAACGCCGGAAACGGGGATTCTTCCGCCGATTGGGCGATGCTTTCCGACGGGCTAAAGACGACACTGTCAGCTCTTCCGTGGTGCAACACGAAAGGGTAAACGATACCGCTAGTACGCAAGTAAACATTGCCGACACCTTAGCCAACCTGCTCACCGACGTACACCACAACCTACAACGCGACTCCCTCGCACGTGTACGCCACGTCTACACCAAGTCCGACCAACTGCGCATAGCCTCGATGACGCTTTCACAGCGCATGGCAGCACTCATCGACCACTTCACAACCACACAACAGCAACTCATCACTCAAGCTATCCATAGCGAGAGGGAACACAGGCAGATAGCTGCCTTCAAGTTGGGAGCGATGGCGCTACTTTCGATCGTGCTCTCAGGAGCGCTCTTGATATGGCTTTGGTGCGACATTCGTAGAGCAAACCGTTACCGAAAAGCTATAGAGCAGGCCAAAGAGCGCACCGAAAGGCTGATGACGCAGCGCGAACAACTCTTGCTCACCATATCACACGATATTAAGGCACCCGTCAATACCATATTGGGCTATATGCAGCTATTGCCCCGCTCCATTACGAAGCAACACAAAGAGTTGCAAGCGGTAGAAACTTCTGCACAGCACCTACTCCAATTGGTCTTGGCCTTACTCGACTTCCACAAACTGGAAGCAGGATCTGTGACCATAAAGCCTGCTCCAACGCATATCAACCAATTGCTGCAAAGCGTAGCAGATGCATTCAGGCCCCTTGCACAGCAGAAAGGACTCCTACTAAAGGTAGACCTTCAGCTACCTCCCGATGTTTGGACCATGACGGATGCCTTGCGCTTGCGGCAAATAGTAGACAACTTGATGAGCAACGCCATCAAATACACCCAGCATGGTAGTATCACACTGGAAGCTCTGTGGAAAGATAATCGTAAGAAGGAAAGCACTGATGAACGTAAGGAGGAAAGCACTGGTGAGCGTAAGGAGAAAAGCACTGATGAACGTAACGAAAAAAGCGTTGATGGTCCTAACTACAACGATTTCTCCGACGATGCCCCACATCAATTATTCCTAAGGATAACCGACACGGGGTGCGGCATGACACAAGCCGACCTGGACCGCATATTCCAACCTTTCACACGAGTAAAAGGTAGCGAAGGACAGGAAGGAACGGGACTGGGCCTCAGCATCACCCACCAATTGGTAGAGCTGCTTGGAGGCAACCTATACGCTTACAGCGAACTGGGACATGGAAGCAAATTTGTGCTTTCGTTGCCACTAAAGCGCTGTAATCCCCCCAAAGATTCTCAAACAGAGAAAAGTTTCGCTCAAACAGAGAAAAGTTTCGCTCAAGCTGAGACCGTCTCGCCTCAAAAGAATGCTTCTATCAGTTGTGCCGTACTTGACGATGATGCCTTACAGCTACAACTCACTGAAGCTATGCTCCACAATGTACTTCCTGCCGCAGCAAGCGTGAAAGCATTCAGCCATGCCGACGATCTTCTGCAATGGCTAAATGAAGGCAATCGCCCCACTTGGGTGATGACGGACATAGAAATGGCGGAAATGACTGGATACGAAGTTCTTACTGCTATGCGCCAACAGCTACAACTGAAGCACCTTCCCGTCGTAGCAATGACTTCCCATCTGCTCGTTCCTGTGAGCGACTTTAAGCAACGCGGCTTTACCGACGTGTTGTTTAAGCCTTTCACTCAAAATGATTTGTTGCGCTTAATGAAACAATTTGATTCGCCAGCATCTCATACTACCGATGCAAAACAAAGTACTATAGCAACGCAGCGTTCCTTCGATGCCCTACTGGCATTTGCAGAGGGAGATGCTGAAGCAGAAAATGCCATACGCAAGCAGTTTGCCTCCGACTGCCACAAACACTTACAGCTGCTCCAGCAAGCATTGTCTAAGCGTGATAAGGCAGAACTCTGTCGCATAGCCCACAAGATGCTTCCTACCTTCACGCTTATCGGTTCGCCCGTGCTGCAGACCTTACAAACCATAGAAAATCGGCGCAATGAGGCTGACTGGCACGACGATGACGCTCTACGCTGCGACCAAGTAATCGAAGAACTGAAACGGGTGATTGCTTTATTATCAAAAGAAATATAGATCAAAGAAATTCTTCTAAGCACTCCTATATATAATAAGCACTCCTGTATATATAATAAGCACTCCTATATATAATATAAGCACTCCTATATATAATAGGAGCTAACAGAAAATTCATCGAGGATTATAATAAAATGGCTACACGTATATTGATGGTCGAAGACGACCTTACTTTTAGCACCATGCTTACCACCTGGCTTCGAAAGAAGGGCTTCGACGTAAGCAATGCTTCCAGCGTCGGAGCAGCAGTAAAAGGGCTTATACGCGGCGAAGAGCCTCCACAATTGATTCTATCAGACTTGCGTCTTCCCGACCATGATGGACTGTATCTGCTGCAATGGATGCAACGCGAAAGCATGTCCATACCCTTTATCGTCATGACGCACTATGCAGATGTGCAAAATGCCGTTGAAGCCATGAAACTCGGTGCTGCCGACTACATCAGTAAGCCCGTCCAGCCCGATTTGTTGTTACAAAAGATCCATGATGCCCTGCAAGCAGCTCAAGAGAAGGCTACTCTCGCCGTAACGCACCCTTCACCAACATCCACTTCAATCAAAGCCAAGCCAAACGTCAACCCTAAGGCAGAATCGATGAAGGTAATAGAAGAAAAAAACGCCAATGGAAAAGAAAATAAATGCGCCAAGACTACAGAAGGTCATTCTGGTATAGGGACTCAATCTGGTATAGGGACTCAATCTGGTATAGAAGGTCATTCGCCAGTGGCTTGCGAACTTTATCGGCTGGTGAAGCTCGTAGCGCCAACGCCTATGTCTGTGCTTATTATCGGGGCAAGCGGCACGGGTAAGGAGTATGTAGCGCATCGCATCCATGAGCAAAGTGCTCGGCACGAAGGGTCCTTCGTGGCCATCGACTGTGGTGCGCTAACGAAGGAACTGGCTGCGTCCGAACTCTTTGGACACGTGAAAGGAGCCTTTACGGGAGCAGTGAGCGATAAAATTGGGGCTTTCGAACAAGCCACGGGGGGTACGCTCTTCCTCGATGAAGTGGGCAACCTTAGCTACGACGTGCAGGTGCAGCTCTTGCGAGCCCTGCAAGAGAGGCGCATTCGCCCTGTGGGCAGCAATGAGGAACGAGTAATCGACATACGGCTTGTATGTGCTACAAACGAGAATTTGCCCAACGCCATACAGCGTGGTGCCTTTCGCGAAGACCTCTACCACCGTATCAACGAGTTTACGCTCCATATGCCGCTTCTGCGCGACCGTGGCGAGGATATTCTTGAGTTTGCCCACTACTTCTTGCAGCAAGCCAACAAGGAATTGCAGCGCGATATCATAGATTTTTCTCCCGATGCGCAGTCGGCATTGCTGCGCTACGCTTGGCCAGGCAACTTGCGCGAGATGCGCAACGTCGTGGTGCGTGCTGCTCTTCTCGCTGAGGGTATGAACTACATTTCTGCCTCCCAGCTCAATCTTCCCGCGCCGAATGTGAACAGCATTAGTCCAAAGGATACTTTTTCCTTTAGCACCAAGGAAACATCTACCTTTATTTCCAAGGATACTTCTACCTACTCCCTAAAGCCTTCAGCCGATGAAGAGCTACAACACATCCGTGAAGCCCTACAGAGAACGGGAGGCAATAAGAGCCGTGCTGCTCAGCTACTGGGCATAGACCGAAAGACGCTCTATAATAAATTGAAACAATATGGAGAATAAGAATGTGGAGTAGGAGAGAGAATGTAAAGATTGTAGAACGAACATGTAGAGTGTGGAACAACTGTGTGGAATAAATCCACACTTTTTCCACACTTTCCACACTCCAAGGAGAATGGCACGGAGGAAGCAAAAATTAGTAATCCACTGATTATCAACGGGAAAACTATAATCCACACTTTTTTGGCACGCCGTTTGTGCATTATTTAGGCAGAAACAACAACATCATAACAACACATTAAGACACTAACGATTATGAAAAAGTTCACGATTTCTGCCATCATGGCAATGGGCGTAGTTGCGCTGAGCAGCGCAGCATTTGCAGGTACTACATCTGCTGGTTTCCGCGGTATGATTAGCAACGCTACGAGCCTTGCTTCCGATACGGTTGTTCCCACCGACACCGTCGTACCTGAGCAAAAAGACACTACCACCAAGACAGAGCCTCAGTTCTGCTTGACCGACACCGTCGTTCCTACCGACACCATCGCTAAGGATCAGAAGGAGGAGAAGACTGAGAAGACTGAAGAAACGGGCAAGACAGGCGAAACGAGCCTCTCCGATACCGTAGTTCCCGCCGATACGCTTACTCCGGCTAAGACTCCAGCCAAATAACCCCCTCTGATCGGCTACCACCTGTACCCACTTAATTTCTTATTTCTACATGTTTCAAGCCTTGCTTTGTCTCCATACATTGCAATATTTTTCAGCAGATGGTAGCTGACTTTGTGGATAGCTGACTCCATATCAATAGAATAGGAGGTAAATGCACACCTTATCCAAGGGCGCATTTATCTCCTATTTCTGTGTAGTAACCGACATTGCTTATGATTTTATAGACAGGCAAAGACGACGGTTATATGCAAATACACTCATCTATACGCAAAGAGTGTGCACGGAGCAATCCATGCACACTCTTCAATTATGATATACATCTCATTTCACGACTCGTGAGAATGAGCTATACAAACTTTTGGCTTAGAGCTGGGGACCAGCTGCTACGAGAGCCTTACCAGCTTCGTTAGTCTCGTACTTCTTGAAGTTCTTGATGAAGCGAGCTGCGAGGTCCTTAGCCTTTTCTTCCCAGATAGAAGCTTCAGCGTAAGTGTCGCGAGGATCGAGGATCTTAGGATCAACACCGGGGAGTTCGGTAGGAACTACGAAGTCGAAGAAGGGGATAGTCTTGGTAGGAGCCTTGTCGATAGAGCCGTCGAGGATAGCGTCGATGATACCACGAGTATCGCGGATAGAGATACGCTTGCCAGAACCGTTCCAACCAGTGTTTACGAGGTATGCCTTAGCACCGTTCTTCTCCATCTTCTTAACGAGCTCCTGAGCGTACTTAGTGGGGTGGAGTTCGAGGAATGCCTGGCCGAAGCAAGCAGAGAAAGTAGGAGTAGGCTCTGTGATACCGCGTTCAGTACCAGCGAGCTTAGCGGTGAATCCTGAGAGGAAGTAGTACTGTGCCTGCTCTTCTGAGAGGATAGATACGGGAGGAAGTACACCGAAGGCATCGGCAGAAAGCATGATTACCTGCTTTGCAGCGGGACCCTTGCTTACGGGCTTAACGATGTTCTTGATGTGGTAGATAGGATAGCTTACACGAGTGTTCTCGGTTACGCTCTTATCAGCGAAGTCGATCTTGCCGTTAGCGTCAACTGTTACGTTCTCGAGGAGAGCGTCGCGCTTGATAGCACCGTAGATATCGGGTTCGCTTTCCTTGTCGAGGTTGATTACCTTAGCGTAGCAACCACCTTCGTAGTTGAACACGCCGTTGTCGTCCCATCCGTGTTCGTCATCACCGATGAGCTTACGCTTAGGATCGGTAGAGAGGGTAGTCTTACCAGTACCAGAGAGTCCGAAGAAGATAGCTGAGCTAGTTTCGTCCATGTTGGTGTTGGCAGAGCAGTGCATAGATGCGATGCCCTTGAGGGGGTTGTAGTAGTTCATCATAGAGAACATACCCTTCTTCATTTCACCACCGTACCAAGTGTTGATGATTACCTGCTCGCGGCTTGTGATGTTGAATACAACGGCAGTTTCAGAGTTGAGGCCGAGTTCTTTGTAGTTGGTTACCTTAGCCTTAGAAGCGTTGTAAACGATGAAGTCGGGCTCGAAGCTTTCGAGTTCTTCCTTTGAAGGACGGATGAACATGTTGGTCACGAAGTGAGCCTGCCATGCTACCTCTACGATGAAGCGCACAGCCATGCGAGTTTCCTTGTTGGCACCACAGAAACCATCTACTACGAAGAGGCGCTTGTTAGAGAGCTCCTTCTTAGCGATTTCCTTAACGGCTTCCCATGCTTCCTTTGAAGCGGGCTTGTTGTCGTTGGGATATTCAGGAGTAGTCCACCATACAGTGTCCTTAGAGTTCTCGTCCATTACGATGAACTTATCCTTAGGAGAACGGCCGGTGTAGATACCTGTCATTACGTTTACAGCACCGAGTTCAGTCTGCTGACCTTTTTCGAAACCTTCGAGGCCTGCCTTTGTTTCCTCTTCGAAGAGCTGCTCGTAAGAGGGGTTGTGCACGATCTCAGTAACACCGGTAATACCGTACTTGGTCAAATCTAATGTTGCCATAATGATTTATTGAATTATAAAATAAATTGGTTTACTTCTTAGGGCTTAGGGGACGGCTTGATTGCTGTCTTCCCTTTACCGCAGCAAAAGTACGAAAAAGTTGGTGCATGTGGAAAGTTTTAACGCATTTTATTTTCACTCCAATAATTTCTATGCGCAACGCGTCTCGCGTCGGCACAAGAAGCAATGTATCACAAAGATAAGTAGAGGCTTTCTTGCTGATGCCGACGCGGAACGCGTCGCCCACAGAACTAAGAGGGGGATTTCTTGTTCACGCCGACGCGAGACGCGTCGCCCACAGAACTGGGTGAAAGGCTGAATTCTGCAAGAATGTAATACTTAATACTTAATACTTAATACTTAATACTTAATACTTAATACTTAATACTTTTTCTTCCAGAAACTGTGCTATTCCGTCTTCTTCGTTGGAGAGGGTCACGTAGTCGGCTTCGGCGCGCACTTCGGGTGCGGCGTTGGCCATGGCTACTCCGCAGCCGGCGTATCGCAGCATGGAGAGGTCGTTGTAGCCATCGCCAAATGCGAGGAGGTCTGCGCGGTCGAGGTTGAGGTGGGCGAGGAGTCGCTCGAGGCTCTTTGCCTTGTCGATGCCGAGGGGTACGAGTTCTACGAAGAAGGGTGCTGATCGGTATACGTCCATACTTCCTTTGAGCATTTCGGAGAGTTCGGCTTCGGCGCGCACCATCTTGTCGGGTTCTCCGGTGAGCAGGAGTTTGGTGGGCTGCGGCTCGATGGCTTCGAGGAGGTTTGTCACGGGGCGTATCTTCATCTTATTGATGCGACTTTCCTCTTGTGCGTAGGGATCGTCGGGGAGTTCGGTCACGATTTCGCTGCCCACGTAGCCCAGTAGGGCGAAGTGATGCTGTCGGGCATACTGGTGTATGCGGGGCACGGCTTCGTGGGGCAGGTGGTTGGAGTAGAGTTCGTGACCTGTGCTGATGTCTACTATTTTTCCGCCATTGTATGAGAGTATGTATCCGCCTCGCTTGGACATTTCGAGACATTCTGCCACGGGCATGATGCCGTAGGTGGGTCGGCCCGAAGCGAGTATGAGCACGGCGCCTTGGCTTTCGGCTTGGAGCAGGGCTTGGCGGGTGAGTGGGGTTACTTCTTTGTTGTGGTTGGTGAGGGTTCCGTCGAGGTCGAGGGCTATTGCTGAGTACATTTCTGAGTTTTTAGTTTTTAGGTTATGAGGTTAGTTTGGAGGTTAGTTTGGAGTTTGTAGGTTATGAGGTTAGTTTGGAGGTTAGTTTGGAGTTTGTAGGTTATGAGGTTATAAGGTTAGTTTGGATTTTGGAGGTTATGAGGTTATAAGGTTAGTTTGGAGTTTGGAGGTTATAAGGTTAGTTTGGAGTTTGGAGGTTATAAGGTTAGTTTGGAGTTTGGAGGTTATGAGGTTAGTTTGGAAAATTTCGAATGGCTTAAGGTAACTTTATAACCTTATAACCTAAAAACTCCAAACTTACTTTATAACCTCATAACCTAAAAACTCCAAACTTACTTTATAACCTAAAAACTCCAAACTTACTTTATAACCTCATAACCTAAAAACTCCAAACTATGTCATCTAAAAAATTCCCTACATACTTCCCACATCACGATGCCTGCCGTCACGCTTACGTTCATGGAGTGCTTCGTGCCGTATTGTGGGATTTCGAGGGCTTGGTCGCAGGCGTCTACCACGTCTTGGCGTACGCCCTTCACTTCGTTGCCCATCACGAGGGCATAGCGGCAGTGGGGGTCGAAGGAGAATTTGCCGAGCTTGAGGCTACCCTCCACCTGCTCTACTGCCAGCACGGTGTAGCCATCGGCCTGTAGGGAGCGCACAGCTTCCAGGGTGTCGGCATAATAGCGCCAGCTTACGGAGTCTTCTGCTCCGAGAGCGGTCTTATGGATTTCGGCGGAGGGGGGAGTAGCGGTGATGCCACACATATAGACGGCTTCTATGCGGAAGGCGTCGGCGGTGCGGAGCACGCTACCTACGTTGTGAAGCGAGCGCACATTGTCGAGCACCATGATGAGTGGTAGCTTTTCGGCATGATGGAAGGTCTCTACGTCTATGCGGTTGAGGTCTTCTACGGTGAGTTTTCTCATTGGGATAGGGGGTGATTGGTATGATTCTTTCTGCTGCCTGGAGATGGGGCCTCTCTGCCTGTACCGGGGGCGACGCGTCCTCGCGTCGGCAGCAATAAGTATGCTCTGCCTGTACTGGAGCAATACTATTTTAAAATATTTAGCCTTACTTGTTGTTGCCGACGCGAGACGCGTCGCCCCCAGTACTGGCTGAAGGAGCAGTATGTTTCTGCCGCGAAGTTACGAAAAAAGCCGTGGATAACCATGTTTATATCGCGTGGAAAAAGCGTGGATAGCCGTGTGAACAACTCTCAGCGCTGAGGCCAGTAGGGCGCTTCTGCGTTTTCCACGAGTTAACAGGCTTATTCGCAGTATTTCACCGCCTCTTTCCACGATTTCCGCCCCTTTTCCACCCCACTTTTTTCTCCTCTTGAGAGTTTTCCACGGGGTGTGTATAAGTGGCGGTTTGTCCTCTTACACCTCCTTTCTATAGGGGAAAAGTGCAAATAAAATGGGTGTTGATAATAATGTAGAAAACCCCATGGCTGATGGGGATAACTTCATGGCCAAATATTTAGCTCCAAAAGTATTCACACTTTCCACACCCTATCATACCCACCATAGGATTCTCTCTCTTTTTCTAAAGAGTAAAAAGAAAGAATAGAATAATGAGATTATAGGGTGAAGAGGGGAGGTGTGGAAAAAGGTCGATGGGGGGAGGAGTCAGAGGCTGACTGCCGAGGACGGAGAATGGCGGGGTGGGGCGATGGGGAGCAAGGTAGAGGAACGTTCTTCGCGCGCGCGCGTTACAGGGAATTTTGGGTCGCAGAAAGTGGCTTTCCCTCACTCTTTGCGTGTAATCGGTTGGTTATGAGAGAGTTGCGCAGTGTAGGCAGTACGAAGTTTGCTTGCACTCGTCCCTCACCCTGCCTTCACTAGTCGGGCAATACGGCATGGGGGGATAATTTGAACGCTTCGGGGGGATAATTCAAACGCTTCCAAGGGGTAATTTGAACGCTTCCAAGGGGTAATTTGAACGCTTCGGGGGGGAGGGGACGAGTGTAGGCAGGGTGAGGGACGAGTGTAGGCATAGGATCTTTGACTGCACTCCGTAACTGATTGTAGCTCAGAGAGTTGCGAAGATGAAGTGTAGGAGTGTAGGCAAATTGCTGGGAAACTTTGATGTATGCGCGCGCGAGAGAAGGGGGCTTTTAGCAGTATTAAAGGGGTGGATAAATTATGACGATAGGATATGTGCGGTAACAGCTGATTGCAAGAACGCAATTCTTTATACTTAATACTTTATACTTTTCAAAATTAGTATTCCCCATAACCGAAAACAATTCTGTAACTTTGCATGATTTACACGTTGTACCATCCAAATCGCCCCCCGTGGGCTGCATTATGAACGAAAGTATACAGATAAAAGGAGCAAGGGTAAACAATCTTAAGAACATCAGTCTGGACATACCGCGCAACCGACTCATCGTGGTGACTGGCCTTTCGGGGTCGGGCAAGTCGTCGTTGGCTTTTGATACGCTTTATGCCGAGGGGCAGCGACGCTACGTGGAGAGCCTATCGGCCTATGCCCGTCAGTTCTTAGGACGCATGCATAAGCCCGAATGCGACTACATAAAAGGCATGCCGCCCGCCATCGCCATAGAGCAGAAAGTGACGAGCCGCAACCCGCGATCGACCGTAGGCACAAGCACCGAGATCTATGAATACCTGCGCTTGCTCTTTGCACGCGTGGGCCATACGTTCTCGCCCGTGAGTGGCGTGGAGGTGAAGCGCAACACGGTGCAGGACGTGGTGGACTGTATGCTCTCTTACTCCGAGGGCACTCGCTTCACCGTGCTCGCCCCCATGCGTGTGCGTCCCGAGCGTAGCCTCGTGGATCAGCTCCAGATCGATATGCAGCAGGGGCTCTCTCGCCTCGATATCGACGGCGAAATGGTGCGCATGGAGGACTTCTTGGAACAACTCAAACGGGGCGAAGTGGTCGTGGAAGGTTTTTTGGATTTATCCAAACAAAATGAAACCGAAGCAGATGGTTTTTTGGATTTATCCAAACAAAGTGAAACCGCCGCAGATGGTTCTTCGGATTTTTCTAAGCCAAACGAAACCGAAACAAAGCACCTAAAGCTTTCCGACCTGTCCTTGCTCATCGACCGCTTGGCGGTGAGCCATGACAAGGCCACCCTATCGCGATTGGCCGACTCTGCCGAGACCGCCTTCTTCGAGGGCGACGGCACCTGCATGCTCCGCTTCTATCCCGCCCGCATTGTCCACACCTTTTCCACACGTTTCGAGGCCGATGGCATCACCTTCCGCGAGCCCGATGACAACATGTTCTCATTCAATTCGCCCGTAGGAGCCTGTGAGCGTTGCGAGGGTTTCGGCCGCGTGATGGGCATCAGCGAACACCTCGTCGTGCCCGACACCTCGAAGAGCATCCACGAAGGAGCCGTGATGTGCTGGCGAGGCGAGAAGATGGGCATGTGGCGTGAAGAGTTTATACGGCGCTGTGCGCGCAAGGGCATTGACTTCCCCATCTTCGAGCCCTACTATAAGCTCACGCAGCGACAGAAAGACATCCTCTGGCATGGCGACAAGGCCGAGCAGCAACTGCCCGAAGACGAGCAGGTGAGCATCGATGCCTTCTTCCGCATGCTCGAGCGCAATCAGTATAAGATACAGTATCGTGTGATGTTGGCGCGCTATCGCGGCCGCACGGAGTGTCCCGTATGCCATGGTTCGCGCCTAAAGCCCGACGCAGAGTATGTAAGGGTAGATGGCCATACTATCACCGAACTCGTGCGCATGCCCATCAAGGAGCTTCTGCCCCTCATGGAGCATCTCAAGCTCTCGGATCACGATGCTGCCGTGGCCAAACGATTGCTCACGGAGATACGCAACCGATTGAAGTTTCTCTCCGACGTGGGGCTCGACTACCTCACGCTCGACCGCCTAAGCAATTCCCTCTCGGGCGGTGAGAGCCAACGCATCAATCTGGCCACCTCGCTGGGTTCCTCCCTTGTAGGGTCGCTCTATATCCTCGACGAGCCGAGCATAGGCCTCCATCCGCGCGATACGGAGCGCCTTATCCACGTGCTCAAGGAGTTGCGCGATCTGGGCAATACGGTCATCGTAGTGGAACACGACGAAGAAATCATGCGTGCTGCCGACTACTTGATTGACATTGGGCCGGAAGCAGGCCGACTGGGCGGACAGGTGGTCTACAACGGGCCCTACTTCCCCACCGAAGCCGAGCTGCAACAGAGGGGAGGGGCAGATCCCGACCCCGCAACGGGCCTCTATCGCTCCCATACGCTCAACTATCTCTATGGCAAGGAGACCATCCCCCTGCCCCCTTCACGCCGACAGTGGAACCGCAGCATCACGGTAGAGGGCGCTCGTGCCAACAACTTGAAGGGCATCAACGTGGAGTTTCCACTCAACGTGATGACCGTCGTGACGGGTGTGAGCGGTTCGGGCAAATCTACGCTTGTGCGCGACATATTCTATCGTGCCATGAAGCGTGCCAAGGACGAGGTGGCCGACCGTCCGGGCGAGTTCGTTCGTCTCTCGGGCGATGTCGACGCTGTGCAAGCCGTAGAGTTTGTTGATCAAAACCCCATAGGCAAGTCATCGCGCTCCAATGCCGTGACCTACGTCAAGGCGTACGACGAGATACGCAAACTCATGGCAGCCCAGCCCCTATCGCGCCAGATGGACTATACGCCAGCCTACTTCTCATTCAATGCCGAGGGTGGTCGCTGCGAGGAGTGTAAAGGCGAGGGTACGGTCAGGGTGGAGATGCAGTTTATGGCCGACCTCGTGCTGGAGTGTGAGTCGTGCCACGGCAAGCGCTTCAAGAGCGACGTGCTTGAAGTGCGCTATGAGGGTAAAAACATCTACGACATACTCGAGATGACGGTCAATCAAGCCATGGAGTTCTTCACCGAACATAATCAGACGAAGATCGTCAAGCGCCTGCGTCCGCTCCAGGAGGTGGGCTTGGGCTACATCAAGCTCGGACAGGCCAGTTCTACGCTCTCGGGTGGTGAGAATCAGCGCGTGAAGCTTGCTTACTACCTTGGACTTGAGAAGACCGTGCCTACGCTCTTCATTTTCGACGAACCTACCACGGGGCTTCACTTCCACGACATCAACCGTCTGCTTCATGCATTCAATGCCCTGATAGAGCGCGGCCACACCATCGTGATCATTGAGCACAATCTCGACGTGATCAAGTGTGCCGACCACGTGATCGACCTCGGTCCAGAGGGAGGCCGTGAGGGCGGACAGATCGTTGCTGCGGGCACTCCCGAAGAGATCGTAAAGGAGGGACGAGGGTATACGGCTAAATATTTGAAGGAAGTATTAAGTATAAAGTATTAAGTATTACATTCTCTGCGAGAAAAGTATTAAGTATTACATTCTGACGTCAAGTAATAAGTAAAAAGTAATAAGTAATACATTCTGAGTGACATTAAGTAATAAGTAAAAAGTAATACATTCTTGCTGATAGCCTTTCAGCCGATACCGGGGGCGACGCGTCCTCGCGTCGGCGTTGTTGGCGAGTTCTTCTCTCAGCCGATGCTTGCAGGCGATGCCGACGCGAGGACGCGTCGCCCCCAGTAGACTCTGAGCAGACTTATAACCCCCAAAAACCAAACTTACTTTATAACCTCATAACCTCAAAACTCCAAACTCCCCTCATGACCCTCCAAGAATACCTCCATCAATGCATTCTCCCACGCTACGCCCAGTTTGACGCAGCCCACAGGCTCGACCACGTAGAGAGCGTCATGAGGCGCAGCGCAGAGATGGCAAAGCATTACCCCGAGGCCAACTCCACACTCGTCATGACGGCAGCAGCCTACCACGACCTTGGACTCTGCGAGGGACGCGAGCGTCACCACCTCGTGTCGGGACGCATCGTGCGAGAAGACAAGCAGCTGCGCCAGTGGTTTACCCCCGACGAAATAGAAACCATAGCTCAGGCGGCAGAAGACCATCGCGCCTCGTCCGACCATCAGCCACGAAGCATCTACGGACTTATCGTGGCAGAGGCCGACCGACTGATTGATGTCGACATCGTCGTGCGCCGTTGTCTGCAGTATGGTTTGGCCCACTATCCAGAGTTGACGCGTGAGCAGCACTACAGCCGTGCGCATGACCACCTCATACAGAAATATGGCGAGAATGGCTACCTTAAGCTCTATCTCCCCGAAAGCCCCAACGCTTTCCCCCTGCAAGAGCTTCGCTGCTTGATAAAAGATCAAGAAAAACTCCGAAGGAAGTTTGACGAAGTGTGGAAAAGCATTCAGTAATTCATCCCGCTCTGTGGGTGACGCATACAGCATAAACTCATTAAACTCCTAAACTTATTAAACTCATTAAACTCATTAATCGTCCCCTTCGCTGGGTGCGCCGCTTCCGCCATCGTTGCGGCTACGGCATTCACTCGCCCTTCGCCTTCGGCTTCGTGACCGGCGTGGTCTATGAGCGTGGGGAATACTATGCTTATGAAGCCCTGCGCCAGTATTATCGTGAGCACAGGGCAGACTGCTCGCTGAGGCTTAAAGACATGCTACTGCTCTTCCGCGTGGCAAACTTTCAAAGGCCCCACCGCTGCTGGATAGCGCAGGGCAGTGGCAGCGAAGCCGTGAAGCACTTCCTACAACAGGGCAGCAAACTGTCTCGCTATTCGATGAGCGCTCATCCCACCGAGGCAGAGCTGCTACTCATGCTCAAGGGATGGGAAGAACAGACGTCTTCACTCATGGAAGCACTTGCCCCTGGCGGACTGCTCATCGTGGGACGCACGGAGGGGGCTTCAGCAGAAGCGTGGCGCACCATACAAGCCCATCCCAAGGCACAGGTATGCTTCGATCTGGGCGACTTCGGACTCGCATTCTTCCGGCCCGAACTACAACGGCAGAGCTACGTGGTCTGCTATTTCTGATACGTTGATAGGTTGACGAGCTAACGGTTAACTCCCCCAAAAATAAAGAAAAATGATCTACACCAAGACAGGCGACCGCGGCACGACCTCCCTCCCCACGGGCGAGAGAGTAGCCAAGCAGTCGGCCATGATAAGCTACTATGGCATGCTCGACGAACTCAGTTCACGCTTAGGACTCCTCGCTGCCCTGCTTCGTGAGCAGAGCTACTTGGCCGACGTGGAGGCAGACATCAAGCTCATCGAGCACAGTCAGCAACTCCTCTTCCGCTGGGCTTCGCTTCCACAGCCCATAAAGCCTTGCCAACCCGACGCAGAGAGCCTCGAGCATGCCATCGACGACACCGACCGCATGGTAGGCGGACTCTTTAAGGGATTCGTGCTCCCCGGAGGCGACGTCGTGGCTGCTCAGGTGCATGTGGCGAGATGCAACGTGCGCCGTTTCGAACGCGAACTCTACGCTCTCATGCCCCAGCTCCCTGCCACCGTGGGAGAGAGCCTCGAGAGCAGCGGAGCACTCGCCTACGTGAACCGTCTCTCCGACTTTCTCTACGCTATGGCACGAAAAGTGAACTATTTGACAGGAAATAGTGAAAAAAAAGCGCATCTTTAGTGTCATATTTCGAGAAAAAGAGTATTTTTGCGCGCAAATTCAGCCCATCGGGAACTTGCTCCCGTGTCGCACCCTGGCACCAAGAGTAAGGAACTGCCCGAGAGTGGGCGCATTATAGCAAAAAGTAGGGAGCGAGAGAAATGTCTCCACACGGAGTGATTTGCCTCCATACCCCTACGTACATACAACCTCAAACTCACAATAACTATGTATTGGACATTGGAATTGGCCTCGAAGCTTGAAGATGCCCCCTGGCCTGCAACAAAAGACGAATTGATTGACTATGCCATGCGTTCGGGTGCTCCGATGGAAGTGGTAGAAAACCTCCAGGAGCTCGAAGACGAAGGCGAGATATACGAGACCATCGAAGACGTTTGGCCCGACTATCCCACGAAAGAAGACTTCCTCTTCAACGAGGACGAGTATTGATCGGCTCTTATTGAGCCTTTATAGCTCAAAGCATTGAATATCAGCGATATGAGAATTTCTACATGAGACTCTCATATCGCTTTTTTCAGTCTTTTACCGCCAAATAAACTTGCCAAATGGGACTATTTCGGAGAATTAAATGATCAATAACCGCGTCGCAATAAATGCTCTTTGGTTGGCAGTTACATCTTCATTACCAATTTCTATCAGTACGCAAGAAAGGACTGAAGCTAACTGTCGATGATGTCATGGCGTTGTGGGATGAGTATGCTTTTGACTGATGACCCACAAGCGTGTTTTGATGAAAAAAAACTGTGCCAGATTATTGTCAACAACTGTTCTCTTTGCCATTCGCTGGCATACTATTTACCACAGTATCTGGAGGATGACATAACAGATTGTGACAGGGAGATAGAACGGCTGCAGGGTTTTCTAAGAGTTATTGACGATAAGGAAGAGGTAATCCGCATCCTTCGCCATTCAACAGATGGCTATAATGCTGTTTTAAACAAAATTTGGGTGATGAACGTAAACTTAGAGATTTCCTTGTACGATTGAGAATTTAGAACCCCCAAAATTGTACAGAGCGGTATTTTATCTTTGAGTATGCCAATGTGTGAACGTGTTTGCAAAAGCATGTTCGTATAGCGATTATTTACCCAAATCTCAGTTGTAAATATAGATTTGGGTAAATAATCGCCATATTTTCCTCTTTGCTGCAATATAATCATTAACTTTGCATACATTAATAGACAACGATATGAGCATGATGAATAAACTTGTTGGTAGAGAGCGAGAATGTCAAGAGCTCAAAAGAGTTATGGAGTCCGATCGCTCTGAGTTTGTTATAGTATATGGACGGCGAAGAGTTGGAAAGACTTTTCTCGTAGACCAATATTATCAAGGGCACTATGACTTTACATTCGTAGGAGGACATAACCTTTCACGCCAAAGACAACTTACAAGTTTTGCGCGTGCATTGAAAAAGTACTCAGGAGTGAAGCCCGACAAGTTTGCCGATTGGTTTGACGCTTTTGATGCACTTGAAGAATATCTTGAGTCGCTTGATGCAAATAGAAAGAAAGTGGTGTTTATAGACGAGATGCCTTGGATAGACACTCAAAAGTCCGACTTTGTTGCTGCATTGGAGAATTTCTGGAACGGTTGGGCGGCTCGCCGTAGCGATATAGTGTTTATTGCCAGTGGTTCGGCGACATCATGGATGGTTGACAATCTAATCGAAAACCAGGGAGGACTACACGCCCGTATCACAAGCAACATTTATGTCAGACCTTTCACTTTGCATGAGACAGAGGAGTATCTTCAAAGAAAGCACTGCAAATGGGACAGGTACCAAACACTTCAGTGCTATATGGTTTTTGGCGGCATTCCATTCTATTTAAGTCTCATCAACACAAAAGAAAGTCTCGTGCAGAATGTTGACAGACTATTCTTTGCCCAAGGGGGCATTATGAGGAGTGAGTTCGATGAATTGTACAACGCCTTGTTTTCAAATGCCGACCTTTATATAAGTGTCGTAAAGGCTTTGGCTGCTCACCATGACGGTATGTCTCGCAATGAAATATCCAAGGCTATAGACGTAACAGGTGGAACGCTTTCCCGTGTGTTGACCAATCTTGAACGATGTGACTTCATTTCGCGAAGCCAAAATTTCGGGCATAAGACGAAAGACACAATCTATCGTTTGGTCGATTTCTACACCTTGTTTTATTACAAGTTTATCATGCAGGATATGTCAGGCGATGAACATTGGTGGAGTCATAACTTTGAGTCACGCCAAGTTTCGACATGGCAAGGATTTACATTTGAGACAGTGTGCCTTATGCATACCGACTGCATCAAACGCGCCTTGGGCATTTCCGGTATGGCTACAGAAGTTTCTTCATGGCGCAAGACGGCAAGCGAGGGACAGAAGGGCGGTCAGATTGATTTGGTAATCAAGCGTGCCGACCGTATCATACACCTGTGTGAGATGAAGTTCAGCAAATCGGAGTACCGCATCACAGAAACATACGAACAGTTACTGAGACAACGACTGGAGTTGTTCCAAAGTTCCACCAAGACCAAGTTTTCTTTGGTCATCACTTTCGTTACAACCTATGGTGTTTCAGACGGTTTGCATCATAGTTTGGTGCACAGCGAAGTCACAATGAATCAACTGTTCGAGTGACGAATATCCTTTCATGGCCTTTTACAGCGAAATAAGTTGATCAATAATCGTGACACGATGATGCAATGCCTTGATTTCCAGCCACGTCCTTCCTCTTCAACGAGGACGAATATTGATCGGCTCTCTCTCTGCGAGCTATCACGTGCAAGGCTAAAAGCAAATAAAAGAAAGCGATATGAGCGTTTCCCCACTAAGGGAGATGCTCATATCGCTTTTTCGGGCTTATACGCTGAGATGTTATCTTACAGCAACCTTGAACGTGCGACCCTCGGGTACGGCTTCGGAAGAGAGGGTGACGAGGTAGGTGCCAAGGGGGATGGTGTAGGTGGCTGTAGTGGCAGAGGGTGTGAACTCACGCACCAAACGGCCCGCGGGGTCGAACACGAGGACGGACGTAAGCCGATCGTTGGGAGCAGTGGAGACCGTGATACGACCATCGCCAATGGGGAAGCAGCGCAGGGCGGTCTGCACGGGACCTGCCTGGATGGCTTCGGAAGTGAGCGAGTAGCGACCCTGCACGTTGGGGCGAATGCTTACTGACAGACCTTCAACCAAGGGCGTGGAGGTGTGAGTCTGAGCGTCGTAGAGGTAGACGGGATGACGGAGAAGTTCCATACCCGTCACGCTGAAGAAGACGTCGGTGGTGTCGGCACTCAGCACGGCAAGGGGCACGTTGCGAAGATCGGGCACGTGGTTGATGGCGGCTGCCATCTGACCTGCCATAGTGTAGAGCACAGGACGAGTGGTGAGGGTGTTGGAATCGAACATCGCCTCTACGTCTTCGGCATCGCTGAAGTCGGCCTTAGCATTGCTCTGCGAGATCACTTCGGCACGGGTGCTGACGTGGTTCTGATGAGCAGTAAGCGTGAGCTGAGCCTGAGCGGTGTTGCGTACAGACGAGGTATAGGGCACGGTCATCACCGAGGTGAACTCTATGTTCTGCAGCAAGGTGCCACTGACGGGCTTTACGAAGAAGGCGGTCATGGGAGGCACACTGTTGGCGGCTGAGGCATCGAAGGCCTTCATCTCACCATCTACGAGGGTCCAGTATTTGGGATAGAGCTGCGTGTTCTGATCGAAGAAGCGCTTCATGTAGAGCGTAGCCATGTAGGGGTTGCCCACGAGGTAGTAGCCATTGTCGGCATGCTGGTTGGCTTGATCGATGGTCAGCACGATGCGGCCGCTGAGCTTCTGAGGATCGGTCACGGAGGCGTCTGATGTGGCCAGGCGTCCGGGTTCTGTGCGAGTGAGGCTGACTGATTGCTTGGGTGCTCCCGAAGCCGTATAATAAGTATAGACTGCATCGGCCTTGGGCAGACGGATGAGGGTGGACTGACCCGTATGGGGCTTGTCTTCGCTCAAGACTGCTGCACCATGACCAGGGGCGTAAGGCACAGTCATATCGTTGTAGCGATTACTCCACTGCTGAAGTACGGCCAAGGGATCGGTGCCAGAGTACGACTCGTAGTCGATGTAAGCATCGTAGTCGTTGCGCAAGGGGTCGGATGGATCGGTGATAACGAGCGATCCCGTGTGGTCCCAACTACGCTGATAGATGGGGTAGCCCGAACGACTATTCTCTGAGGCAGAGAAGTTGATATCCTTATAGGCCTCGGTCTGCTGGCGACCTGTGGCAGAGGGCACGTAGAAATCGCCGGCATAGACGTCCTTAAGCGGAGAAGTCCAAAGTGTCCACTGGTCGGGAGAAAGTTCGAAGTCGACCCAAGCCTTGTTGTAGTCGAGATACTGCTGATTGCGGAGTTCACCACGAGGTTTGAAGTAAACTTGGTCGCATGTGTTGGCATAGAAGCGTTCGCAATCGATGAAGTGGTTCGTGCCCGTGGTAGTGGTCTGCATGCGTGCCATGAGACAGTAGGCAATGTTGTCCGTAGCAGGGGCGTTGACCGCATTATCGAGGTAGGTAAGGATGGAGTCCTTCGTATCTACTGCATAGCTACCGAGGAAGGGAGGCTCCACGCCATTGGGCATAATTACCTTGGTGAAGCGCATCGGCACGTAAGCCTCGGGCGAGGTGGCAGCATCCGCGGTAGGCGCCTGACTGAGCTGAGGTAGGTCGGCGCTGCCGTAGTCCTGATAATCCGTCTTATAAAGTTCTGAGCGGCTAGCGCGTCGCCAGTTGCCATCGAAGTTCCAGTTGTTATTGTTTTCCTTCACATTGGTCCACGTTACATATTCAGGCACTACTTGGAGTGTGAGGAGCGTTGTGCCGTGGCAGGTGTTGGTATGCGATGCGTCCTGTGTGGCGTCGTGATAGCTCATGGAGAGCGTGTAGTCGTATCCCTCGTGGAAGGTAATGCCGTTGGTGGTAGCGGGGGCGAGAGAGATGGATATATTCTTGTCAGTGGGCGTAATGGTTGAACTCAAAACGGTGCCTATGGTCTGACCTACATGGGCGGTGTTCATGGGGTCGGTGGTAGAGGCAAGTATGAGTTCTCCAGGCGTGGTGGTAGAGGCGTTTTGCTGGATGAACTGCAGATTGTGCAGATTGGTCGAGATGGGGCGCTGTGCATCTACATAGGAGTGGATGGGGACGCGCAGATACGTGTTGGACTGCTCAAGCTGCTGGAGGTGTTGGAGTCCGAGGCGCAGGTAGCGTGCGGTGTGCGTCCAAGCGTCGGGGTAGGTCACCGAGGGGTAGCCCAAATTGAGCACAGGACCATCGTGGGTAAGCGTGATGGTGGTCTCGAGGGGATAGCCACAGATGGTGAAAGTCTGTGCGGGGAGGGTACGGCTATCGGTATAGGTGCCAGGGATGGGGAGCAGGCAGAGGTGGAGTATGCGGTCGGCATCCTCGGGCAGGTCAAACGTTTCGTTGAATACGTTGCTGGCCGAGAGATAGAGCTTATGCTTGTAACCGCTCGCGGGGTCAGTCACGCCTGTTACGTACTTCTCAAGCAAGTCGTGGTCGGCTTCAGAGAATGTACCCTTAGCGGGTTGCAAAGATGTTGCGTCGGGATATTCTGCACGGAAATCGGCTAAGGCAAGGTTGAGACCTGAAATGCTATTATACTCTACTACAGAACCTGCAAACCAGTCGAAGGGCCAACGAGTTACCTCCAATCGACCACCGTTTACGCCATCGGGAAGCGAGAGTCGGCCTTTCACGCTGACATTGACCGTACGGGCACCACATTCGGCAGAGAAGGTGGCATTGACGGCGCCATTCTCATCCGTAATCACAGCGTCTTGCTGCACGTAGCTGGTGCTCTCGCTATAGATAGAGCATGTGGCATCGGGTGTACCCCAAGTAGAGGGCACATAGGTCTCTATACCATTGATTACGCGGTGTTGCGGAGGTGCTATCGATACGTAGTATTTCTGCTCTGGATCAAGCTTGAAGAATCGGTTGGCGAGAATCAGATGGGCATATTCGGATTGGTCGATGTAGATATTTTTGCGGTTGAGAGCGTCGGTGCTGTGTACGAGTATGCAGCCATACTCTGCGGTATGTCCGCGGTTGTAAGTGGAGTCGCCATACTCTATGCTTACGGGCTGACCATTGGAGGCATGGCATAGGCGGAAGAAGAGTGGACGCACTTCGTCGGTGGCGGGATCGTCGTTGTCGGTCAAGCTGAGTGCTTCTTTCGCTTGCGAGTAGACCATAGAGAGCTTGAGCTTGGCTCCGTTTTCACGATTCTTACATAGTTCTACGTCGTCACTCTGCTGCAGCACCTCGACCTTGGGGTTCTTTGCATAGATACGTATATCATCGATGGCAAAGTCGTTACCACCCGTACTACTACCTTGATTGTCGACGGTGATGACAAACTTCGAGAAACGCTCGGGGTGAGTGCCTGCAGCAATGACAGAAGGAGCATAGATCTGATACCACTTACCCGTCTCGGTAGCTCCTACAGACTTAAAGTCGCCTGAGGCGAAGGACTGCACGAGTTGGCGCTCCGTCTCGCCCGTCTCTTGGTTAAGGGCTTCGCCATAAAGCTTAAACACCAATTCTGGCGCGGCGGCTTTCTTATCCGACATATTAGCGATGGCAATAGAGGCTACGAGAGTAGAGCCCTCGCAGAGGTTGGCATCGAAGGTGGCGGAGATGACGGGGCGTGCTTCGTCAGTAGCATCGACGTAAGCAAAGTAGCCATACTTCGTTCCGCCGCTGCGATAATAGGTTACGTCGTAAAGCTTTTCGTTAGCCCAGTACGGACCACCATTTGGTTGGTTAGGTGAGGCAACGGAGTCGTTCATTGATTTCAAGAATACGTAGTCACCATGATAAGGAGCGTAGCGAAAGCGGCTTTTTAGCCAATTGTCAATGAGATCCATCTTATCGGTTGCTCCCAACTCAGGGTAGACGAAGCCATAGTAGGTGCGCGACCAGTCGATAGGCTTCTCCCATATATTGTTGTTAGGATCGCCTTTGGTGTACATCTTCGTGGGCTTATTGTAGTTCATACCCTCGAAATCATCGAAGCTAATTTCAGCCACCTTGGTATAGTTCTTCTTAAGCACTTCTTCAGTACGATTGTAGGGAAGGTTCTCCAGGTCTTCAGGGGCAGACTCTGCACGGAAGTAGAAGGTATAGGTGGCTACAGGAGAACTGCATTTGTTGGTAGCGTCGGCTTGGTCGTAGTTGTTGATATAGCCTACCACGTAATAAGGCTTACCAAAGTTTATCTCATTGATATCCTTTACATCATCGGTAGTCTCGTAGAGATCGGCATCTGTGCTCTTGTATTCTCCGAGAAACGACTGCATATTGACATCAAGGCCATACTTGGTGTAGAGTTTTGCGGTTTCATCATTATTATTGGTTAGTACGCGGTAGTAGTACTTCTTGCCGATACGCGTAATTACGGTCCATGTGACAGACTTTCCTTGCTGCATTTCTGATCCAAAGTGAGCCTCGGTAGCATGCTGGGCGAAGTCGTGATTGGTGTAAGGATAGAAGTAGTACATACTGAGGTCCGATATGGCCAGACGAATGGTGAAGTTACCTTTATTACCAGAGTAGAGGCCGAGCGTAATGTAGCCATTATCCTCATAAGCGCTACCGGAAAGGAGTGACTTCTTGATGTTTGCTGCTATCTCGCTGGCAGGGCGCACCTTGAAGAGGTAACGAAGGGAGAGCGTAGGCTCATACTTCATGGTGGACTTATTGCCTTGATAGTCCTTATAACGGCTTAGGTCGCACGCCACGTCGGAGCCAGTCCAACCACTCGAGGGCGTGTTGAACCATACGGAAGCTACGGTATTCTTACGTGACTTATCCTGTAGCTGAAACTTAAACAGACCATACGACTGCTCATCCTCATCATAACAGATTTCCTTGAGCAGTGAGCCTGCTTCGGCATCTGTAGATAAATAAGGGCATGCACGATCGGTAGCATTGTCGTACCAGCGCCAATAGCCTGTTGGTTCGAGAGGATTTCCATCCACACCAGGGTTGTCCTCGGCTATCGGTACAATGAGTTTCTTCTGCTCTCCAGGCTTTACATAGTAAGTATAGTCCCATTGCGATACTTGCTGGCGGCCGTTCTTCAGTCCTGATGGGTCGTAATTGTAGGCATAGCCTGAGGAGTGCTCGAAGCTATAAGCCACGTAAGTATACTCTGTCATGCTCGTCCAAGCTACGGGGTCTTGGGCTACGAAGTAGTCGGTATATAGATGGTTGACGTTCGTGATATTGCCTGCGACGAGTCCGTTCACGTTGTTGCTATAAAGGCATACCACCTTTATATCTTGGAGCGTTAAGCCATCGGGCAATGTGATGCGTAGGTTGCCAGGGGCGCTTGATTCCGTGGTGCGTGAGTATACGGTCATGCCTTGGGGAGTCTTGTAGAAAGAGCCTCTCTTTTCCCAGTCGTTGTCTACGTTGGTGAAGTACTGCTGGCTATTTTCTATCACCTCGCCCGTATTCTTATTGACTAGATACCAACGTTGGAATTGGTCAGAAGTACGAAGCGTGGGCAGTACAAAGTATGTAGCACTAGGCAAGCAGGAGAAAGGCTCCTGAATGGCAGTGCCTGTGAAGGGCGTGGTGACGTAGTTGGCTTGAGCGGTAGTCTGGTCTACGAGGCGGAAGATGTATTTCAGTTGGAAGTGGGCGGGCTCTGCACTTACCGATCCATTTGTAAGCGTCAAGGGATTGGTATCGTCGTCAGCGTTGGCCACGAGCATCACGATGCGCTTGCCCAGCGTGCCTTGATCTGCATAGTTGAGGTTGAGCAGTGCGGTCTTGTTATTGCTGTTGAATGCCATGGTCGACATGCCGCTATACCAATACATGCCTTTGGTCAGTGCAATGTGTCCTGCCGTGGTCGACATGTCGGCGGAGAAGGTTCCTTCAGGGGTGCAGAAGGTGCCGTCTTCATTCTCTACGTACCAGCGGATGTAGATCTTGTGCTGACTAACATTTTGATTGGTAAGACCTAAGTCGGAGATAATCTTATCATAATAATTTGCGAGATATACTTTCGTTGTGGTGGCATTATTGTCGGTATATCCAGGAGCGAGGTTGAAGGTGCGGCAAAGGTCCACATCGGCATTGCGCACGGAGTCTATACCGAAGTCGTGAGGCTTCTCGTAGATATATTCCGTTACGTTGGTAATGGTGGAAGGATCTTGGGCTACGAAGTAGTTGGGATATTTTTCGTTTTTCGGTGCAATATTACCTGCTACAAGGCCGCTTGTAGAGTTTGCACTTCCTTGGATCATCACTACTTTATAATCAGAGAGAACCTCTCCTGTGGGAACGGTCAAGCGGATGCCTCCAGGGTTGGACGTGGCGGTAGCGCGTGAGAATACGGTCATGCCGTAGGGCGTCTTGCAGAATGTACCAATTCGAACCCAATTTGTGTCTACGCTGGAGAACCAGTCGGCACAGTTGTCTACAATATTTCCTGTAGCCTTATTGACAACGTACCATCGTGTGAAGATATCGTTACCAGTGGGCGTATTGTAAGTAAGCGTAGTGGTTGAGGGGCTGCATAGAATGTGATTTTGCGTGGCTACGGGCAGATTGGGGTTGACAATGTAGCAGTCGTTTGCGTTGGTCTGATCGACGAGGCGGAAGATGTACTTCAGCTGGAAGTGGGCGGGCTCGGCGGTCACGGCGCCGTCGGCAGTGGTTATAGTGTTTGTATCATCGAGCTTCGCAATGAGGGCCACTACCTTTTGGCCTACAACGCTTGCGTTTTGAAACGAAACGTTGAGCACGGCGGCAGCGTTGGCACTGGTGAGCGGTGTCGTGCTGAGCGAAGAAGTCCAATAGAGGCACTGTGTATCGGCTATATGTCCTTTACCCGTTGTGGTAGCGGAGAGTTTGCCATTGAGGTCGGCGAGGGTGCCGTCGGCATTTTCTATGTACCAGCGGATATAGAGTTGTTGCCCTGCGGCATTTTCGCTGAGGCCGAGGGCAGTCAGAATTTGTGCATAATAATTGCCGAGGTTGATGCGCGTAGTAGCGCTCGCTGCCTGGTTCTTTGCGGGATAAGCCGCTGTGGGGAGGGTAGACTCCGACGCCACGTTGTTCAGATAAGCATGCTCCACTTGAGCATCATCCACGGCCGTGATCGTGATGGCACTGGCAGGGATGCAGGTGCAGAAGAGGAGCAGTAGGGAGAATATGTGAGAAAGAAAGTGTCGAATCATCTTTGCTGAAGAAATATGATTGTTACTTAATGGCTAATGTCGTATAGTTTAGTTGCGCACGATGCGTAGGTGGTACACTAAGGTGCGGCCCGTAGCATTGTGTGTGAGGTAGAGTGTGTGGTAAGCTTCGCCTGTGGTGGTGCCGAAAGAGCCTGCCACGTATCCGCCTCGCTCGAACCATGTTGGATTCTTATCTTCGGCATAGAATCCAGAGGGTGGTGCTGAGGGATAAGACTCTGTGGTGAAGCGCGAGAATGTCCAGTCGGCATCGGGAATAGTCTGTCCGTCGGAGTAGCGGCTCACTTGTGGCTGAAGACGGAAATCGCCACCGCCGTTGAAGGTACAGGTGAAGGTGCCGTCAGCCTCCTTTACCGAACTTGGAAGTACGCCTATGGCGGGGAAATCGAGCGGTATAAGGTCGAGTTTATAGTCCTGCAGGGTGATCGGTATCATGCGCCAATCGTTGCGAGCTATGGTGCTCCATTCTCCATTTTCATTGCTCACCACGCTGTATCGTTGCTGCGTGGTGGTGCCGTCGGCGCGGGTCAGGTCTACGGTGAGCATAAACTGGCTGAAGGCATTGGTAGGAGTGGAAGTCTCGTTGACGTATAGAGTCTGTGTGAAGGAAGCCCCTTGTGCCAAATCTTTTCCGTTGAGCGACTGTGTGAATGCGCTTTGTGGCTGTGTGCCATTGAGGTTGGGACTTTGCACCACCTGCGTGTTGGCATCAGTAGGCGTGGCAGAGGGGAAGAGCATGAGGTTGCGTTCATCGCCTGTAGGGTTGGAGGTGAGGCGGTCGATGGTCACGCTGTTGAGGCTCACCTTTTCGCCCGTTTGGTTGGTAAAGGTAAGTTCTATTTTTGCGAGCATACGCACTACGTAGAGGTGCTTCGTCTGCTCATTGTCAGCATTGGTCAGCGCCATATGTGTAATGCCCGTCATGGGTATGCCTTGGTCGGAGAGCGTAGGGTCGTAGCCATTGCCCGAGAGGGCGAAGGTGGCTTGCGTAATGGAGGGCATAGCAGCTCCTTCGGTGAAGGTAGCTCCTGTAGCCGCTTCAAGCTGCGCCATGCTGATATTGGCGAATGAATAGAAAGTCTTGTTGTTGGGGGTGGTGGTAACTGACGATGCCACTTGGTCTTCTTCTTTGTTCTGTCCGTTGTCGGTCGATGTAAAGATATGCTCAATCTTTCCATCGGCATTGTTGACCATGATTACGATCCAGTTCTGTATTAGTTCGTCGCCCTGCTGATAGCTCCAGCCCAGCGAAGTTGATACACGACGTGAGCGAGACGCACCATGGTTGCTCTCCGCTGTGTTGACGGAGGGAGCAATGTCGAGCGAAATGCGTATAGGGTCTTTCCCATTGGGATAGTTGGGGTCGGCAATGTCGTTGCCGCAGGCGGTAAATGCGATAGCTGCGATGAGCATGAATAGATGGTAAGTGAGATGCTTCATTGCTTGTACGATAAATATTACCTTAACGATAGATGCTTCCTTGCGTAGTGAGATGAGTGGGGACTACATAATGATCTCGCTGTGTCGATATTGTTGCCAGGGGAGCACCTTAATATGGAGCGAGATCTGGAAGTTGTCGGGCGTCATCTCTACGGCGCTGATATGGATGCGGTAGATGCAGTTGCGCACGATGCCGAGCGCCATAGGCTCTGTGAGATGAGCTGTAGCGAGCTTGGTGCGATGCACGATGATGTAGTCGTAAGTACGCTCGTAAGCGTCGGCTTCATTGCCGTTGGGCACGTAGGTGCCTACGAAGCGAAGTCCGGTGGCGTAGGTCATCACGTCGGTGCTGTTTTGCACGGCAGCGCTGAGTGTGTTTTCGGCGGTGTAGTCCAGAATGTAGTAAGGGTGGGCTGCGTCGTCGCTATTGCTGTAGACGCCCTGTCTTACGGGGTAGCGCTGACGGAGCATGGCGCCGTTTTGTGGGAGTGATTCGTATCGATTTTCTCCGACGTAGAACGCTTGATAGTCGGCGCTCGGCGTGGAGGCAATTCCTTTGCGCAGCGTGAATGGATCGATCACGTAGCGCACGCTGCCGTTGCTCAGAAACTCCGATCCGAGCCACGTCGTGGTGCTCTCCGGATCCTGCGTTGTGGTGTTGACGTCAGATAGGTGCTTAAATAGGTAGCACTCTCGCGTCACGTTGAATGGCTCTACATACTTTAGGCGGAAGCGGCTGTTGGTGGCAGCACCATTGTTTGTCACGTGGTAGTCATAGTAGAGCAGGTTGCCCTCGCCGTCGGTCACGGCGTCGGCTGTTGGCACGAAGTCGAGTCGTGCAGCGAGCCTCTCGAGCGTGATGGGCTGTCCGTCGGTGGTGGTGTAAGCGTCGTCAAGTGTACCCTTATGGGTGCTCCCTGTGCCTACGATGATATGGGCTTCGGTGGCTGATGCCATGACGAAGTTTCTGCAGCACTCTGCTCGATTGGGGTCAATCCCCTCGTTGCGCACGAAGGGTTCTGACTGGCAGAGGTAGTTGCGCACCTGCTCAAGACTTTTCCCGTCGAGCGAAGCGAGGTCGGCGTTAGCCACGAGCAGTACGGCGTATGAGCCAAACTCCATGTTTTCGGGTAGCAGCTGAGCACCGGTGGTATAGGTGGTATAGCCTCCGCTGGTGGAAGCACTTCCTTGCGGTTGTGCATCCCAGCAGAAAGCTCTTACGCTGATTTGCGAAGCATTGGTAGTATTGATACCCGTGCCCTCGGGGTCTTTGAAGAGTATTACGCTGAGGCGCTCCACGTTGTTTTCACGGCTGAGGGCCTCTTCGCGGTCGTAGTCTTCCTGCGTGGCACGCGAGGCATACCTTTCATCGGGATGATTGGCCACGTTTACTTGTAGGCGCACGTAGGTCTGTCCTGTGGTGCGGAGAGTGTCATCGCCTGGTTGCGGTGAGTCCGAACTGCAGGAGGCCATTCCCCACATCAGTAGCAATGTGGTGAGTGTGGAGAAGAGTCTGTATGTCAAACCTTTGAGTGACATGGTTATCTTGGGTGATGTGCTAATGTTTTAATGTGGTTGGCGCAGTGGGGGGTGCCGACGCGGGACGCGTCGCCCACAGAGCAAAGTGGGGGGCATTCTTGCTTACAGAGCAAAGTGGGGGCATTCTTGCTTACGCCGACGCGGGGACGCGTCGCCCCCAGTATTGGCTGAAAGGCTATCAGCCAGAATGTAATACTTAATACTTTATACTTAATACTTACGAAGATCAGAGATCTTCGTTTTGTATATGGTAAGTCCATGAGAGGACGCCAATTTCTACGCTGACGTAGCTCCAGTTGTCACCTTTGAGGAAGATGGTGAAGTGGTAGTCGTGGCAGCGGTCCATGAATATCTGTGGCACGTAGCCCATGTCGGAGGCAGCCCGTGAGCGGTAGAGCATATCTGCCAGATTGAGGCGTGCGCTGTAATGGCCCGACTTACGGCTGTAGATGTCGAGTTGTGCATCGTCGCGGCCCTGTGTGTGCCAGAGTAGGCGCGAAGTCATGAGGCTGTAGTGAGCCATGCGGCCTACGGTGGTGGTAGTCTCGCCGCTCTCTGCGTCGCGGCGTGCGGGAGCAGCCTTTTTGTCCTCCGTGTTCCACGCGGCATAGGGCGTGAATCTTACGAGGCCTCCTTCGCTTACTTGGTCGTTCCATACGCCGGGGAAAGCTGCATTGTACTGTCCATCGTCGTTGGAGCGCTCTGCAAACCATTGTGGCTGAGCCTGACGGGTGGTG
This sequence comes from uncultured Prevotella sp., assembly GCA_937898715.1. Lineage (GTDB taxonomy): Bacteria > Bacteroidota > Bacteroidia > Bacteroidales > Bacteroidaceae > Alloprevotella. Next base: position 34,032 of record CALEKA010000058.1, read on the forward strand.
ATGCTCACTCTGTAGTTGGAGCAATCCATATCGTTGGGCTCGTCGAGGTTGCGCAGAGCTACGGTGATCTGCTTCGTATCGCGCATGAGAGAGCAGGTATCGGAAATGGCCTTGGGCACTTTGTTGTAGCCCACTTCGATGAGTTTCTCGCTACGGCCTATCCAGAGGGTATCGAGGGGCAGTCCGCCATTGTCTACGCGCATGGTGTCCTCCACACCAGGTATGGGATTTTCGTCGAGGGCGAAAGCCAACGTATGGATGTCGTCGGTGGGTTGTGAGGGCGCAGTCACGTGGTAGCGTGCCGCGGCTTGGCTCTCTTCGGGGCGGCGCTGGAAGGCTACTGCCTCGTATTGATATCTGCCCGGCTTCACGTCGAAGTGGATGGAGAAGTTGGGGTCGGATAGGGGCTTGTAGTCGCCTTCGTTGCTTACGGTCTTTTGGTCAACGTAGTGTCCCTCTTCATCGAATAGGTAAACGGTGACGGAGCCCACTTGGTCGCGGAACATGTCGGCGCGGTCGAGGTTGTAGTTGTATTTGAAGTGCACGTTGAGTCCCTGCGGGCAAGCGGGGAGTTCTTCCTTCATTTCCGAGCATGCGGTGAGTACTCCTGCGGTGCAGAGCATGAGGAGCATTTTGCTGAGGGTGTGATGGAGTAACGAGAAGCGTTTCATTCTGTTATGTGATTGCATAATGGGATGGCTCGGCAGTGAAGCTTTAAATAGTTTTGTCTAAATAGTTCTGTGGCCGACGCGTCCCGCGTCGGCAAGACCACATATCAAGAAGTAAGTAGCAATTGTGCCGACGCGGGACGCGTCGCCCACAGAACTAATGAGAGTGTAAATGAGTAAAAGTGAAAACTGGAGAGTTGACTCCACATATATATAATATGTGTGTCACACTCCAGTTTTCTGGGGAGAGAGAGATTATGTGAGTTTATGAGTTTAGGGAGTTTATGAGTTTATGCTCCCTAATCTCAAGGTATTGTATTACTGCAGGATGCTGCCCTGTGAGTGCTTAGCCCATGAGAGCACGTTGATGCTTACAGCGATGTAGTTGTTGAGCACGTCGTCGGGAGTCTCGTCGGTAGTAGGAATGGTAGCATCGCCGAGGTTTACTACTCCCGTGACAGAGAGGTCGTACCAGTTGTTACGAACCACGCCGTAGCGGCCGAGGAACCAGTTATCGTTTCCACCAGGGTAGATAGAAGCATTGCTGCCCGAAGCTACATTCTGTCCTGCTACGTTCCAAGGAGTAGCTTCGTCGCCGAAGTGCTTGATGCGTACAGCGTAGTAAGATACGCCCTTGAGGTAGCGTACGATGTTGGGGATGACAGCGTCGAGTTCGGCTTTGGTTACGGTCTGAGTCTCGGTATCTACACCATTCTTAGCGCTAATCGTACCTTCTGTGATCTCAATCTTTCCAGCTTGGTCGTTGTTAGCAAATGTGATGGTCAGTGTGGGAGCCGTCTTGTTTTGCAAGAAGTTCTTCACCGTAGAGTTTTGCGAAGCGAGTGCGTTGAGCGCACGAGCCTCAAGCGTAGCCTTGGTGTAGACCACGTCCTTATTGCCATTGACGGTGTAGAGATCTTGGTCGAAGGTAGAAGTCTGTCCAGGTTCAGAGAGTTGCACGGCAATGATGGCGCGCGTAGTCTGGTTCTGGTTCTGACCCGTTACCTTGAAGGTGTTCTCCTTGCAGTAAAGGGGTGCATTGTCGCCCAGAGCATTGCTTACTGCGGTAGTAGCTGCAACGTGAGTGAACTTATCTGTAGCTGGAGTAGCTTCGTCGTATTCAGGATCCTTAGCAAACATGGTGCGGTAGAGGGGCACTGCAGCGTTGGGGTTGACGGAAGAATTGTCTACGAAGCGATATTTGTTCTGTCCAGAACCAGCAAACTCAGAGTGGAGGTTGCTCCAAGAGGTGGAGTAGTTGCGTACGAGGTAGCTGTTTACGTTCTTCATATCGAGCGTCCAGTTCGTTACCTTGTAGGCAATCTTTTGGGTTGCGTGAGCAGTGAGTTCGCCAGTAGTGCTTGCATTGTTCAGAGTCACCTTGGCTACAGCACGTTCTACGTAGATCTCTGCAGCGGGACTATTATTAGCAGCAGTCTCTGTGGTGTAGATATTTGTAGTCACATCAGCCAATGTCTGGACGGTACCCGAAGAGGGGTCGTTGTCGCCACCAGCAGCGGTGCTCAGCGGTGCATTGGTCATGAAGATACCCTTGCTTGCGATATCGGCGGGCGAGAAAGCATCGGCGTCGGTCTGGCTAATGGCTGTTTGGAATCCTGTGAAGCTCTTATCTGCGTCGTATGCACTATGATCTACGTTGGCAGACCATACCAATTCGTTCTGAGCGTCTGCGCTAACCAATCCCTGATTGTTGAGCACTACCAATGCATAGAGGCGTTCGCCAGCCTGAAGCGTGGTGTTTCCCTTGAGGGTTGTCGTGATGCGCTTAGTCACGGTGATGTGGCTATTCTGATCGTCTTTCGAGAAGTTGCTGTTGTCGAGAGTGTAAGCTCCGAAGAATGTAGAGCTTGATTCTGCGGTACCCTTGAAGAGAATCAAGGTAGCATCTTTTACGCCATATTCATTGGGGAGACCATCCTCGTATTTTATGTCACGGCTGCCTTGAGTAGAAGGCATGTTCACATTCAGTTTCACATAGCCACCATTGCTTAGGTCGATGGTGGGAGTGTTGTCTCCATTGCCAGGAATTTCGTTTTCGCTGCTGCAGGATGCCATGGTGAAGGCTGCTGCAAGCGCTAAGGGTAAATAAAATTTCTTCATAAATTCTGTATGTTATTTTTGTATTGTTTTCTTGAGTGGGTAAGTTATTGTGTTAGTTCCGTGGGCGACGCGTCTCGCGTCGGCATTGTTGGCGAGCAAGAAGCCTTTCAGCCGATACTGGGGGCGACGCGTCCTCGCGTCGGCATGAGAAGAAAATGCTCTCATGCTCATTACTATGTGTTGCCGACGCGGGGACGCGTCGCCCCCGGTAGGCTCTGAGAACTCTTGAAATGCAGGAGTTGAGCCGACGCTCTGTGGGTTTACTTCATCAGTTCCAGATTCTTCTTAGCCTCTTGGCAGCCGGCTTCGGCGGCAGAGGTGAAGAGCTGCTGGGCTTCGTCGTAGTTGCCTTTGATAAGCTGAACCACACCGCGTGCATTCTGAGCAGCAACACCCGTGCCAGCACGGCGGAGGTAAGTCTTAGCCAGCTCGGTGTCGCCCGAGCGAAGGGCTACGTTGGCAGCGTTGACGTTGGCTTCCTCGTTGGAGGGGTAGACGTTGGCTGCGGTGAGGATCACTTCGTTGTAGGGGGCCGAGCCCTTCTCGTAGAGCCCTGCTATGCGGTACATCTTGGCGAGCGAGAGCAGACGTGGCTCGGTGCGGATGAGCTTGGCAGCCTCTTCGTCGCTCATGGGGCGAATCTTGTACTTCACCTCGTAGTCGGAGTGGCGGAGGTAAGGATAGTAGGCAGCGAGGATGGTGCGATAGGCTTCGGGGAAGTGGTCGCGAATGTAGTGGTCCTTGGGGTCGGGCTCCAGATCGTTGGAGCGCACGATGCGGAGAATCTCTTCTTTCTCTGCCAAGTTGCTCTTCACGAGGAAGGAGTCGAGTCCTGCCCAGTCTTCGGGAGTAGACGCCACGTGGTAGGTGGAGGCGGGGAAGTCATACTGGCTCTTCACGTAGGCAGTGAGTGTGGCGGCACGTCCCTGAGCGAGGCGCACATTGTTGTTCCACGGTCCCTCGGGCGATGCGTAGCCGTGGATGCTGATCGAGGTGAGGTCGACGTTCTTATTGTTGCGCACGGTGTCGATGCTGCTCATGATCTTGTGGAGCTCGGCAGCATTGTTGTGGTAGTCGGGGTGAAGCTCTGTGCGATTGACGGGGAAGTCCAAGTAGGCACGTCCGCTGAGCGAGAGCACGGGGTCGTCGCCAGCCACGTCGGGGGTGGCAAAGGCCAGGGCGCACTTGTCTGCCCAATGGGAATTGATGTCGACGGCATCGCCTCGGCTCTGTCCGGCAAGGTTGCCACAACCACAGGTATCGGTGGCGATGCGCAGTGTGGCATTGTTCATCCACGGCTCGAGCTGGATGGCTTGTCTATAGGCGTAGCGCTGCGTAGTGCCGTTGTGGCGCTGCATCTCGATAGCGTCGGGATAGTTTTTGCTGCCGTTGCGCAGGTAGACGTAGTGCTGTTTTCTTCCGGTGAGCATTACGGAGCGCAGAGTCTGCGTGTTGCCCTGATGGTCTTCTATGACGGGGGTGTAGACGATGGTCTGATTGGGGCGGAGGTGGAGGCGGTCCATCACCACGTCCCAGGTGACTACGAGCGATTTGCCTGCCACCCGGGCAGTGGGCTTCGTCTGCGAAGCCTGTGCTGCCATCGTCAGGGGGGCAAAGGCTATGAGGAGGGTGAGTATGAGGGAGTTGAGTTGCATTGTTTTTGGGGTTTGGGGGGATTCCTAGGAATTCTAGTTTTTCTAGTCTTTCTAGTGATTCTAGTTTTTCTAGTGATTCTAGTTTTTCTAGTGATTCTAGTTTTTCTAGTGATGCTAGTTTTTCTAGTGATGCTAGTTTGGGGGCTTAGAATACGTACATGATGCTGAGGGCGGCTTTATCGATGCCTATGTAGTTGGCATGATACTTTTCTTCGAGGGTGCCGCATTGGGCGCAGGGGTACTTCTTGTAGCGTATCCATTGGTAGCCCACGCCGAGCGAGGCTTCGAGGTTCCAGTGGCGAGAGAGAATCCACTGATAGCCATAGGAGATGCCACCGCCTACGTTCCAACCTTCGTAGCGCTTGTTGACGTCTTTGGCGAGGTGGTGGAGCAGGCCGCGGGTGGACTCTCGAGCGGTCATGTTGAACTCACCGCCCTGTGCGTGAATGCCCAGGAAGTGGCCGTTGAACTTAGAGCAGGGCCACCAGCGATATTCTATCTGTGATTGCCAGTGTTTCCACTGACGATGTTTGTATGAATTTTTCCAAAGGTTGAGTCCGTAGTCGGCTTCAAGGGTGGAGTGCTTGCTAAGTCCCAGCTCGAGTCCGATGTTGGGAGTGAGGGCAGCGTCGTAGATGAGGTTGGTCTTCACTGCTACCTTCTGTGCGCTTGCGCCCATGGCTACGAATAGCAGGGCGAAGAGCATGAGTGAGATCCTTCTAAAGGATGCGGTATGTAGTATATTATTCATTTGCATGATGTGTTTGAGAGGGGCTGTGTTGCCTCGTGATGAACCTGTGCGTGGAGCCGTAACCTAAATACCACTTTTGCCGTCGGAAGCGGAGGCTCCAACAGCTGCAGTATCAGGTGTATATAAGGTTTATATATGTTAAAGATAGATATATCTTGTCTGTTTGGTCGTTTATAGCCGCTCGTCGACGTAGGTAGAATGGTAATTCTGGGCATGCTATACAAGCGCAAAAATACAAAAAATGCTGATAATGAGCCTAAACTTTTAGTGAATTTCAGTGTACATTTTCTGTGGAAGTAAAAATGGGAAAAGGGGTATTACGGTATTTTTTACGGCTTTTTACGGTATACAACTCCTATGTTGTATTTCTTGATAATCAGTGAAAAAGTGGATATACAGAAAGTATACAAAACAACATCTTATAACAGAAGCCTCGGCGAAGGTGTTGTGTAGATTATTTCTTTTGCGAAATGCTGAGGAATGGAGTGATAATAGGAGAAGGCAGAAACTAAAGTAAGAGATCTTTGGGTGTGAGGTGCGGTATGTGCGTGGTATGAATGGGCGAAGACACGGGCAGCAGGAGTGGCAGAATGCATAGTTTGAGTGGATCGGGCGAGAAGGATTGTAACATTTCTTAGCATCGCTCGGATACATAAACTGTCTTGCTAATGGAGACAATAGAGGGCATATATGAGGCATTTTCATTTGTGCTCTCGCGCGCACACGTCAGAGATTTTTCTCTGTAATTATCCCTCAGTCCCTCACTCCCTTGGATATAATGATTGATAATCAGGGGAGTGCGGAGTGTATGCGGGTTGTAGTTGCTTGCACTTTACCTGCACTTTAGTGGCACTGAATGCTATTGAGAGAACTTTCAGAAGGTTCTGTGGCCGACTATCCTCCCTATGCATGCGATGAAATTATCCCCCGTAAGCGTCAGAACGAGTCCGTACGAAAAAAAATACGCGACCGAGGGGTAATTAAAACGCGATCGAGGGGTAGTTGAAACGCGACCGAGGGGTAGTTGAAACGCGATCGAGGGGTAATTGGGATGTCAGAGTGGTGAAAAAAAAGTGCAAGCAACGTGATGGCAGATGAAATGCTTACCTCTTTGATTTTCAATAAAGAATGCCCAAGTGAGTGCAAGCATGCAATATGTTCCGTCCAAAACTGCTGGAAGGTGCGAGCGCGTACGTACGTGCGCGAGGTGGAAAGCAGAAAAAGTGAACAGATTGTACACTCTTTTTGGTAGGAACAATAAGTCACCGTACCTTTGCACAACCTTCCTCACGCAGCGCAATCGTAGCCGCTCAGCCCCTCCAGAATGGTCCACAAGACTCAAAAAGTGGTAAGATTTTGCATAAACTGACGAAAAATGTGCAATATTTGCTTACTTATTTGTAGCTTTGCCGCCGTTTTGTTGCACATACAGGGTACGACGTGTGCAATTGGGGCGGAGAATTCCCTCCACTTTCCTATCCACACAATATACGATTCAATACAGCAGACCTATGAAGCCTATACGTTCCTTTTCAGACTTATGCGCCCATCTCGCAAGGCAAGGGAGGCGCTATCGCTTGGCAGTGGTATGTGGTGCCGACGACAGTACGGCACAGGCGGTGATGCGTGCCGTAGACAGCGGATTTGCCGAAGCCTACTTCGTGGGGCGCACGGCAGAGGTGAAGCAGCAAGCCTGCGTGGCAGCGGCTCCCACGGAATGGGTGCACTACGTAGATGCTGATACCGACGAGGAAGCAGCTGCTGCAGCCGTAAGGATGGTGGGCAAGGGCGAGGCCGATGTGCTCATGAAGGGACTCATCCACACCGACACATTGCTTCGCGCCGTGCTCCATAAGGAATGGGGCATACTGCCGCGTGGCAGGGTGTTGACCCACATAGCCGTGGCGCAGATGGAGAGCTACCACAAGTTGCTCTTCTTTACCGATGCGGCAGTCATTCCTTACCCCACTCAGGAGCAACGACTGCAGCAGGTGGAATATCTCGCGCAGATGCTCCATGCTTTCGGCATAGAGGAGCCTCGCTTATCGCTCATCCACTGTGCCGAGACGGTAAGTCCGAAGTTTCCCCATACGGAGGGGTACGGCGAGATCTGCCGGCGGGCTGCTGCGGGCGAATGGGGACGCCTCGTCGTGGACGGTCCGCTCGACCTCCGCACCTCGTGCGACCCACTCACGCTCCGCGTCAAGGGTATTCATTCTCCGGTTGGCGGCGATGCCGATGCACTTGTGCTTCCCGACTTGGAGACGGGCAACCTCCTCTACAAAGCTCTCCCCCTCTTTGCCGCTGCGAGAGTGGCAGGCATGCTGCAGGGCACCCTCGCTCCCGTGGTGCTTCCCTCAAGAGGCGATAGCGCTGATGCTAAGTATGATAGCTTGGCGCTGGCAACAATAAATTGCAGGTAACTGCAAAAGTATTAAGTATAAAGTATTAAGTATTACATGCTTGCCTTTGTAAAGAATTTGGCTATAAAAATAAACTTATAATCTAAGAGCGCGGAGCGCTCGATTAAACTCATAAACTGTGCGTTCTGCGCACATCCTCCCATGTCATCACACACTATCCCCGAAGGCAAACGCATACTCGTAGTCAATCCAGGTTCCACCTCGACCAAGGTGGCGGTCTACGTGGACGATACTCCCTATTGCAGCACTACCATACGCCACGATGCAGAAGAACTTGCCCAGTACAATCAGATAATAGACCAACACGACTTTCGCCGACAATTGGTGGTAGACTGGCTCGAGAAGAACCATATCCCGATGCAGTTTGACGCCGTAATAGGCCGAGGCGGACTGATAAAGCCTATACCTGGAGGCGTATATAGAGTGAACGAGACGATGTGTCGCGAGACGTACTATGCCATACGTAAGCATGCGTGCAACTTGGGCTGTATCATCGCTTATGAATTGGCTCGCAGACAGCACAATGGCTGTCAAGCCTACATAGCCGACCCCGTGACGGTGGACGAACTTGTGCCCGAAGCTCGCATAAGCGGATCGCCTCTCATGCCCCGATTGGCTATATGGCATGCGCTCAATCAGCGCGCTACGGCACGGCGGTATGCCAAGGAAATGGGTAAGCGCTACGAAGACTTCAACCTCATCATCTGTCACCTCGGAGGAGGTATCTCTGTGGCAGCCCACCACAAGGGACGTGCTATCGATACGAACAATGCCCTTGATGGCGAGGGGCCTATCTCGCCCGAAAGAGCGGGTACACTGCCTGCTGCCGACCTGATACATCTGTGCTACAGCGGACGGTATACGGAGGATCAACTCAAAAAGCGCGTAGCAGGACAAGCCGGACTGGTGGCCCACATCGGTACGACGGACATCGTGAAGATACTCCGCATGGCAGACGAGGGGAATGCACGCGCCCGATTGCTCATCAACGCCATGATATTCCACACCGCCAAAGCCATAGCAGCAGAGAGCGCAGTGCTCTTTGGCAAGGTGGATGCCATACTCCTCACAGGAGGTATGGCTCACTCCGACTACATCACGCGCGGCATAGCTCAGCGCGTGGAGCACATTGCTCCCGTGCGCATCTTCCCCGGCGAAGACGAGATGGAGGCCCTCGCTCTCAACGCCCTCGCCGTACTGCGAGGCGAGAGAGAGGCAAAAGAATATTGCTAAATTAATAAGTATTAAGTATAAAGTATTAAGTATTACATTCAGGGTGAGATGTGCTCTGCAAGAATGTAATACTTAATACTTTATACTTAATACTTTTCCCAACGGGAATTTATTCTATATAAAATGTAAGTACCACCATGCCGATGGTGGCGCGGTCGACGCTTTGGGTGAAGATGAGTTGAGAAGGGTCGGTAATGTCGCGACGATTCTTCTGAAGCACATTGTTGAGACCAAAGCAAAACTTGAGTTCGGGAATGAACTTGAAGAAAGGCAGATACATGTCGCAACCCATACCCGCTTCGAGCATGAGCGTGAAGGGCTTGCAGCGGAGCTGGCTCTGCTTAGAGGTGATGAGGTCGTACATAGGGGCGATACCCGTGACCACGTAGGGACGATAATTGTTGAAGCGAGGAGCCGCAATCTTGAGGTCGATGGGCACACCGACGAAGCACGACTTCATGTCCTGCATCTCCGTACGATCAGTACCCAACTCACGGAAGGTGACGTGGCGAGAGCCAAAGTGGAGCGAAGGAAGTACACGCAGCGCAAGGTAGCGATTGATGCGCCACTCGCCAAGTACGCCTACGGAGAAACCAAAGTTGGTCTGGTCGGTCTGTGCCACCCACTGCTGCTGTCCGCCTTCGGGCGAGGCGAGGTCGGCGAGAGGGGGCACGTAGCCATTGCCGTCGAGACGCATGGACTGATCGTGAGCCCCTACGAAGAATCCGTAGTGGAACCGACGTTCATCAATGAAAGGCTTATTCTGCACACGGCGCTGCTGAGCAGCAGCCGTGATTACGGCGGCAAGGAAGAGGGATAGTATGAGGAAGAGGTGCTTCAATGTGGGAATGTGCTAATATGCTAATGTGTTAATGTGCTAATGTGTTAATATGCTAATATGCTAATGTGGCTATCGCAGTGGGATGCCGACGCGGGACGCGTCGCCCACGGTATTGGCTGAGGGCTTGCCAGATTGTAATACTTAATACTTAATACTTAAATAATAACTCCTACTTAACGCTTTTATTGCCGTTGCCACTGCAAAAGTAATAAAAGTTTACTCCTTTGCTTTCTTGTATCGAAGAAATATGTAACTTTGTCGCGCATTATGTGCCGAATGATATGGCACGAATGCAGGACAAAACTCAACTCATAACAACAATTTATTAATTCTACTATTATGGCTTACGTAATTGGTGACGACTGCATCGCATGCGGTACATGCATCGACGAGTGCCCCTCTGGCGCAATCTCTGAGGGCGAAAAGTATTCTATCGACCCCAACGTTTGTGTTGACTGCGGTACTTGCGCAGATGTTTGCCCCTCTGGTGCAATTGCTCCGGGTGAATAATTCACCTCAGCACATCGTCAACTTAACTCACACGGACTGCCGCCATCTCATGCCTCGCGCAAGGATGCGGCAGTTCTTTTTATGCTGATGGGGGAATAAGTTAACAAGTTAACAGGGTGACGGGTTAACAAGAAAATTACCTTCGCTCGCTAATGCTAAAACAAACTTCCTCGTCAACCTGTCAACCCATCCCCCTTTTTCCTCAAAAATGACCCGTATCTACACTTTACTCCTATTCATAGCATGTCTGTGCAGCGCCTCGGCACAGAAACGCTCGACGGCAGACGAGGCCTTCCGCTCTCGCCCCGTGCCCGACAGCATCTTCTCGCTGATGCAAGGACGATCCTATCCTAAGGGGTGCACCATAAAGAGAAGTGAATTGCGCTACGTAGAGGTGCTTCACTATGACGCACAGGGGAGGGTGAAACGTGGAGAACTGGTGTGTCATCGCGACATAGCAGCCGATCTCGTAAGCATTTTTCGCGAATTGTACAAAGCACATTACCCCATAGAGCGCATGCGCCTCGTAGATCGCTACGGAGCAGATGACGAACGGTCGATGACTGCCAACAATACTTCAGCCTTCAACTACCGACGCATCGCAGGTTCCACCCGCCTCTCCAACCACAGCCAAGGACGCGCCATCGACATCAATCCCCTCTACAATCCGATGGTGGCTCGCGGAGGTGCCGTGGTGCAGCCCCGTGCGGGGAGGCAGTGGGCAAATCGATCACGCCATTCGCCCTACCGCATCACCGAGGGTGACTTGCTCTACCGACTCTTCCGTCAGCATGGCTTCTCTTGGGGAGGCAATTGGAGGAAGAGAAAGGACTATCAGCACTTCGAGAAGCCCTAAGAGTTTTAAGATTATGAGTTGAGTTTGGAGGTTATGAGGTTATAAAGTTAGTTTGGAGCTTATAAAGCTAATTTCAAAGGCTAATGGTAACCTTATAACCTTATAACCTTCAAACTCCAAACTCCATACCCCCTCTAAGTGGAGAATTATTCGTAATTTTGCCCCGATATACGCTTTATTTCATTATCATTCAACGCATTTCCCCATACGCATGAAAGAATTCTTCCGCATGATGCGGCAATTCGTGTCACCCTATAAAGGCTATATGATAGGTTCACTCGTGTTCAATCTCCTATCAGCCTTGCTCAACGTGTTCTCCTTCGTAAGTATCATACCCATGCTGCAGATGCTCTTCGGCATAGACAAGACGCGCTACGCCTTTATGGCGTGGGATACCGCCGGCGTGAGCATGAAAGACATTGCGGTGAACAATATGTACTGGTATACCACGCAGCTCATGGATCAATATGGCGCAGCAACGGCATTGCTGCTCATAGGCCTCTTCCTCGTGACCACCACACTGCTCAAGACGGGGTGCTACTTCGCCTCCGTAGGCATCATGGTGCCCCTGCGTACGGGCATCGTGCGCGATATTCGTATGCATATCTATCATAAGATTATCTCCCTGCCGCTCTCATTCTTCAGCGATGAGCGAAAAGGTGATATCATAGCACGTATGAGTGGCGACGTGGGCGAAATAGAAAACTCTATCACGGGTTCGCTCGAAATGCTTATCAAGAACCCCATCCTCCTCATATGCTATTTCGGCGTACTGATCTATACCTCATGGCAACTCACTCTGTTCACCATCATCGTGCTGCCCCTTATGGGATGGGCCATGGGACGCATTGGCAGAAAACTGAAACGACAAAGCCTTGATGCACAAAACAAATGGAGCGAAACCATGGCTCAACTCGACGAGACACTCGGCGGTATGCGCATTATCAAAGCCTTCACAGCCGAGAAGAAGATGGTGAAGCGATTCGACGACTCTACCAACGACTTCCGCGATGCTTCCAACCGCGTAGCGATACGTCAGGCTTCAGCCCACCCCGTAAGTGAATTCTTGGGAACAGTGCTCATCGTGATGGTGCTATGGTATGGCGGAACGCTCATCTTCTCCGACCATTCACCCATTGATGCGCCCACATTCATCTTCTACATGGTGATACTCTATAGCATCATCCAGCCACTGAAGGATTTCTCCAAAGCCTCGTATGCCATCCCAAAAGGTATGGCTTCGATCGAACGCGTCAACAAAATACTCAATGCGAAGAATACCATCACCGAGGTGGAACATCCCATACACATCAGCGGACTGAAGGATCGTATAGAATTCCGCAACGTGAGTTTCTCTTACAACGGCACTACGCAAGTGCTCCGAGGAGTAGACCTCAGCGTGCGTCGCGGTCAGACCATCGCCCTGGTGGGACAGAGCGGATCGGGAAAGTCGACCCTCGTAGACCTGCTACCGCGCTACCACGACGTGACGGGAGGCGAGATTCTTATCGATGGGGTGAACGTGAAGACGCTCGCTCTCTCCGATCTGCGTCAGCTCATCGGCAACGTGAATCAAGAAGCTATTCTCTTCAACGACTCTTTCTACAACAATATCACATTCGGCGTAGAGAACGCTACGATGGAGCAAGTAATCGAAGCCGCTAAGGTGGCCAACGCTCACGACTTCATCATGGAGAGCGAGGATGGTTACAATACGAAGGTGGGAGACCGTGGTTGCCGACTCTCTGGCGGACAGCGACAACGCGTATCCATAGCGCGTGCCGTGCTGAAGAATCCCGACATATTGATCCTCGACGAAGCTACCTCGGCTCTCGATACGGAGAGCGAACGCTTGGTGCAGGAGGCATTGGAACGCTTGATGAAGACGCGTACCACCATTGCCATTGCCCACCGCCTCTCTACTATCAAAAATGCCGACGAGATATGCGTGCTCTACGAGGGACGCATCGTGGAACGTGGCACACACGAACAGCTCCTCCAGCTCGGCGGTTACTACAAGAGGCTGAATGATATGCAACAGCTATGATAAAGTATTAAGTATAAAGTATTAAGTATTACATTCTGGGTGGCATACTTGCTGACATCAAGTAATAAGTAACAAGTAATACATTCTTGCTGATAGCCTTTCAGCCAATACCGTGGGCGACGCGTCCCGCGTCGGCATCCCACTGCGCCAGCCACATTAGCACATTAGCACATTGCCACATTAGCACATTGTCACATTAGCACATTAGAAACAATGAAGCACTTCTTTCCCACATTCCTCCGACTCGTGATGCTCTACGCATTGTGCGTAGTGCTCTTCGTCGTGGCTAAACCACTCTTCGTCTTAGCACAGCCAGCAGCGGTGAGAGATGGAGTGGGCGCGGTAGATGTGATGCTTGCCATGTGGCACGGACTACCGCTCGACCTCGCAACGGCAGCCTATGTATGCGCCCCCGTATGGCTACTATCGGCCGTAGCATTGTGGAAACGATGGACAAGATGGACCTTGCTCTTCAAAGTGTGGGCTGCCGTAATAGGCATGGTGGTAGCACTCACGTTTGTGGGCGATGCCTGCCTGTATAGTTTCTGGGGAATGAAGCTCGACGCTACGGTATGGACTTATCTCGGTCAGCCTAAGGGAGCCCTCTCAAGCGTATCGACCTCGTTCGCCCTCTATGCCGCATTGGCAGTGATACTCGTGGCGGTATCCTTCTATTACCTCACTACGGCAGCGGCGCTACCCCGAAAAGAAGCCACCCCTCGCATTGTAAAGAACGAAAAGCATTGGGCAGCACGGGTGGCATACACCATCGTATGGGGCGTCTGCGGCGGACTCCTATTCCTCGCTATGCGAGGCGGGGTAGGGAAGAGTACAGCCAACGTGGGAATGGTCTATTTCAGCGACATTCCCTTCCTTAATCATACAGCAGTCAATCCGCTCTTCAGCCTCGTATCTTCTTCGGCAAAGACACGAAACTTCAAAAAAGAGGGACGCTACTTCTCCGATGCAGAGCGCCAACGCATATTCTCCACACTCCATTATAATAAGGAGAGCATCCTGCCCGACTCCTTGCATCTGCTCCGTACAGAACGCCCCAACGTGCTCATCGTATTGATGGAGGGGTGCGGCGGTACGTTCGTTCACGCTGTCGATAAGCAGAGCGACCCTAACGTTACGCCCAATCTCAATCAATTAGCTGCCGATGGCATCGTGTTCACACAGGCTTATGCCAACTCCTTCCGTACCGACCGAGGCACGGTATGCACACTGAGTGGCTGTCCGGCATTTCCCGACGTGAGCGTGATGAAGATTCCCTCACTCTGTGAGCACTTGCCGAGTATAGCCTCATCGTTGAAGCGCGAAGGCTACACCACAAGTTTTCTCTATGGCGGCGATATCAACTTTACCAATACTCATGGTTACTTGCAGAGTACAGGCTACGAACGCATTGATGGTGAAGAAGCCTTTCCTCCCAGCGTGCGCCATACGCATAATTGGGGCGTGACCGACCGCATCACCTTTGACACTCTCTATCAGCGCATCATCCGTCAGCCCGAGGGCAAACCATGGCATATGGGCTTCCTTACGCTGGCAAGCCACGAGCCGTGGGGCGTGCCTTACAACAGAATAAAGGGCGATCCCGTGGCCAACTCTATGGCTTATCTCGACGACTGCATAGGACGCTTCATAGGACGGCTACGTCAATCTCAAGCATGGGACAATACGCTTATCATCCTCCTGCCCGACCACGGCATATCCTATCCCGAAGGCATCAGTGAGACCGACGAGAGGCGCAACCACATACCCATCATCTGGACAGGAGGAGCCGTGAAGCGACATTACGAGGTAAACGTCGTCTGCAACCAGACCGACCTGGCCGCCACGCTTTTAGGACAGCTCGGCATAGCTCACCGCGACTTCCGTCTTAGTCGCGACGTCCTAAGCACCACCTATACGCATCCTTCGGCAGTACATGCTTGGCCTGAGGGCATCTCGTGGAAAGACTCCTCGGGATTCTCCGTCCTAAACCTCCTCTCGCAACCCATCGCTCCCATTGCCGAGCATCCGCGCCACTCTGCGCAGCGCATACAAGCTGCTAAGGCCTACTTGCAGACGGCTTACGACTATTTGGGACGAATGCAGCAATAGCGAGAAGCAGAATGTTTGCTTATAACATCCTGCGCAGCCTTTTCTATAAAAACAACAAAATCCTTTGAAAAAGATACTCATCACTGGAGCTTCGGGCTTCATCGGAAGTTTCCTCGTAGAGCGTGCGCTCAAGGAAGGCATGGAGGCATGGGCAGCCGTGCGCTCCACCAGTAGCCGTCGCTATCTGCAAGACTCACGCATCCACTTCATCACACTCGATCTCTCGTCCGCCTCCGCTCTGAGTGCTCAGCTCGAAGCCCACAGGAGAGAGCATGGAGCGTTCGACTACGTGATCCACGCCGCTGGGGCTACCAAATGCCGTCGCCCCG
This sequence comes from uncultured Prevotella sp., assembly GCA_937898715.1. Lineage (GTDB taxonomy): Bacteria > Bacteroidota > Bacteroidia > Bacteroidales > Bacteroidaceae > Alloprevotella. The sequence continues at coordinate 49,575 of CALEKA010000058.1, forward strand.
ACGACTTCTTCACCATTAATGCCGAGGGCACAAAGCACTTGGCAGAGGCTCTCATGCTTACGGGAGCCTTGAAGACGGAAGGCCGCTTCGTATTCGTCAGTTCACTCAGCGTAATGGGCCCCGTGGCAGAGGCTGATTACCATCCCATCTCGCTCGCAGATCAGCCTCGCCCCAACACTGCTTATGGTGCATCGAAACTCTTGGCAGAAAGTTATCTGGCAGACGTCAGTGCACTCAATTACGTAGTGCTTCGTCCCACCGGCGTCTATGGTCCGCGTGAGCGCGACTATGCACTCATGGCAGACAGCATACGCAGGCACGTCGATTTCGCTGTGGGCTACAAACGGCAGGTGATTACCTTTATCTACGTGGCCGACCTCGTGGAAGCTGCCTTTCTCGCTTTGACGCATGGCAAGAGGGGAAGCGTATATTTCCTTACCGATGGAGAAGAATATTCCAGTCGCACCTTTAGCGACCTCATACAGGCTGAACTCGGTGTGCACCATGTGCTTCACATCAAAGCACCGCTCTGGGTGCTTCGCCTCGTGAGTCTCGTGGCAGAGCGCTTAGCTAAGCTTACGGGCTCGCTCTCTACGCTTAATTCTGACAAATATCGCATCATGCGTCAGCGCAACTGGCGCTGTGATATCAGCCCCGCCAAGGAACAGTTGGGCTATCATCCCGCGTGGCCACTTCAGCGAGGTGTGAAAGAGACTTTCGGCCGTAAGGCTTGATTATCTGCCACAAATGACTCTTTTCCGTAAATAATGCGAGCGTAGCCTCTCTATCATCTATAAACACTTTAATGGGCATCTATTATAAAGCCCCTACTTATACGCTATGTCTACATCACCGCGCACACACCATATACTCTTAGGCGTAGAAGCCTGCACGCTGCTCTATACGCTTTTCACCTCCGTGCTAATCCTCCTCTTCTGGCAGCGCATGAATGCTCCACAGCAGTTGCTCGAGGGTCGCGCCTTCGTGTTAGTGGTCACGGCAGTGCTATGGGGCTTCAGCCGATTGCGCCCCAATAAGTACATCTTATTGTTGCGCTACATCTTTCCGCTCACGCTCTTAGGCTATTGGTATCCCGACACGTATGAGTTTTGTCAGTTGTTTCCCAATCTCGACCATGTGTTCGCAGCAGCCGATGCCGCCCTCTTCGGGTGTCAACCCTCTATCACGTTTGCTCAGTGGTTGCCTCAGAAGCTTTGGAGCGAACTCTTCCATATGGGCTATTTTGCCTACTATCCGCTCATAGCTCTCACTGTGCTTGCTCCGCTTTTTGGCAGAAAAGAGCAATTTTCGCGTACGGCATACGTCGTGCTCGCCAGCTTCTTTCTCTATTACTTGATCTATCTCTTCCTGCCCGTGGCAGGACCGCAATATTACTTCCATGCCGTGGGACAAGAAGTGATTCAGAGCGGTCACTTTCCCCATCTGGGCGACTACTTCCGCTATCATACAGAACTCGCTATCTCGCCGGGTCCCGATGGATTCTTCCGCAATCTGGTAGAAGCCACACAGCAGTCGGGCGAACGTCCTACAGCGGCCTTCCCATCGAGCCATGTGGGTATGAGCACCGTGCTCATGCTGCTGCTTTGGCGTGGTCGACGTGCGCTCTTCTTCTGCGCACTGCCGTTCTACTTCTTCCTGTGCTGTGCCACCGTCTACATCCAGGCTCACTACTTGGTCGACGTCTTTGGTGGACTCGTCACAGCCGTCGTATTTTATGCTTTCACCAACTGGCTCTTCGACCGCTACGCAATGTGGCTTCAGCGTTATGATCAGAAACCATAACATAATAAAGTATTAAGTATAAAGTATTAAGTATTACATTCTCGTGGAATGTACGATAATAAGTAATACATTATTGCTTTAACATCGAAATTTCTAACAACATACGAACATGATAAAACCCTTACTTACCTTACTCCTCTGCGCGTCGGCCATAGTCATGAACGCCCAGACCTCGACTTCGGTGGGCAAAGGCGGCATTACAGCCGACATGCTGCAGCAGATGCGCAAAGCGCATCCCACTACCACTGCCGACCGCGCGCTGCGCAATGCCTTAGCTGGCACAAGCATCAATCAACTCGCTACGCAAGCCAACAATCCCGATGCCACCGACCGCCACTTCAGCAACGAGGTGCCCTCGAAGGGTATCACCGACCAAAAGAGTTCGGGGCGCTGCTGGCTCTTCACGGGGCTCAACGTGATGCGTGCTCAGATGATAAAGCAGTACGGACTGGGCGATTTCCAATTCTCGCAGAGCTACTGCTTCTTCTACGATCAGCTGGAGAAGTCGAACCTCTTCCTGCAAGCCGTGATAGACAATGCGAAGAAGCCTATGAGCGATCAGCTCAACGATTGGCTCTTCAAGAATCCGCTATCCGATGGTGGAACGTTCTGCGGCGTGATCGATGTGGTGAGCAAGTATGGCCTTGTGCCTGCCGACGTAATGCCCGAATCGTACAATGCCAACAACACTTCGCGCATGGCAAGCATCCTCAGCCTCAAGCTTCGCGAATATGGCCTTACTCTGCGTAAACTCTCTGCTGCAGGTAAGAAGACTGCCGACCTTGAGAAGAAGAAAGTAGAGATGCTCGGCACCATCTATCACATCCTGACCATCTGTCTGGGCGAACCTGTGCAGCAATTTACGTGGACCCTGCGCGATGCCAGTGGCAAGGCTCTGGGCGAGACGAAGACCTACACTCCGCAAGATTTTTATAAGCAATACGTGGGCAAGGATTTGAAGAACACTTACGTGATGGTGATGAACGACCCCTCGCGTCCGTATCATAAGACCTACACCATCGACATGGACCGCCACTCTTACGACGGCATGCAGTGGACCTACCTCAACCTTCCTATGGACGAGATCAAGCCCTTGGCAATAGCTTCTATTAAGGACAGCACGATGATGTACTTCTCATGCGATGTGGGCAAGTATCTCGACTCCAAGACGGGTGTACTCTCGCTGAAGAACTACGACTATCAATCGCTCTTCGATACGCAGTTTCCTATGAACAAAGCAGAGCGCATTCAGACCTTCGCATCGGCTTCGAGCCATGCCATGACGCTCATGGCGGTCGACCTCGATGCGCAGGGTAAGCCCACAAAATGGATGGTGGAGAATTCTTGGGGTGCATCCTCGGGCTATAATGGCCACTTGATTATGACCGACGAATGGTTTGACGAATACATGTTCCGCCTCGTGGTGGACAAGAAATATGTGCCCGCTCAGACTCTCGAACTCCTCAAGCAGACGCCCACAAAGCTCCCCGCTTGGGATCCTCTATTCGCTGGCGAAGAGTAAACATTACCTATCTCTGCTAAGAGAATAAGCCACAAAAGCGAAGAAAAATAGAAAAAAAGCACCATATCGCTTGCTCATATTGTCAGAAAAGCGTACTTTTGCACTCGCAATTCGGGGTGTAGCTCAGCCCGGTTAGAGTACGCGTCTGGGGGGCGTGTGGTCGCTGGTTCGAATCCAGTCACCCCGACTGAATTGTAAAGCCGCAAACTATTCACGTAGTTTGCGGCTTTTTCTGTAACATTTAGTGAATAACTCCGCAAGAAAAGTTAACTTTGCACCCGCAACGGATTAGGGAAACGAGTGAGAGTCTCGTGCAGTCCCGCTGCTGTATGTCCCATCCAAACGTTGCCGCTCACAATTGGCCACTGTTTCGGAACGCCCATTCATCACGATTCTGAAGCGGGAAGGCGAGTGGCAAAGGGGAAAAGCCAGAATACCTGCCGTTGCCAGGCATGCCTATAAATATTAATATAAGGAATGCTGGAGCCGTTTGTCTGTTCCCGAGGAGGAAAGGCAAACATCCATGTAAGGAGAACAACAGCGTGGAGCAAAAGCTTCGACTTCGTAATCTCCGAACTCTAAAAATAACTTACAACTCTTATGTTGCTGTTCGTTGCTATGCTGCTTGGCGTAGCCGCTCACCCCACTACACCCGATACGCTGGGTACTGCCGAAGTCACAGCCGCAAGGCGCGTGGCAGGCATCAGCACACCCGTATCCGTGCAACGGATTGACTCCGCAGCCTTCACCATGCGCGGCATTACCGACATGGGCGATGCGCTGAGGCGCTTCTCAGGCGTCAACCTCCGCGACTATGGCGGAGCGGGCGGACTCAAGACCGTGAGCGTACGTGGGCTTGGTGCCGGACATACCGCCGTAAGCTACGACGGACTCTGCGTCAGCGATAGCCGACAGGGCGAGATCGACCTGGGGCAGTTTGCGGTAGAGAATCTCGGCAGTATCGAACTGCAGGTGCTCGACCAAGCGGCCCTGCTCTGTCCCGTGCGCCAACTCGCATCGGCCGTAGTAAGCCTCTCCACGAGAGGCACGATGCCTGCCGACCGCCGATGGCACGGCACGCTTGAGGGGCAGCAAGGAGCCTTTGGCATGTGGTCGCCCTGCGTGGGGCTGAGCAAGAGGGTGAGAGAGCGAAGCTATGTGGGCATGCAGGCTCGCTACTTCTTTGCCGACAACGACTATCCTTTCACCGTAATCAATGGTAGTGCCACCACCCACTGGAAGCGTGAGAATAGCCGCATGCAGAGCGTCACCTCCGAACTCAACTGGACGCTACTTACGGGTAAGAGCGGAAGCATTCGGTCGAAAGTATATTTCCACCACAACTATCGTCACCTGCCCGGCATGGTCCACTACTACGTGAATGGCAGCAACGAGCGCTTGCTCGAACAGACCGCCTTCGCCCAGAGCCGATGGCAGCAGCGGTGGGGACGGTGGGAAGCATTCGTTGCCGGTAAGTACAACTGGCAGACGAGCCAATACTCCGACGTCGGTGCGGGCTATCCCGGCGGCCACCTTGACCAGAACTATTGGCAACGCGAGGCCTACCTCACAATGGGCGCGTCCTACGACGTGCTCCCATGGTTTCGAGCAGCCTATGCTACCGACTATGCGCACGCTTCGCTCAATAGCAACCTCCGCACCGACAACCACGTGAATCGCGACTCGTGGCTGCAAAGCCTCTCGCTACAGCTCCATACCAACCGCGTGCAACTCACCGCGCGAGCCCAGATGCACAGCTATTGGAATCAGACCGAGGGTGGAGCCTCCTCAGCTCGCGATGCACAGCGCTTGTTGCCCTCAGTCACGGCATCGGTACTGGTGCTCCGCAACCCATTTGCGCTCTACGTGCGTGGCGGCTACAAGGAGTCCTTCCGTATGCCCACATTCACCGAGAGCTACTATTACCATCAAGGCTCCACCAATCTTAAGCCCGAACTCACGCGCCAACTTTCTCTCGGCCTTACGCTTCGGTCGGCTCCCGCCCCTTGGCTTCCCTTGCTTGCGCTCACAGCCGATGGCTACTACAACCGCGTGAGAGATCGCATTGTGAGCATCCCCATCAACCTCTTTCTTTGGAAGACCGCCAATCTGGGCGATGTGCGCACCGCAGGGATCGATCTCACGCTCCAGTCGATCTTCAAGCCAGCACAGCGCCATAGCATATTGCTCAGTGCCAACTATTCCCTCACCCATTGCACCGACCACACCTCGCCCAGCTCCAGCAGTTGGCACAAACAGTTGGCATATACCCCCGTGCATAGCGGCAGCGTATCGCTGACGTGGGACGATCCTTGGCTATCTCTCGTGGTGCACGGCACCTACGCCTCCAAGCGTTGGAACACCCACAATCATCTGCCCACCACCGACCTGCCCGCCTACAGCGAATGGGGCATGGCAGCCTACCATACGTTTGCCTTGCGCCGTGGACAGACGCTCACGCTCCGAGCTGACCTGCAAAACGCTTTCGATGAGCGCTACGAAGTGATACGCCGTTACCCCATGCCCGGAAGAGCCTATAAGCTAAGTCTGAAATATCAATTTTAATCATCTCATATATATAAAAACGTTACAGCAGTTATGAACATTACCCAATCACTGAAGTTGGCAGCCCTTGCGCTGCTCGTCACCGTGGGATTCACCGCTTGTTCGGAAGACGATCCTACTCCCACTCCCGATCCCACTCCCGATCCCGTAGCTCCCGCGCGTGGAGAAGGTGGTTTCTTCGTGCTCTGTCAGGGCAACCAAGGCCAGCTCGATGGCACCTTGGACTACTTTAGCACCGACGACCAAAGCAACCGCGTACCGAACATATTCACTTTTGTCAACGACAAGAGCCTTGGCGATACACCCCAGCGCCCCGTGCTCTACGGCTCAAAGCTTTATATCCCCATGTTTACGGAGAAGAAAGTATGGGTAGTAGATACTAAGACCATGCAGGTAGTGGCAGAAGTGGCTAAGCCCAATGCCAACGCAGGCGATGCTTCAGAAGGCCCCGAAGCCGTATGTGGCGACCAGGGCTACGTATACATAGCCTACAACGATGGCACCGTGACGCGTATGGACACCACCGCCTACGAGCAGTCTGCTCCTATCCAAGTAGGTCCCAACCCCACCGATATCGCAGCCTACGAAGGCAAGGTCTACGTGTCTATCAGCGATGGCTACAACTATGCTAATGGCTATCAAAACGGCTTCAAGGTGGTCAAGATTGATGGCGCTACTTATACCGTTGAGAAGTCTATCACCGTGGGCATGAACCCCGGACAGCTGGCCATCGACAATCAAGGCAACGTGTTCGTAGTATGCCGTGGCGACTACGGCGCAACACCCTCTGCCGTATGGGCCATCACCTCTGCCGACGAAGCATCCGAACTGGGCGAAGGCAGCATGATAGCCATCGACAATCAGAACCGCACATCGCGCGCTACGGGCAGTGTATCTCCGCTCTACGTGCTCAACGTATCGACCGACTACAGCAACTGGCCCTCGGTGACCAACGTCATCAAGAGCTACGTGTACAACTCCCTCACGCGTGAGAAGGTCTCTGAGAATTTCCTCGACGCCAACAACTTGCCCATCAATCCTACGGGCATCATGGATATCAATCCCTCTACGGGCGAGATCTACATCTGCTCCGACTCTTCGACCGGATCTGATGCCTACACCACTGATGGTAAGATCTATATCTACAGCGCTAATGGTCAGTTCAAAAAATCCCTCACCACCGGCGTTCACCCCTATGGCGTAGTATTTAGATAAACGCTTTCCCTCCCCCCCTCTACGTTTCGGGATAAGCCCGAAACGATATAAAATAGAAGTTCCGAGATATGTGCTCTTATCGCATGATGTGTAGGTGCCTATATCTCGGGACTTTTCGTTGCTGAGCAGCCTCCTTACTCTGTATCAAAGCCGTTTAGCAACTCAGGCAAGGTTTATGATTCTACCAAGGTGTAACTAGTACTTCGTCCCCTCTCGGCGGTAGGTTGTAAGATGCCTTTTTTGATAAGGTCGTTGATGTCGCGTGTGGCGGTGTCTTGCGAGCAGTGGTTTATTTTGTACCACTTTGATGAAGTGAGTTTCCCCTCAAAACCATCAAAGAGCATGTTGACAATCTTGCGTTGCCTATCGTTGATAGCGGTGATGTGGTGCTTTTGCCAAAATTGTAACTTGCGCACCACGTTCTCCGTTTTTAGGAGTGAGGATTGAATAGCTTGTTCGAGTGTTTGTAAGAACCATGCAATCCATTGCGTGACATCGCTGTCGGTATGTTGTGCATGCTCCAATTCCTCATAGTAAGCTTTGCGATGGGTCAAAATTTCTGTGGACAGACTGTAGTATCGTTGTGAAGTTTGGTCGGCTCTCGAAAGTAATAGCTCGGTAAGAGTACGGCATATACGTCCGTTGCCATCATCAAAGGGGTGTATGCTCACAAACCATAGATGAGCGATAGCAGCCTTAATCACGGGGTCGAGAGGTTGAGTCGTATTTATCCATCTTATAAACTGCTGCATCATATTTGGTATATCGTGACTTGGGGGAGCCTCGTAATGCACAATCTCTTTTCCCATAGCACCCGATACTACTTGCATGGGATCCTCTCCTTGCCGCCATTGTCCGACATCAATCTTGTAAAGTCCACTTCTTCCAGTAGGGAATAGGGCTGCGTGCCATGCAAAAAGGCGCTCGCTGCTAAGAGGCTTTTGGTAATGACTGATGGCATCTATCATGACTTCCACCACGCCTTCAATATAGTGATCCATAGTGGTCAATCCTTCGTACTTCAAGCCGAGTTGTTTAGCCACTGACGAACGAACGCTATCACGATTAAGATTTTCACCCTCTATCTTTGCAGAGTGGATAATTTCTTGCGATACAGCGTCAAGCATAGATTCGCTTTTTGCCTCAAGTCCAAACATCGACACTCTGCCCAATAATTGCCCACGCAGCATATTCACTTTGGCCAATGATTGGCTAATAGCAGTGTTGTCCCATGTGAAGTGGGTCCAATTGGGCCTTTGCCAAATATATGTATGAGTGCTTATCATGTTGCTTCCGTGTTGAGTAGTTTACTTCTTTCTGGGTGCAAATATAGCTTTTAAAAGAATAAAACCGCGCATTTTGCGGAGATTATAAGGCTTATTCTCCGCAAAATGTGCGGAGAATAAACTAACGAAAGCTTGCCGTAGGGGTGTGAAAGGGGGCTTGTGCTGCTTCCATCGAATAATCCATCTCCGCACCCAACAAGTTCGGAAAAGTGTCAGTTTTGACACAAATCGGAAGTTGTTAGTGCCATTCGGTGGGTGTTGAGGCTTTTTTAGAATGAAAAGTTCTACCGCTAATAGCTCCCCCTATATATCGTCGTCCGTGAAGCCATCTCACGTCGTGAATTTTTCTGTGAAAATGCATATTCCAATAGCTTGCTATTTCCCCTGAAAAATCTACCTTTGCACCCAACAAGTTCGGAAAAGTGTTAGTTTTGGCACAAATCGGAAGTTATTAGTGTATGTTATGGATATAGCGAGAGATATAATCAATCAGTTCAAGGATTGGAAAAATGCGGGAAATCGTAAGCCCATACTTCTAAAAGGCGCACGTCAGATCGGCAAGACGTGGGCTATGCAGGAGTTTGGAAAGCTATGCTTTGATTATACAGCAAAGTTCGATTTTGACAAGCAGAGAGAATTGCAATCGGTCTTTGCTGTGACCAAAGAACCCGAACGCATCATCAAGGAATTGGCACTTTATAGCGAAGTGCCTCTTATTCCGGGTAAGACCCTTATAATCTTTGATGAAATTCAAGAGTGTGAGGAAGCTTTTAATTCGCTGAAGTACTTTTGCGAGGATGCTCCCGAATGGCACATTATTGCTGCTGGCTCACTCTTGGGGGTGGCAGTGAAGAGGCGTAAGATGACTGTGCCTGTGGGGAAAGTGCAAGTAATGCGTATGTATCCCATTACGTTCAAAGAATATTTGCGTGCATCCGACCCATCAACGTTCAGCTACGTAGAACAAATAGAACAAGCACAAAAACTTCCTCTCATTATCCTTGATAAACTGAAATCGGAATATCGCAGATATATGGTAGCAGGTGGTATGCCCGAAGCTACAGTAGCAATGCTTCAAAATCGGGGTATGCTGGAAGTAGACAATATACTGCAGGGCATTTTAGACCTCTATGAACTTGACTTTTCTAAATATGCAGAGCCTCGCGAAATCCCGCGCATACATGCTCTATGGCATTCCTTGCCTTCGCAGTTGGCCAAAGAAAATCGTAAGTTTGTCTATAAAGTAGTAAAGAAAGGTGCGCGAAGCAGAGACTATGAGGATGCCTTGCTATGGCTGGAAGATGCCGGTATGATATATAGAGTAAATGCAGTGTCAAAACCAGGCATGCCGCTTGCAGCTTATGAAGAACCCGATATATTCAAGGTCTATGCGAGCGATAGCGGATTGTTGCGTCGTTTGTCGGGCTTGCCTGGCAATGTAGTGCTCGATCCTACTGCCAATTTTACGGAGTTTAAAGGAGCCATGGCCGAAAATGCTGTGCTTCAAAGTCTGCTGCCTTCTTATGGTATGTTGCCTTATTATTGGTCGTCGGAGGGTAAGGCGGAGATAGAGTTCCTTCTGCAGCACGAGAGCGATGTGATACCAGTAGAGGTAAAAGCAGAAAATTGCGTAAGTGGAAGAAGTATTGTGGTCTATAATGAGCGTTTCCACCCAAAGAATCGCATCCGTTTTTCCTTCCTCAACTTGCAGCAAAATTGTGGCATGCTGTCGTGTCCTTCTCCCTTAGCGGAATGGTCTATGAAGTGGTTGCTGCCATGAAAAAGCTTGCGCCTTGAGTAGCGTTATATATCGTCGTCCGTGAAGCCATCTCACGTCGTGAATCAATCTTTGTACTGCAAAGTTACGATCATCCTCTTCGTTCTCCAAAAAGAGTGAACAATCTGTACACTTTTTCTGCTTCTCCTCGGCTCTCGCACGCGTGCGCACGCATTACCATGATTTTTCCTATGCGTTGCTTACACTCCTGCACTCTCCATGATTTACCTGTCTGAATATCAGTGAATTACGATCGGTGAAGCTGCCGATTCCTGCTTACACTCGGATCGCACTCGTTCTTGCATTGATGCTACTCTTGCTAAGAATTTTATTTTTCCCTTATCGAAGAAGTTTTTTACCCTATGGTGCAGAAAAAATTATCCCTCGGTGCAGAAAAAATTATCCCTCGGTACAGAAAAAATTATCCCTCGGTGCAGGAAAAACTCTTCCATGGGATAATTTCCCCTTCTCCGTAGGGGAATATCGCGGGCTTTCGCACCAGAGCGAAACTCCGTAAGAGTGCATGCAAAGTGCGGGCAGAGTGCAAGCAAATGAACCTTGCCTACACTCTGCAATGTGATGATAATCAAGGAGATACGTGAGAATAGTGACGGCAATTAGGCATTTCTCGATAAAAATCGTCTGTAGCGTGCGCGCGCGTACGAGAGAAGGAGGGGGGCGGAGGAAGCCTCGTTTGTATCAGCTTGAGGGTAGGGGGTGTTGCTGAGCGACAACGGTTGGAATAGGGCTTCCGGAGGAGATGAAAAAAGTCGGCGCAGAATGAAGTTTTTCCAGCAATCATTTTGCGTATTTCGGCTCATACACTAATTTTGCACAACCATATACATTTTGCACAGATGCATTCTGTCAGAAAATCAGTTCATATACTCTGCGTGCTCGTTGGCTCTATGCTGACGGGCTTGAATGCTTTTGGGCAACAAGATCCAGCCTTCGCCCACTATTGGCTGGTAGAGCCACAGTTCAATCCGGCAGCTGCTGGGCGCAGTCCGCAACTCAGTGTGACAGCGGCCTATCAGAGCCATGCCTCGGGCTATACCGACGGAGGAAGCACCATGTATGCGGGGGCAGATATGGCTCTGCAGTTGGGACGGACGCGCCATGGCGTGGGCGTATTGTTTCAAAACGATCAGTTCGGTCTCTTCTCTCACATGCGCTTTTCCGTGCAGTATGCTTATCATCAGCGCTTGTGGGGCGGATGGCTCAGCATCGGTGCAGAGGTGGATATGCTCAACGAAAGCCTTAAAGGCTCGAAGGCCGACCTGGGCGACGCCAACGACCCAGCATTCCCTGCAAGCGACCTGAGCGGATCGAAGTTTGATGCCTCCGTAGGTCTGTGGTACACCCACCGCCGATGGTATGCAGGAGTAGGTATGCAACACGTCACCTCGCCCACCATCATGCTGGGCGAGACCAACGAATATAAAGTAAAAGCACTCTATAATTTTACGGCTGGATACAATATTCGGCTAAAGAGTCCGTTCTTTACATTAGTCCCCACCACGCTCTTGCGCTATGACGGCTCAGCATTTCGTGCCGACATCACAGCCCGACTGCAGTATGCGCATGAGAAGAAGCAATTCTACGTGGGCTTGGGCTACAGTCCGTGCCACTCCGTGACAGGATTCGTAGGAGGCCGCTTCCACGGCATCGACCTCGGCTATTCTTACGAAGCCAACACCTCGGGCATGGGGCTCGGAGCCGGCCAACATGAAGTGACGCTGGGCTACCGCCTCGACCTCAACCTCGGCAAGAAAGGCAAAAACGTACACAGGAGCGTGAGATGGCTGTAATTAATAAGTATTAAGTATAAAAGTATTAAGTATTACATGCTTGCTCATAAGTACTGCAAATAAGCCAATACCGTGGGCGACGCGTCCCGCGTCGGCATCCCCATAGCGCCGTCTCCATTAGCACATTAACACAATAGCATATTAGTACATTAACTCGATGAAACATACTCTATTATACATACTCGCCGCCGTAGCACTGAGCGGACTCCTCGCCTCGTGCATGGGGAGCAGCCGCGCCATGATGAGCGGTGGCGAAGTGACCGGATCGAGAGCATCCTCATTTACCGAACCCACGCCCTACGGCATGGTGGAGGTGAAACGAGGCTACCTCAAAGTAGGCCTGCAGAAGACAGACTCACTCTGGGGCACCGTATCTCCGCAAAAAGACATCTCTGTGGATGGATTCTGGATGGACCAGACAGAAGTGACCAACTCTATGTACCGACAGTTCGTAGAGTGGGTGCGCGACTCCATCATCCGCGAGCGATTGGCCGACCCTCAGTATGGCGGCGATGAGACCTATAAGATAGAGATCGACCGCAACGGCGACCCCGTAAAGCCCCACCTCAACTGGAGCAAGCCCATCCCCTGGCGCAAGCCCTCGGAAGATCAAGAGCGTGCCATCAACAGCGTGTACTACACCCATCCCATTGATGGCACCCGCATGATCGACACCAAACAACTGCTCTACCGCTACGAGATATTCGACTATGAGAAGGCTGCCCTACGCAAGTACCGACTTGACCCGAAGGAGCGCTCGCTCAATACCGACCATCCCACCGACCCCGACGAAGTGGTGATGATCTCGAAAGACACGGCCTACGTTGACGACAACGGACAAATCGTGAGTCAGACCATAGAGCGCCCGCTCTCAAGCCTCTACGACTTCTTGAACACCTACATCGTGCCCGTCTATCCCGACACCACGGTATGGGTCAACGATTTCACCAATGCCAACAACGAGCAGTATATGAAGCTCTACTTCTCGTCGGCCAATTACAACGACTATCCCGTCGTAGGAGTCACCTGGGAACAAGCACAAGCATTCTGCGCATGGCGCACCAACTTCCTGCTCAAAGGCATGGGACCACAGGCACGATACATACAGCGCTATCGCCTCCCGACCGAGGTGGAGTGGGAATATGCCGCCCGTGGCAAAGAGGGTAACCCCTATCCCTGGGAAGGCATAGAAGCCAAGAGCAAAGAAGGATGCTTCTTTGCCAATTTCAAGCCCGACCGCGGCAACTATACCGATGATGGAAACCTCATCACCTCACGCGTGGGCATCTATGGAGCCAACTCCAACGGACTCTTCGATATGGCAGGCAACGTGGCTGAATGGACAAATACCGTCTATACCGAAGCTGGCGTCGACGCCATGGCCGACCTCAATCCAGAGCTCTCCTACAATGCCGCGAAAGAAGACCCCTACGTGCTCAAGCGCAAAAGCGTGAGAGGAGGCTCGTGGAAAGACCCTATGTCGTTCATACAGTCGGCATGGCGCACTTGGGAATATCAAAACCAACCACGCTCCTACATCGGCTTCCGCTGCGTTCGCTCCAAAGCCAACACCGTGAGCACCACCAGCGTGGGTAAGAAAAAGAAATAGATAATATAAGTTGAAAAGTTTAAGAGTTTAGAAGTCAAGAGGTTACTTTATAACCCCATAAACTCAAAACTCAAAACTCAATAAAACCCAATATGAGTAAGATCAATTTCGTAGTCCGCCTGCAGCACTGGATGGACAGTGTGCCTGGACAGACATTCCTCAACTATGCATACTCATGGGGTGCCTCCATCGTAATCTTGGGAGCACTCTTCAAGCTCACCCACTTGCCGGGTGGTAACTTCATGCTCTTTATCGGTATGGGTACAGAGGTAGTAGTGTTCTTCCTCTCCGCATTCGATCGCCCCTTCGATAAAGACGAAATAGGAAAAGAGCTGCCCCGCGACTATCAGACCGATGAGGAAATCGCACAGAGCCTCGGCATCGACGAAGATGACAGCGAAGAAGATGACGACGAGCAAGAAGCACAAAACTCCGAAAATGCTACTACTGCAGCTCAGCCCCTTCAGCCCGCTGCCACACAGCCCACTGCCGCCCCGACCACTCCTGCACAGCCCGCAGCCACAGCATCACCCGCAGCCACTCAACCCGCTCAGATGCCCTTCACAGGAGTTCCCTCATACCCCGAAACTCCCGCTGCCGCAGAGCCCGCAAGCACAGCTTCTGCCACTCCTGCTCCCAATGCAGCCAATGCCTCTGCAGCCAAGCCCACAGCCCAGCAGCAAGCACAAGCTGCCATAGCCGCAGCCACTCCCGCAGGAGCCGTACCATTCGACGCAGAGGCAAAGCGCTTAGCAGAGATTATCCGCCTAGCCAACGACGAACTCCTACGCCGTGCACAAGCCGCCCTCTCACCCGAGATGGAGGAAGCCACACAACAGTATATCGAAAAACTCCGTACATTGGCACAAACCTTCGAAAAGGTGGACGAACAGAGCGCACGACTCGCCCACGACAGCGAAGAGATGGCCAATCTCAACCGTACGCTCACAGCCATCAACAAGACGTACGACCTCCACTTCAAGAGCATCAGTCAGCAGGTGGGCACCATTGACCAGATCAATGAGCAGACACGCAAACTCGCTCAGCAGATCGAAGAACTCAACGGCGTATACTCGCGCATGATACAAGCGCTCACCGTAAAGATGACCACCCAAAACTAACAACCCCCCTAAAGTAGGCTCCTATTTTAACTTATGTCAATCAAGAAAAGACCGGTATCTCCTCGCCAGAAGATGATCAACCTCATGTACATCGTACTGATGGCCATGCTCGCGTTGAACGTCTCAAGCGATGTGCTCAAAGGCTTCTCGCTCATTGGCGATAGCTTGAAGCGCACCACAGGAAATGCCATGAAGGAGAATCAGGCTCTCTACGCCGACTTCGCCGCCTCTTATAAAAGCAATCCTGCCAAAGTAAAGCCTTGGTACGACAAAGCCATGGAGGTGAAACGTATGAGCGACTCGCTCTACAACTTCGCTGGCGAACTCCGTTGGGCCATCGCTCGCGAAGCCGATGGCAAGGATGCCGACCCCGATAATCTGCAAAACAAAGAAGACCTCGAAGGATCCAATCGCATCATGCTCGCACCAGCCAAGGGGAAAGGCAAGCAACTCTTCGATGCTATCAACTCCTTCCGCAATCGAGTACTCACCCTCGTGACCGATCCACGCCAACGCGCCATTATTGCCTCCAACCTCTCGACCGAAGTGCCACGAAGTGAAGACAACGTGGGAAAGAATTGGCAGCAATATATGTTTGAGGAAATGCCCTCCATCGCTGCCGTTACCATGCTTGCCAAGCTCCAGAGCGACGTGCGCAAGGCAGAAAACGAAGCCATTCACGACCTCTTGGCCAACATCGACCTGAAGGACATCCGCGTCAATCAGCTCAATGCCTACGTCGCTGCCGAAGCCACCACACTCTATCCTGGCGACCAATTCCGTTCGCGCATATTCATGGCAGCTGTCGATACCACGCAGCGCCCCGAAATCTACGTCAACGGCCGACGCATCGCAGCCGATGGCTCTTACAACTTCACCGTAGGAGGCCCCGGTCAGTACTCCTTCTCGGGCTACATCCTCATGCCCAATGCCGCGGGCGATATCATCCGTCGCAACTTCACGCAGAAATACAACGTAATAGCACCCCCCACGGGAGCCACCGTAGCGGCCGACCTCATGAACGTGCTCTACGCTGGATTCAACAACCCCATCAGCGTAACAGCAGCGGGGGGCAATGCAGGAGTACACCTCAGCATGACTGGAGGCACACTCACCCAGACCGGCCCCGGCAAGTACACCGCCCGTCCATCCAAAGTGGGCGAGAACGTGACCTTCACCGTAAGCGGTACCGTCAACGGCAAGGCGCAGAATATGGGCACCTTCACCTTCCAGGTGCGTAAGCTCCCCGACCCAACGGCATTTATCCAAGTAGGTTCGGATCGTTTCCGTGGTGGCCGAATAGCCAAAGGCTCCATCCTCGGAGCGGGCGGACTCGGTGCTGCCATCGACGACGGACTGCTCAACATCCCCTTCCGCGTGCTCAGCTTTGAGACCGTATTCGCCGACCGTATGGGCAATTTCCGCCCAGAGCCCTCCGCCGGTCCCAACTTCACCGAAAATCAGCGCAACCTCATGCGAGAACTGCGTCGGGGCCAACGCTTCTATATCTCCAAGGTGCGCGCCGTAGGCCCCGATGGAATCACACGCAATCTGAATGGTAGTCTCGAAGTAATCGTGAACTAAAGCAAGTAAACTCTATACAACGAATGAAAAAGATATTTGTTATCATACTCTTGATAAGCACATTCGGACAATTCACCGAAATCTGTGCACAACCTCCGCGCCGCCGTGCCGAACAGCAGCAGAAGCAAGAGCAGCAACAAAATTCACCACGCGGAAGTTCTTATCGAGAATTCCCCACAGCGCAGAGCATGCCAACCGATGCTGCTTGGCGTCGCGACCTCTATCGCACGCTCGATCTGACAAAAGACGCCAACGCCGTGCTCTATTATCCCACAACGCCGCAGGATGGACGCGAAAACCTCTTTACCTACCTATTCAAGCTCCTCCTGCGTAAGCAAATCAAAGCCTACGACTATAAGCTCGATGGCAATGAAGACTTCTCTGCGAAAAATGAGGTCACAGCCAAGCAACTCATGGATCGTTACCACATCTTCTACGAGTCGAAAGGTGATAAGGTGCGCGTCAACGATGCCGACCTCCCCTCCGACGAGGTAAAGGCCTACTTCATCAAGGAGAGCACTTACTACGATCAGCATACAGCCACATTCCGTAGCCAAGTCACCGCAATCTGTCCCGTGCTCAAGCGTGGAGATTCCGACTTCGGCGGAGAATTGGCACAATACCCCATGTTTTGGGTAAAAATGCAAGACGTTGCGCCTTATTTAGGCAAACTCATGCTCATGGGCTCTTCGCTCAACAATGCCGCTACGATGTCGGCCGACGATTTTTTCACCATGAAGTGCTACAAGGGCGACATCTACAAGGCCGTCAATCTGCAAGATAAACTCCTATCCAACTACTGCCTCGACGACTCCGCAATGATCAAGGAGCAGAAGCGCATAGAAAAGCAACTTACCGACGTGCAAGAGCACGTCTACGGTCGTGATAGCGCCTATTATGCACAGCTCCGTGCCGACTCTTTGGCCCAAGCAGAGGCCGACTCTATCGCTGCAGCAGGCAAGGCCGCTCGCCGCTCGTCAGCATCGCGTCGCACATCTTCTGCCCCCTCGCGCCGTACGCGATCGGCAAGTGTGAGCAGCTCTTCATCATCCACCAAGGCACCTAAGCAGAAGAAGCAACGCACTTCGTCGAGTGCCTCAAAGCCAAAAGGATCATCGGGAGGAGGACTCAGCGTGCGCCGTCAGCGCCACTAATCTTTCTATCGTGAAGTGAATCTAAACAATTATATAAAAGGAGTAATAAGCATCACCCCCCTTAGCATTCCTCCTAACGGAAAATGCTACCAAGGGAAGAGTGCTTATTACTCCTTTCGCGAATCTAAGTTGTTTCCGCGCATACTCGCCTAAGAGCCACCTTATATATATATGAAGAAAAAGATTCCCCATATTCCTCCCACCACCCCTAATCCCGAAAGTTTCTTGCTGACCGACAGCATGAAGCACTATATAAGACAAAATAATTGTTTCGACCTACTTCGTTACTTCTTTGCCCTACTCATCGTAGCCTTCCACTTTAGCGTGTTGGTCAATTCCGAATGTGATGGAAGAATCGCTCAGGCAGGTCCCATTAGCGTGAAAGCATTCTTTATCATAACAGGCTTCCTGGTGACTTACAGCTATTTGCGCAACGAACACGATCTCCGTAAGTACTTCCGCAAGCGCTTCATGCGTATCCTTCCAGCCTATGTGGTGGTTGTCGTGTTAGGATTCATAGTATGCATGGCGCTTAGCTCTTATAGCGTGGTCGACTTCTTGACCACAGGGAAATGTTGGAAATATTTAGGAGTAAATCTTCTAATGCTCAATTGGCTTCAGCCCTCCCTGCCTGGAGTGTTTGAAAGTTGTCAGATGACGGCTGTCAATGGCTCGCTTTGGACCATGAAGTTCGAGGTCATATTCTACGTGATCCTCCCCCTCATCATTCGTGGACTACGCACCTCCGCAGGCTACTATATCTTGGGCGCTTTGGTCATTGCCACATGCTATATCTATCCGCACGCCCCCATTCAGTTGCAAGATTTCTATTTCTTCTTGAGCGGCGTGGCGATACTTTTCTCGTTGGACTGGTTGGCACGTGCACACCGATTCCGCAATGCATTCCTTCTATCAGTCATAGTGGAAATGTTGCTCTATATCCCTGACTATGACGGGTTGCCTTACGTCTACGATACACTTCGCACCATAGAGATCGTCACCTTCCCGACCATACTCATCTTTTTAGCCTACAATCTGCCCATTCCCAAGGCTCTAAGATCATTGCCCAACGTATCCTACGGCATATATCTCTACCATTTCCCCATAGTGCAAGTTATCGTACAGACGGGGCTCTTTCGTGACAACGTAGTGCTCATGTTCATAGCCACCTATGTGCTAACGGGCATCATGGCCACGCTGTCTTATCTGCTCATCGAACGCCGATACTTGCGGCGCAGAGTAGTGAAGTAGGGTGGGGAGGTGCTCTCAAATGAGAATCCCGCCATTCTTCCTCCACTCCTCTATATTATAAGGAATATATTAAAAGAATATATTATAAGTAATAACTCCCCCCCCTATGAAGATTATAATAGACGACAAAATACCTTTTATCCGTGGCTTCGCCGAACGCTTAGGCGAAGCGCGTTACCTACCTGGATCTGCCATCACGGCTGCTGATGTTAAGGATGCCGACGCGCTAATTGTCCGCACCCGTACGAAGTGCAATCGCCAACTGCTTGAAGGATCCCGAGTAAGCTTCATTGCCACAGCCACCATAGGTTTCGACCACATTGATACCGATTATCTGCAAGAAGCCGGTATCGCTTGGACCAACTGTCCGGGGTGCAACGCACGCAGCGTGGCGCAGTACGTAGAGAGTGCCCTCTTACAATTGGCTGCTCATGGCTGTTGGGACGAAGGATCAGCCTTGCTTCCTGCCACAGCACCCCCCAGCCCCATCCGCCGCGAAGTGTTTAGCCGTCTCACGTTGGGCATTGTCGGTGTGGGCCATGTTGGTGAGCAAGTGCGACTTATGGCAGAGCGCCTCGGTTTTGGTCGCATACTGCTTTGCGACCCTCCACGTGCTGAGCATGAACCACAAAATGCATTCGTTACGCTCGACGAAGTGGCGCGCCAGAGCGACATCATCACCTTCCACACCCCTCTGACTCATGCACCCACTCCTTATCCCACCTATCATATGGCCTCCTCTGCCTTCTTTCGCGCTTTGCGTCCCACGGCAGTGGTGATCAATAGCAGCCGAGGCGAGGTGGTCGATGGCGAAGCCCTAACCCAAGCCCTATTCTCCAAAAGCATCCGTGCGGCCGTGGTCGACACCTGGGAGCACGAACCCCACATATCGTCCTCTCTGCTCAATGCCGTCTTTATCGGTACGCCCCACATCGCAGGCTATAGCGCTGATGGCAAGGCCAATGGCACACGCATGGCTTTACAAGCCGTTGCCCGCCACTTCGGTCTCAACTCCGAGCAATTCGAAGCCGTGCAGCCCCCCACTCTCCCTGCCGACTTCGCCTATTATCCTGAGGGAGAAGGTAAAAACGTGGCTCCCGAACTCCGTCTCTACGATCCCCTTCGCGACTCCGAAGCTCTTAAGCACCATCCCGAAGCTTTCGAAGCCCTCCGAGGCAATTATCCATTGCGGAGAGAAAAATAATTAGAGAGGTCGAGTTTGATATACATGACATACTTTTTTTAGACTCTCAAAGCAAACATCCAAGTATGTCTCGTCACTCCCCAAACCTCTCCCAACGCAAAAATTCCCCCTTCTCCCTTGTCCGATTGCGCATTAAATAGTAGCTTTGTGAGCAACCCACATCATCCACTCACAGATTATCCCCACCAGACATGTCAGCAGATAGCAGCAGAATACATCCCCGCGTTAATGGCGCCATTACCCTCGTGGGAGCCATTATCGTAGTAGTAGCCCTCCTGGTCTACTTCCTTCCGCGTGAAACAAAGTTTGGCTATGAATACGAACAAGGGCGCCCCTGGCGCTACAACTCCCTAATAGCCACCTACGATTTCCCTATCTATAAGACGCAACATGAGGTAGAGGCCGAGCGCGATAGTGCACTGCGCAGCTTTCAGCCCTTCTACGCTGAAGACGTTCAGATGGCAGACCGTCAGATATTAGCGTTTAAGCAAGACTTCCTCGCAGGCAAGTTTCACGACGTGCCAGCCCGCTGCTTGGCGCACGTCGCATCACTCATGCAGACAGTCTACGAAGCCGGAATCGTCCCATCTGCAGAACTATCACAGATGGCCAAAGACCGCACTTCGGGTGTTCGAGTGATAGAAGGCACCGAAGCCGTGTCGCGACCGCTCACCGAACTCTATTCCACACGTTCCGCCTACGAGTATATCGTTCACGCCGATACCCTCCAGTATCCGCGTGAACTCCTCGCCCGCTGCAACCTCAACGAATACCTCTCGCCCAACCTCGCCATCGATAGCGCTAAAACCCGCGCCGCACGAGAAGACGTGCTCGCATCCGTAGCCCCCGCAGCCGGCTTGGTACAAAGCGGCCAGCGCATCATCGACCGAGGCGAAATCGTTTCTGCCGAACAATACAAAATCCTACAATCATTCGAGCGTGAGAGCGTGCGCCGCAACAACCCCTCCGAGGGCTATTGGCAGGTACTGCTCGGACAGATCATCTTCGTATCATGCGTGCTCATCTCCTTCGTAGCCTACCTACGCCTGTTTCGCCGCGACTACCTGCGGTCAACGCACAGCATCATGCTGCTATCCACGCTCATAGCCATCTTCCCACTTATCACGTACATCATGGTCGGCCAAAAGTTTCTCAACGTCTATATGGTCCCCTACGCCATGGTACCCATGTTCGTGCGCATCTTCATGGACTCCCGCACAGCATTCATGGCCATGGTATGCTCCGTGATCCTCTCATCCTTTGCCCTGCATTCCAATTATGAGTTCGTCATCATACAGTTTATGGCAGGTCTCACCTCCATTTACGCCCTGCGCGATCTCACCGAGCGTTCCCAACTCCTTCGAGTAGCCCTTGCAGTGTTCGCCACAAGTACAGCCATCATGATAGGCTACGACCTCTCTCAAGGCGTCGATGTGCTCCATCTCGACCATTCCCTATATATATATAATGCAGTCAACGGCGTATTGCTCCTCTTCGCCTACCCCTTGCTCTATCTTATAGAAAAACTTTTCGGCTTCACATCAAGCGTCACCCTCGTCGAGCTCTCCAATACCAACAACATCCTCCTGCGCCGCATGTCCAAAGTAGCACAAGGCAGCTTCGTCCACTCCATGCAAGTGGCCAACCTCGCAGCCGAAGTAGCCGACAAGATCGGAGCCAAACCACAGTTAGCACGTACCGGTGCACTCTATCACGACATAGGCAAGCAACTCAATCCCGCATTCTTCACCGAAAACCAAAACGGAGTCAACCCCCACGACTCACTCACCGAAGAACGATCCGCACAAATCATCATCAACCACGTGACCGATGGCCTCCGCTTGGCAGACAAATACCACCTGCCCAAGCTCATACGCGACTTCATCAGCACCCACCACGGACGTTCCAAGGTGCGCTACTTCTATATTCAGTGGAAGAACAAGCATCAAGGCGAAGAGCCCGATCCCAAACTCTTCACTTATCCCGGTCCCAATCCCTTCACGCGAGAGCAAGCCATCGTCATGATGTGCGATGCAGTAGAAGCCACTTCCCGTTCTCTCAAGGAATATACAGAAGAAAACATAAAAGCACTCGTCGATCGCATCATCGACGGACAAGTGCAAGAGGGCTATTTCCGCGAATGCCCCATCACCTTTCGCGACATTGCAGAAGCCAAGCGTGTCCTTGTAGAAAGTCTCAAGACCATCTACCATACCCGCATAGCTTATCCCGAGCTCAATGGAAAGTCCGCAGCCCCCGCCCCTCAGCCCACCCGCCGCACCTACTTCTTTGGTCGTCGTAAAAACTAACCCCCCCAAAAAAAATATGGCTATGTATGCACACCGCGTTCATTCCAAGTCCGCCCATGCATACATAGCCATCCTCTTACCATATCATCGTCAGTCCTTAAGTAATAGCCGTGTCATCTTTTTTGTAATAGTAGTATCATCTTTTCTTCATACGCGCGCACGCGCGTAACATTCAATTTTCCCCTCCAAAATCCCTCACTCCCTCACTCTCATCAAGAAATCCCCTGATAATCAGAAGAGAAGCTCCCGTCCCCACCTACACTCTGCCTACACTCTGCCCACACTCTTCCCACATTTTCCACTTTCCTTTACCCCCTCCTCCAGAATCCCTATTCGCCCCATAAATCCTAATCATCCTATAATTACTAGAACCACTAGAATCACTAGAATCACTAGAACTACTAGAATCACTAGAACTA
>CALEKA010000059.1 GCA_937898715.1 uncultured Prevotella sp.
CGTACACCGACCGAAGTACACACGTACACCGACCGAAGTACACACGTACACCGACCGATGTACGCACGTACACCGACCGATGTACGACAACATGCACGACCTTTTTGCATTACTTTGACTTTAACTGAAAATACTTTACACCAGAAGTTTACCTTTACTAAAAAGCTTTACAGCACAAGAAATGTTTCACTCAAAAGACTTGTAAAGATATGGGTAAGCTGACCAAAGAATAAAGTATTAGTGGTAAGTAAGCATCAAAAAAAGAAAACATATGAAGGCAATATCAAGCGTTTTTCTTAACTTTGCAATGTGAATCAAAGCCGTGATGACTTGGTTCGCAAAAGTCCTCTGCTGAAGATATAGAGTGGAGGAAAAAGTAGTAACTCTTATTCTTATAAATACATAATAATTCTTATGGAAAAAAGCGCATTACAGATTGCACGTGCTGCTTATCAGCCCAAGCTCCCCGCAGGTCTGCGTGGATGTGTGAGCATCAAAGAAGGTGAACCTACTCAGAGCGTAGGCGATCAGGAAGAAATCAAGAAGCTCTTCCCCAATACTTACGGCATGCCGTTGGTAGAATTCGTTCCTTCTGATGAGAAGAAAGAATATGCTCCGATGAACATCGGTATCATCCTCTCTGGTGGTCAAGCTCCTGGTGGTCACAACGTGATCTGTGGTCTTTACGATGAACTTAAGAAGCAGAATCCTTCTAACAAGCTCTATGGCTTCTTGATGGGTCCTGGTGGTCTTGTAGATCACAAGTATATCGAATTGACCGATGCTATCATTGACGACTATCGCAATACAGGTGGTTTCGATATGATCGGTTCTGGTCGTACCAAGCTCGAAGAAGTTGATCAGTTCGAAAGCGGACTGAAGATTATCCGTGAACTCGGTATCAAGGCTATCGTAATCATCGGTGGTGACGATTCTAATACCAATGCTTGCGTTCTCGCTGAATACTATGCAGCTAAGAACTATGGTGTACAGGTAATCGGTTGCCCCAAGACTATTGATGGTGACCTGAAGAACGATCAGATTGAGACTTCTTTCGGATTCGACACTGCATGTAAGACTTACTCTGAAGTGATTGGCAACATTCAGCGTGATGCCAACTCTGCACGTAAGTACTGGCACTTCATCAAGCTCATGGGCCGTTCTGCAAGCCACATCGCTTTGGAATGCGCTCTTCAGTGCCAGCCCAATGTATGTATCGTTAGCGAAGAAGTAGAAGAGAAGAATCAGACTCTCGACGATATCGTAACTTATATCGCAGAAATCGTAGCAAAGCGTGCTGCTAATGGCAACAACTTTGGTACAGTGCTCATTCCTGAAGGTCTGATTGAGTTTATTCCCGCAATGAAGAAGCTTATTGCAGAACTCAACGATCTCCTCTCTACCCCCGAAGCTGCAAGTGTTAGTGCTGCCGACCAGCGTGCATGGATCCTCGGTAAACTCTCTAAGGAAAATGCAGCTATTTACGAAAGCCTTCCCGAAGGCGTAGCTAAGCAGCTTACTATGGAGCGCGACCCGCACGGAAACGTACAGGTTTCACTCATTGAAACTGAAAAGCTCCTCTCTGAAATGGTAGCTGTTAAGCTCGCTGCTTGGAAGAAGGAAGGCAAGTATGTAGGTAAGTTCGCAGCTCAGCACCACTTCTTCGGTTACGAAGGTCGTTGTGCAGCTCCCTCTAACTACGATGCAGACTATTGCTATGCACTTGGTACAAGCGCAGCTCAGCTCGTAGCTAATGGCAAAACTGGCTACATGGCTATCGTAAAGAACACTACTGCTCCCGCAGAACAGTGGATTGCTGGCGGTGTGCCTATCACCATGATGATGAACATGGAGCGTCGTAATGGTAAGATGAAGCCTGTGATCAAGAAAGCTCTCGTTCGCCTTGATGGTGCTCCCTTCAAGAAGTTTGCTGCTCATCGTGCTGAATGGGCAGAAAATACTTGCTTCGTTTATCCTGGTCCTATCCAGTACTGGGGTCCTACAGAAGTGTGCGACCAGTGCACCAAGACACTTGCTCTCGAACAGGGTAAGTAAAATGGATTGCATGAGGCAAGACATGGAGATTGTGTTTTTTAGCAAAGGAACTTTGATTCTCCATGACTCTCTCTAAGAAGAGTGGAAGATGCGCAGCATAGAGCATTATAGCTCAAGGCTTTAGCTTGTAGCTGCTTGTCTTCCCCTCTTCATTTTTATGAATTTGTCGTGATCGACTACAGTACTTATAAGAAGATAAAACAATAGCATAGTTCATCTCTACTTGATGGCGCCTTTTATCATAATAATAGATTCACAATACAATTGTAGAATAATAGATTTCTAACGTAAAATCCTTACTTCCTCTTATGTCGCTCTCCTCTTCATCTTATCCTCAACGCCCCTCTTCACAAGTCAAGCGCAAAAGCGTATCGACTGTCTCAGGGCATGCATCGCAATCAAGATCGCGGAGAGTCGCACCGAAGGTGACGCGTAGGAAGGCTCGCAGCAAGAAGAGTGCAAGCAGCCGATTGCGTCTGTGGACTGCCACAGCAAAGGGACGTATGCGTATGCTCGGTATTCGACTCTCGGTGTTAGCTTTGGTAGGATTAGTATGTTGGATGTTTTATTATTATGTGGCTAACCGTTACAGTAGCAAGTGGCAAGCAATTTATGGAAGTGAGATTTATCCTGACGGATACTCTATTCATGGTATTGATGTGAGCCATCATCAAGGAGATATTGATTGGGAAAAAGCATCACGAGCAGAAGTGGGCGGTGAGCCCATTAGTTTTGTTATCATAAAAGCTACGGAGGGCGTGAGTCATATAGATGAAAATTTTAATGAGAACTTCTATCAGACTCGACAATACGACCTCGTTAGAGGCGCTTATCACTATTTTAAGCCCAATTTGTCGGCTCAAGAACAAGCTAAGTTCTTTCTTAAGCAAGTACATCTCGAAGAGGGCGATTTGCCTCCTGTGCTCGACATAGAAGAAAGAGGCGATTTGAATGTGAAACAACTTCAAAAGTCAGCTCTTACATGGTTGAAAGTAGTTGAGAAACAATACAATGTTCCGCCTATTATATATACCAATTATAAGTTTAAGGTGGATTATTTGAATACACCGGAGTTTGATCGATATCCCTATTGGATCGCTCACTACTATGTGCGCAATCTTACTTATAAAGGCAAATGGCGCTTCTGGCAACATACCGATTGTGGCGTCATAGATGGTATTAAGGGTAAGGTCGACTTAAATATTTATAATGGTTCAATGTATGAACTAAAGCAATTATGCATAGAATAACGATATGTGATATGCCGGGGTTGAGAGGTCTCCCTATCAGCTTGACGGTATATGCGAATGATGCTAATTGAGAAATAGAAAAACGCACACAAGTTTGCTACTTCAAATAGAAGGAGAAACTTGTGTGCGCATTGTTTATATTATACGTATATTCGGCAGACAAAGTCTTGTTATTTCCTTAAATGCACCCTATAATCTCGTGTACGTCTTTCACGCCATGCTTATCGAGCCAATCGTTTATACCGTCAATTACTTTGATGGTTGTAGTGGGGTCAATGAAGTTGGCTGTACCAATCTCAACGGCTGAAGCGCCTGCCATCAAGAATTCTATAGCGTCGGTAGCATTCATGATGCCTCCCAGACCAACCACAGGAATTTTTACGGCTTTTGCTACTTGCCATACCATGCGTAAGGCAACAGGTTTGACGCAAGGACCGCTCAATCCGCCTGTACCGATGCTCAGACGAGACTTGCGACGCTCAATGTCAATGCTCATACCCATCAGCGTGTTGATAAGAGATACGCTATCAGCGCCCTCAGCTTCGACAGCCTGAGCTATGGAAGCGATATCTGTAACGTTGGGCGAAAGCTTCACAATCAGCGTCTTGTGATAACGAGCACGTACGGCCTTGACTACACTTGCAGCACCTTCACATGTTACACCGAAAGCCATGCCTCCACTCTTCACGTTAGGACAGGAGATGTTGAGCTCTATGCCAGGAATGTGCTCGAGTGCATCAATGCGTGCAGCGCATTCAGCATAGTCTTCTGGAGAGTTTCCAGAAACATTAACCAATACATTGCTCTTGATGTCCTTGAGCTGAGGATAAATGTGTTCGCAGAAATAGTCTACACCCTTGTTTTGCAGTCCAACGCAATTGAGCATGCCCGAAGGTGTCTCTGCCATACGTGGATAATCGTTTCCTTCACGAGGCTTAAGCGTAGTGCCCTTCACGATAAATCCACCTAAGCGGTTCAGATCAATAAAGTCGGCAAACTCTATGCCGTAGCCGAAAGTGCCCGATGCGGTGAGAACGGGGTTTTGGAGATGAAGATCTCCTATATTTACGTTTAGTTGAGCCATGATAGTTTATCAGTATTAAATACGGGACCTTCTTTACACACACATAGATTGTGCCCATCAACCATTTTCTCTACACAACACAGGCATGCGCCTAAGCCACAAGCCATGAGGTTTTCAAGCGAAGCCTCGCATGGAATGCCTTGTGATGCAGCCCAGCGTGCAACGGCTATCATCATAGGTTTGGGTCCGCAGGTCGAAACGCTGTCAAACTTCTCTTTCGTGAGAATGCTGTGATTGGTAACGAAGCCTTTTTCGCCCATAGACGCATCTTCTGTAGTCACATAGACACGGCCATATTGCTCAAATTCTTGTAATTGCATCAGGTCGTTGCCTGTGCGTCCGCCTAAAAGGAATACAGGCTCGCAACCAGCTTCGCGAAGTATTTTGCCAAAATAGAGTAGGGGAGCTGTGCCTACGCCACCGCCTACAAGGAGTACTTTGCGATCATCGCATTCAGGGATGGTGAATCCATTGCCAAGTGGGAACATGCAATTGAGCGTGTCGCCTCTTTTGCATTGAGCCAAACGCTTTGTTCCGTCACCCACGGCATGAATGAGAAGCCATAGCTGATTCTTATCGTAGTCTACGAAGTTGACAGAAATAGGACGACGCAGAAATGTAGTAGGAGAATCGGGCACTTGTATTTCTACGAATTGTCCGGGTACAATTTCAGGCAAGATGCCATCGGCGGGCTGCATCTTAAGCAGAATATAGCCCTCACGAGGAACTTCCACCTCTGCTACTTGCAGATCTTTTACGTATTTTTTCATGTAGATTGATTGTTGCTTGATTCTTGCATGTGCAAAATTACATAAAAGCTTTTGAGTGGAAGTGTTACTGACGAAGATTTTCTTTTCTCTTCCTAGAACATGGCAGAATTAGCCCCCTTCCACACCAACGAGCTCTCTCTTATAGCATCACGGAGAATTCGTGCAAACGAGGTTAATTTTGTGTCCTACATTTTTTAGTTTTCTACTTCTCTGGATTAACTTGTGATAGGTCTATCGGGAACTTATACTTCATCCATCTGATTGCATACTAACTTATAGTATAATCCCTTGCGCTCTATTAATTCATGATGAGATCCAAGTTCTTTTAAGCACCCCTTTTCAAAGAATGCAATTTGATTTGCATTCCTAATGGTAGACAATCGATGAGCGGCAATAATAACCGTGCGTCCTTTTCCAAATAGCCTTAGATTCTCTACGATTCTTTGCTCATTGTTTGCATCGAGAGAAGACGTGGCCTCATCAAGAAATAATATCTGTGGGCGTTTGTACACTGCTCTAGCTATAAGCAAGCGCTGCTTTTGCCCTCCACTTAGTTCCATTCCATTGTTTCCTATTCTAGTGTGATACCCCATAGGTAAACTATCAAAGAATTCGTCAATGCATGCAATACGAGAGGCTTCTATTACACGGTTGATGTCTACATTATCTGTTGAGAGCGATATGTTCTCTAAAATGCTTCCACTAAAGATGTAACCATTTTGCAATACAGCTCCGCAATGTTCAAGCCAAGCGTCTGTGGAAATGTCTGAAAGTGGCGTTCCATTAACATAGATAGCCCCGCTCGTCGCGGGATAAAAGCCTAAGAGGAGTTTTATTAAAGATGTTTTTCCACATCCGCTCTCTCCCACTAGAGCTAACGTTGTACCACTTGGAATAGTAAGTGTTACATCGTTAAGTATATAAGGTGAGCTACTGCCAGGATATTTAAACGACACACGTCTTATGTTTAAGTCTATTTTGCCTTGCAAAGTATCGTTTGCTGAAACGTTATAAGGCATGCTCTCCTCATTGAGAATTTCATCTAAACGGTCGTAAGACATTCCTGCATCTTGCAGAGTACTGATCATGTTTACAAATTCTTTCAATGGCATATTTAATCGCCCACAAATATAACTTATTGTCATCATCTCACCCATTGTCATATTGCCCCGTACTACAAGTGTTGCACAAATTCCTGTGATCAGGATATCTTTTATACGATCAAAAAAAGTATTGCCACTTGAAATATAAAGGTCGGTAAAAGCTGACTTTAACGATAAAGCATTAAGTTTATGTTGATTGTTTTGCCATTTTTCTACACGATGATATTGCGCACTGGAAGTTCTAACTTCTGTCATGCCGTGGATAAGTTCATAAATCTGATTACGGTTATCAGAAGATTGCAGTGTATAAGTATAATCTATTTCTTTTCGTCGCTGCAAGAATATTTTAGTCCAAAGAAAAGACAGTGTGGTTGCTATAACAAATAGTAAAAACACACCAGCATTATAGTAGACTAGCAAAAAGGAAAACACCAAGAGGCTTGTAAGTGTTTGAAATACAGCGTTAGGTAATTCTAACAAAAATGCTTTGATGCGATCTAAATCGTTGAGCTTTTGAATAAGGTCTGCATTTACTTTTTTGTCAAAGAAATAAATAGGTTTCTTAATCAACCGTTGTAAATACAGTGTAACCATGTTAATATGTATGTGCAAACCTATTTTGGTGTTGATTACATGAGAGAGACTATTAGAAATATATTGGCCAATAAAGATCAAGAATTGACTGCAGATGAATGTCCATACTAAAGGTATATTTTTTAGCATAATTCCTGTATCAATAGTTTGCTGAAATAACATAGGAAGATATACATCTGCAATAATGCCTATTATTGCAAGTATACTTACGATGCCGAATTTCCAACGATATTGAAGCAGTGTATGTGATATGAATTTTAGCAGTTTATATTCAGTTTCATGCTCTTGTTGTGTGTTTTTATCAAAATCTTTGTTTGGTTCCATTATTACTGCAAGTCCCACACTGTTTGTCCCTCTCCACATGCTCATGAAATCATTTTCTTTGAACGAAATCTTTCCTTGTGCCGGGTCCGCAACATAGAAGAGTCTTTTATGTCTGCTTATTTTGTATAGCACCACAAAGTGATTCTGTTTCCAATATAATATAGCCGGCAAAGGCATGTGCAATATTTCTTCAGCATTGACCTTTACTGGTGCTACTTCAAAGTGCATCTCACGTAAGCATGTTATGATATCTTTTATGCTTATGCCTAAACGACTTATATCGCACATTCTTCGTAGCGTCCGCAGTGAAACGTTCTTCCCATAGTAATGGCAAATCATGCGAATGCATGTAATTCCGCAATCTGAATATTCTAATTGCTGATAAGCTTTGAATCTACTCCTCTTGAAAAGCATAATAATTGCTTGTTATTTTAAAGGCGGTTCTATGAATTATGTAGTTCCTAATATTCGCTGTGTAATATACACATGCATGGAAGTGCCTTTTTGAGGGTATTTACAATCTTATCGCTATTCCCTATGTTTACCATCAAAAATACACTTCCCATTTTTATACAAATTACATCAGAATTTATATACGCCGAACCTTCTTTACATCATATATTACTACATTTTTCCTGTATGTCTATTTATATCTTTCAAACAAGGCGCACAATATTTTTCACAATCTGCTCTTTAACTGATTACTATTTTTGTAGCTCGCTCCCCGTACATTACTTTTACCAAAGGGAATAGAGAATGTAATAGAGAATGATCGCTTAGTGGAAAGCTTCATGCTATTTATTGCATAATTTTCTGTGCGATACGACCAATTTCTGTTGGATTTGGAATATAGCAAGTTGAGCGTAGTGAATTGTAGTATACCTCCGAATTTGAACGTTTTGGTTAATATGGCGTGTACATAATAGGAAGGTTTTACCTTCTTACTTGTGAAAGTTGAAGCTGTTGCGCCATAAGCATATATTTCTGCATTCCAACGCTTGCGTTTTGAGAGTCTGATGGTAGAACTCAGCGAACAATCTCCAGAGAATTCTGAATAGTCAAAGTTTGTGCCATCTACATTTGCAGTTTCTGATTTACTTTTTGTATAATCTCCGCTAATTTGGGCTGAGATTCTCCATCTTCCATCAAAAAGCATTTTGTTGACTTCAAAATTCAACATAATTGAAACGTCAGAAGCTATATTCATTTTGGAGTTAATTGTATTTCCGTGTCCATCTTGGTAGGAATAATCCGTTATTCCATTTTTAGAACGCTGGAAACTCAGATTAAAGATATAATCCTCGTATAATTCATAATAAACCAAGAAATCATTTAAATAAAATGGTTTTATATCAGGATTGCCTATCGTGTAACTCGTTTCGCTCTTCCAAAATACAAAAGGGTCCAATTCAGACAAGAAAGGGCGATGGATTTTTCGTGTGTATTCAAAGGAAAGGCTATGTTTATTTTCTACAAAATCAAAATCTATATTTGCCGATGGAAACCAGTCGAATTCGTGATGCTTATTTTTTCCTCCAATAGAAGATTGTATACCGTCTCTGTAGGCATATTCTCCTCGAACGCCCAATTTCGTAGAGATTATATTGGACCACATACTTTGGTATGCAATATAAAAGGCTTGTACATTTTCTAAGTATTTGAATGTTCCATCATAAACAGAAGCACCATCGTCAGTCTTTAGTAAATCATTCCGATTATATGAATTGATTACTTTGCTCGCATTCAGTTCATAGCCCAAACTCATATTATGATTCGAATTCAGCATCATATCGTATGAAACCTTTGCATCGGTGCTATATGCATTGTAGCTTTTATATTCTGTGTATTTGCTATAAGGTACATATATAGCTCCTTTATTTAGAGTGGAAAACGATTTTTCGTAATCTTGCTTCGAACCATTTGAAGAGTGGTCGAAATCAATATTAAGTTTGCTCCCTTTAGAATCAGTTGTCCATGTATAATATGCCAGTACACCGTAGCTCGGTTTCTGATTAAACGGATATTTATAACTTCTATCCGTGCGTGATTTTGTGGCTTCTGAAATTTCCTTTGTTTCAGTTAATGTTGCATATTGAGCTTTATTATAGCCTGAAGAAACGCATCCAGATAAACCCATTTTATGATTTTTGCTGAAAGCATAGGATATATCGAAACTAGCATTTAATTTTGCATCACGACCCTTGTTGCTGTATTGATTCGCCACTTCTCGGCCAATATCAATATAGTTGTAGTCGTCAATTCCTTCAAGTTTCCATTTACTTAATGAACTGTTGAGATAGACGGAGGCGTTAAATCTATCTTTTCCATAACGTAAGTTGAAATTTTCACTTGCACCAAATTCATTCTGATATTCCAAAGCCGTAGTAGATTTTCCAGCCCATCCCACATAATTTTGTCTGATTACAAGATTAATAATGCCTCCTCTTGTTGACGCATTATGTGAAGCACCTGGGGTGGTAATAATTTCTATTTTTGAAATCTGTTCGGGGCTAATACTACGTATTTTCTCCATTAAGGCATCACCTGTCTCAATAGGTTTACGACCATTGATGTAAATAGAAGATGAGCCTATCCCCATTATCTTTACACCGTCTTGGCTTGCATTAAGCAATGGGACATGTTTAAGCATCTCGAAAGCGTTGACTCCTTCAAGATCTATTCCTTTTGGCGTAAAAACGAACTTGCCAGACATGTGCTTTAGCGTTGATTTTTGAGTTACGCTTACCATGGCTTCATTAAGATTGTTTGTTACTTCCTTATAGAGCGTAAAATATAGTTGTTTGTCATTTACATTTTGGGTTGCTGAGGTAAATCCCGGACGTGATGCCATAACAAAAACATCTAGCTTTGTGTTGTTGTTTAAAACGAACAAGCCTTGACTATCTGTTTCTGCTTGATCAAGAAGTACAGTATCTTTTGCGGTAAAAAGGTACAATTGTGCTTTAGGTAAAGGAAGACCAGTGGCATCATGTACCTTACCTGTTATCGGTGTAGCATTTTGAGCAATCAAACAGAAGTTTGTCATACAAAATGCTACTATCGTAAGAAAGAGTTTCATTTTTCTATTAATTATGTAATTATCAGTTGTTATTATTTAAAAACATAAATTCAAATCGATCTAAAATGACTTGCTTTTTATCATCTTGACTAAGTCCACGCAAGCATCCTGATACTTTATTCATTTCTATGTTTTTTTGCGTACAACATCCTCCACAGATTGGAGCGATTACACATTGATGGCATTCTTTACGCGAAAATTTTGAATGAATCCTTCTTTCTTTTAGATTTCCTTTCCAAATGATTTTACCTTTTGTTGATAGGATGCCTTCACAATTATCAGAAGTGAATTTGCGAGCTGTGCAACTAAACACTTTCCCATCATAATTTATCAGTAAATTGTTCTTTTTATCACCATAGCATGGATTCTCAACTGTATTTTGTACTTTGTGAAAAGAGCAACAAAATCCAGCATCTTTGAATTTTTTGAATAAACTATATAATTCGTCATGAAGATCATCAGCGGACGCTTTGTCTTTATCTGTATCCTGCCACACTCTTTGAAAGTCTACGTTTATGTATTTTTTTACGTCTCGCGAGATGTTTTCAAAAGAGTGGAGTATTGACAAAATGCTATTTATATTTTGTAAAGTATAATTTATACGAAGACATACATTATGTCTGTGTTCAGCAATCGCTATTATATTTCTGCAAATAATGCTATAAGAACCCATCCCATTTTTTAAAAAGCGAGTCTGATTATGGGTAGTTTCATTCCCGTCGAGAGTTATTTGGAAATCTACGTTTATCCCATCTAAACATTCAAGTGTATAATCGTTTACTAAGAAACCATTTGAAGTAAAATGTGAAGAAAATGCTATATTATGTATTTTACATTGTTCTAATGCAAAATGTATTAGAGGTAAGGCTATTCTTTTAAAATACAATAGAGGCTCTCCGCCAAAAAAAGATAGGTGGAAGTTTTTAAGTCCTTTTCTGTTTAATGTATGACCAATGAATTCTTGGGTAGCTTTCAGTATCTCTTTGTTCATAAAAGAACCTTTTATGTGATCCTCATAGCAATACCAACAATTAAAGTTACAATCGAGTGTAGGATTTATATGAAGTTCAAAACAAGTATCATCCTCAAGAATCTTCTGAATCTTATTCTGGAGCTCTGCAACTTCGTCTGTGCTATCGCTAACAATGGCTTTTGTCTCCTGTAATTTTTGGAATAATTTTGTGTTTTCTGCCTTTAAAAAATCCACACCTTTGTCAATATCTTCTTTGGATTTTTGAGTAATAATTAAAAATTTATCAGAATTTGCATTATAGAGTAATAAGTTGTCTTTATCCACGTGTATAATGCTATTGTATATACTATATTTCATTTCTTTTGATGCTCATAAAATGCTGTAAATAGAGAGACTGAAAGTTTTATTGTCATTCATAATGAAGCCCAAAAGTATGATTGCATATATGCATATGCGTTATAATTCCAGCTATTTTGGACGAAAACCTTTAACCTCTCTATTTACTAATGCGTTAATTGAATATTATTAATGTACTATTGCCTATCGGGATCTAAAGGCTTCAACCCTGTATTGCATCTGCCATTCTGATCACTGCAACCTGCAATATGGTTAATGCAACGTTTCTTGCTACCGCCACATGAAATCGTGCTTGCATTTTCACATGTACCATTTTTACCTCCTATAACTTCTAAATCAGAAGATAGAACGATGACTTGCTGTTTTTCAGAAAACTCTTTGTCTACAATAGATGCAACAAAAGACTGAATTCTTGACATTTGTTTTGTCATAATTGATGATTTTAATGATGTTCACAATTTGAATCTCACTATCATAAAAGAAAGTCGTTAGGCATGTGAACAAAGCCTTTTTTGTTTTTGGATAGAGGTGAAACTTTCATACCCAGGATGTACCCTATGAAAAAGAGAATTTTATTGCTTTTGCGTATATTACTCAAGGTTCCGAGAACTTTCAGATATTTCGACGGAAATGATTATGTGCTAGATATGTGCTTTTATAGTAGTGTACTTATTGACCGCAAAGATAAACATTATTTTTTAAATCAAACATTTGCGTGTTATTTTTTTAAATATTATAGTTGATATTGGTTTGGGTTAATATAAAAAGAAAGCAATTGTTTCCTTTTTTGTTTTATTGAAACTGAGCTGTGAGGACCGGTAATGCGTAAATTTTCCTCTTAATTATACATCGATTGAAGATAATAGGATGAATCGAATATTTCTTAGAATATGCTTTAATCGGACTGGAATAATGAAAAAATACATTCAACATATGTTTTTTTTGTATAAGCTTAAAACTTCTGAGAATCAAAGGATGTACAATATAATGGACCGTTTCACTGGAAAATATTCTATAAAAAAATGCGGGGAAAATTTGGTTGGTAAAGAAAAAGTTCGTACTTTTGCACCGCTTTCGAGAAGGAATAAGGGCGTTTAGCTCAGCTGGTTCAGAGCATCTGCCTTACAAGCAGAGGGTCGGCGG
>CALEKA010000060.1 GCA_937898715.1 uncultured Prevotella sp.
AGATGGACTTTGGCTTATTTGTTTCTACAATACGGCTTGTATGGGATGCTTACGTAAAGTACTTGTATAAGGTTTCATCCTTCACGGGAAGGACACGTAGTGCTCCAATATGGGCTGAATTTAGTGAATATACGTAAAGAAGGCAGGCATTCTCAGAGGAGAACGTCTGCCTTCTAAATGTGTAATGAGAATTTGCTAATGCTATCTTTAACTTTTTATTTGAAGATGGAGCACTGCAATCTGGAAATCGTAGTTAGTTTGCGGGATTCTCAGACTCTGCAGACTTCCGCTGAAGAGAAGTTACTGTGAAGCCTACGATGGCTACACCAAGGTTGCCGTTCTCAAGCGTAGCGGTGCGTACTGACTTATTGTAGATGGTGATGTAGACCTTGTCTGTGTATGAAGCAGGAATGGTGCAGGTCACCTGATTGAGTTCAAAAGTCTCGTCGGTAGGATCGGTAGAGAATTTGCATGAACCAAGTTTCTCGGCTTCAGCGAGTTCTTCCGCTGTGGTGATAGGAGCTGCAGAAGCGTATACATCGAAATTACCCGCATTGGTGGGATAGTTTTCGCCAAAGAGAGCAGCAAGGTTAAAGCCTTGGATGGTTACTTCGGGGAAGTTGAGGTCCGTGAGGTTGAGCTCATAGGTGAGTAAGCCTTCGTCCATGTTGGAGCCAAATGCTGCTTGGCCCTGCTGGAACAGACCCACGTGGTGGAGTACGGTATTGACAAATCCGTAGTAGCCTCTAAATCCAAGTACGGTGAGCGGTTCGAGCTCGAAGTCTTGGCGGCTTTCACCAAGTTTTACGGCGCTGAAGGGTGCAGCTTCGAGTGCGTCGGCATCGGTGAAGTCGAGATCGATAGCTGTGGCGCGTTCGTAGTCGTCAGTGGCAGTGATAGTCTTTGTTTCGCCGTAGGTTACGGCTCCTTCTACGTAAGCATAGGCTTTCACGTAGTAAGTGGTGCCAGCCGTGAGGCCAGTGATAGCAGCGGTCTGCTGTCCACTCTTCACCTTGCTGAAGTCAATAAACTTGTTGCTTGCATCTGCTAGCGGAGCTGCGGGGTCTGTGCTTAGGATGAAGCCTTCGCGAGTCACTTCTACGCCTTCGGGAATCTGCAGGTCGATGGTTGCCTTAGCAGCTACGCCCGACACTACTACATCGCCAGTGGTCACAGTGGGAAGAGCTGTAGGCGTAACGATCGCCTTGTCATAGTCTGACTTCTCCACATCGCCGCTACATGCAGCCAAGCCCGTGAGGGTAAGGCCGAGGAAGAGCGATTTGATGATGTATGATGTTTTCATTGTGTGATTTCTATTTATGGCATAAGCCAATGTTGGGGAATTGGGAATAACGTTGTTGCGCTATATCACTCTCTCTCTTGCTCTGCCCCACGTTTTATCTGTTAGAGACATTGTGGGGTGGGGCACAGACGAGGAGTGGTTATGCTGACTACTGAAGCGGGTTTTGGTCGGCTTCAGAGATAGCGTCGTTATCGCGGATTTCGTTTTGTGGAACTTGGAAGATCCACTTGTAGCTTGTATGGGGGATGTTCACCTTTAAGGCGGCAGCTTCGTTGCTTCCCTCATAGTCGCGCACGAGGTCTTGCTTCAGACGGAGGCAGTCGGTATAGCCAAATCCTTCGTCGTAGAGCTCGATGCGGCGCTGCTTGTAGATGGACATCTGTGTGTAGGCTGAAGGAGCGGTCCATCCTTCTACACGGTTGGGCATAAACTCAGCCATGATATCGGCACATGCTTGAGAGTTTCCTGCCATGAGTTGAGCTTCGGCCTCGATGAGATACATTTCTGATACACGCATGTAGACCACATTGCCCAACCACTGAGCCACGTAGGGGAACTTCTTACACATCAGTGCGGGGTAAGTATCGGTAGCTTCTTCCGGCTTTACGAAGAATTTCTTGCGCACGTCGGCATCGGGGATAGAGTTGTAGAGAGCCTGGTCCATCACGTGTGGATACATGTGGCCATAGCCTGGACCATCGTAGCTATTGAATGAAGCCCATGAAGCATAGTAGCGCTTGTTGGCGTCTGTAGGAATGAAGGCCCACATCACTTCCTGATTGCTAGCATCCTGATAGTTCCAGGTCTGAGCGAGGTTGATGTCGTTGAGCTCATATCCTTGACGAGCGGCATGAGCCATGGCAGCAGCCTTGTCCCATTCGTTCATGACCAGGTAGACACGTGCCAGAAGACCTTCTGCCACGCTTTCGTCGATGGTGGTCTTGTCGTTTCCATGTTTGAATCCCTGGAGGCACTGTACGGCTTTCTCGAGGTCGGTAGTAGCTCGTTCGTAAACATTTGCTACGGTGGCACGGCCCTTCACTTCCTGATCGCTCTCCTTAGAACTGAGGAGGATGGGCACGCAAAGCTTGTCTTCATTGCCCTTGTAGGTCATCTGATAGTACTGTGCCAAGTAGGCGTAAGAGATGCCGCGGAAGGCGAGTGCTTGACCGAGATATTGCTTCTGAGTGGGAGTAGCATTAGCTTCGTCGATGACGTTCACCACGTCGTTGGCAGCCTTGATGATGGTGTAGAAGAAGCTCCAATACCATCCTGCACGGATGTATTGCTGAGCATTATAGTCGAGCACGCGGTCGTAGCGGAAGGGATCGCCTGTGCCAAGTGGATGTGAGTGGTTATTGCTCATCACATCGGCCATGGTCATGATACCACCGAAGCCACACTCCATATGTGCGTTCAATTCTGATACACCATCGGGGATGAACAGATTCCAATTGGTGTAACAACCATTGAGCTGCGAAGCCAGAACCTTCTGAGGGTCATTTTTACCTTCGTTCTCAATCTGGTCGCTAGTAGCAGTAGATGAGTCCATGTCGTTGAAGAAATCTTCACCACACGAAGTCAAGAGCAGACTACTAGCTACAACAGCTGTCAAGTATTTTGCTAATTTCATAATGTATGCGTAGTTAAGAAAGGATTTAGAAGTTGACATTCACACCAAACGAGATGGTACGCAATGCAGAGTAGGATGATGATGATACAGCACCGCTGAGGCTCTGGCGTGGGTCAATGCCCTTACGCTTAGATCCGAGGAAGAGGTTGTCGCCCACGGCATAGATACGCACGCTGCTCAAGCCCGGCACGCGCGAAGTGATGCGCTGAGGAAGGGTGTAGCCCAGTGTGATGTTGCGGAGAGAGAAGTAGTCAGAGCGAGTGAGGAATCGGTCGCTCGTCACGCCACCCGTCATGCGATAGCCATCCTTGAAGATAGGCACGTCGGTCACATCGCCCGGCTTCTGCCAACGCTTAAACATATCTACGGAGATTGCATTACCCAGTGTACCGCTCATCAATGACTGGTAAGCACTATCATCGGTGTAGCCACCAAATGAGAATGCTGTCTGGATGCTGAGGTCGAAGCCGAAGGCCTGAAGTGTAGTGGTAAAACCACCATATACCTTAGGCAGTGATGACTTGCCAATCTGATACTGAGTAGCTTCCTGAGCATTGTCGGTTGTCTCCTGTACGGTGTAAGTCTCGCCAGTCTCGTTACCATCGGCGTCGAGCACGGGTTTCTCCACATCTACATAGTAGAGTGCTTTACCCGTCTGAGGATCTACACCTGCATACTTGTACATATAGTAATCGTAGAGCGAGCCGCCCTTCTTGCGCCAGTAAGAACCTGTGCGGTAGCCCTCTTCAGGACGACCTTCCTGGAGCTTGGTGAGCTCATTCTTGTAGTGAGTCAAGTTGATCTGAGCCGACCAGTTGACGTTGCGAGTCTGAACCATCACGCCACCGAGCGTAAGTTCTACACCTGTGTTGCGCATAGCCTGCTCGTTGGTCAGCATTGAGTTGGGCTCACCCTGGCTCATAGGCAGTGTGTGCCAGCCAATCATGTCGGAGGTGTTCTTTACGAAGAAGTCGAAGTCGAATGTCAAGCGGTTGTTGAAGAATGCGCCTTCCAGACCTACGTCGAACGTCTTACTCTTTTCCCAAGTCAGGTCGCGGTTGCCACGGTAAGTCTGTGTCACGGAGAACTGAGGATTTTCAGCCGTACCAGAGTTGTCAATAGCATAGTGGTCGAGGTAGGCACCATAGATGCGGTAGCCATCGGCGTCGAGCAGACCATCGTTACCCTGCGTACCATAGCTTGTACGGAGTTTTAAGCGGTTTACAAAACCACCTGCCTTGTCCTTAAACCATGCTTCTTCGGCAATGTTCCAAGCTGCGCCCACTGACCAGAAGTTACCCCAACGGCTTTCGGGAGCAAACATGCTCGAACCATCACGGCGGAAGGTGCCAGAGAGGCTGTAGCGGTGGTCGTAGCTATACTCTGCACGACCCAGGTAGCTCTCCAAGTGGTAAGCATTATTGCTTGAAGCAGGGTCGGCTTGATTGGTCAGAGAATAAGCAAAGTTGTTTTCCGACAAGAAGAATTGAGCGCGATATGCAGCAAGTCCGCGAGAGTACTGAGCCTTCGTCTCGTGAGCAGCCATAAGTCCGATAGAGTGCTTGCCGAAGGTGTTGTCGTAGTTGAAGCGCTGAGTAGCATTCACCACGCTGGTGCGGCTTGATGACTTTTGACCATAGCCATTCATGTTTTTGGCATCGGCAGTGACGGGAGCGGTGAATTTGTCAACCCAACTCTGGAAGTTGTCCACAGCGATGTCGGCGTGGAAGGTCAGGCCCTTGTAAATCTTGAAGTCGGCATAACCGCGGGCGTTGAACACGTCGGAGATGCTTTCATTCGTGTTGTTGTATACGTCGGTCAGAGGGTTACGGTCGCCTTGGAACAGACGGTGGTAGCCCAGTTCGCTGTGGTCGCCCGTATCGAGGATAGACTGGCCATTCTCGTCGTAGACCAATTGTCCATGGCGGTTGTAAAGATATACAGGATAGATAGGAGCAATATATTGCGTCCATGAGAAGATGTTGGAAGCCAAGCCGGCTCCTGCGCTAATACCGCTTGATTTGCTATGAGTGTAGCCGAGATTAGCACCTACCGTCAGCCAATCGAAAGCCTTGTGGTCCAAGCGCAGACGGCCTGTCATGCGGTTGAAGTCAGATTTTTTCATGTACGAGTCGTCCGAGAGGTAGTTGAACGACATATAGTTACTGAGTGCGTTCGTTACCGCCGCTGATGCCCACGTTGTATTCTTGGCGTAATCCGTGGTGGAAGGTCTCGTCGTCCCAGTTGGTGGGAATGATCTGCTGAGCGTTAGCATTGAAGCGGCCCGTGATAGGATCTACGAGATCGTAGTCCGACACATTGAACACGTTGTAGCCACCCAGTCCGCTTACCAAGGTCTGCGAAGCATTGAGGCGAGCTTCAAAGTCGCTCATCTGGTCGAGGTTGCGATTGTAGAAGCTCTCCCATACCATTTCGTAGTACTGAGCAGGATTGTCGATGGTCTTATACTTCGACACGCCACGAGAGTTCCAACCCCACTTAGCGTCTACCGTTACGCGGGTCTTGCCATCGGTAGAACCTTTCTTAGTGGTGATATAGATGATACCATTCGAACCACGTGCACCGTAGATAGAGGTGGCAGAAGCATCCTTCTGTACGTTGATGCTCTCGATATCGTTGGGGTTAATGCTATTGAGTGATCCTTCATAGGGGGCGCCGTCCACAATAATCAGCGGTTGGGTCTCGGCATTAATAGAACCGATACCGCGCAGATAGATGTTGGCTGAAGAACCTGGCTGGCCTGTAGCGGAAGTCAACTGTATACCAGGCATCACGCCTTCGAGTGCCTTTGTCACGTTCGACACCTGAAGCTTCTCGAGCGCCTTGCCCTTGATGGCCGATACAGAACCTGTAAAGTCGCCCTTCTTCACCTTACCATAGCCTACGACAACAGCTTCTTCGAGCTCGTTATCGTTGTCGG
Organism: uncultured Prevotella sp.; assembly: GCA_937898715.1. GTDB lineage: Bacteria > Bacteroidota > Bacteroidia > Bacteroidales > Bacteroidaceae > Alloprevotella. Next base: position 5,878 of record CALEKA010000060.1, read on the forward strand.
CGAGCACCACCTTCACGTTACCAGCGATGCTGATGGTCTGGGCTTTCTTACCGATGTAGTTGATTCTCAATTTAGTGGCTGAAGATGGCACACCATTGAGTGTGAAGTTACCCTGAGAGTCGGTAACGGTCACGCCCTTATGCCCTTCTACTCGTACAGATGCGCCGGCTACGGGCTCTCCGTTGGTGTCGAGCACACGTCCTGTTACGCGCTTCTGTGCTGAAGCGGTGGCTGTTGTCATCAGCAGCGCAGCTCCCATAAGCACTAACTTTTTGTTCATAATCTAACCGTTTTATTTAATGTTTGTTGTTTCGATTGAGTGGGGGCTTAGTCTTGGAGGAGGGGGGAGGAGAATCGGACGTTTTCGTGCCTCACTCACAGAACTAACGAGTACTGTCTTGCTTCACAAGTATTCTTTCATAAATCGGAAGAGCGTCTTTCTATCCACTTCACACCGTCGTGCGATTTCCCTCTTCGTCATTCCCTCAGCAGTCCACTGAGCGATCTGCTCAGCTTTCTGATAGAGTTTGAGCTTCTCCATGCCGTTTCGGCTTCCTTTGGGTCGTCCCAAAGTCTGCCCCTCAGCTTTTCTCCGAGCCAAGGCTTCCTTGGTGCGTTGGCTGATGAGGTTGCGCTCAATCTCGGCAGATAGTCCGAAGGCAAAGGCCAATACCTTGCTCTGAATGTCATCGCCCAATCGATAATTGTCTTTAATGGTCCATACGCGGCATTCTTTAGATAGGCAGAGGTTGAGAATCTCCATAATCATAAACAGGCTTCGCCCAATCTTGATAGTTCTGCACACACGATGAGGTCGTCCTTCTCCACCTGTCGAAGCAGTTTGCCGAGTTCGCGTTTATCATAAGCCCGTGTGCCGCTGATAGTCTCTTCTATCCACCCGTCCACCTTCAGTCCCTCGGCTTGACAAAAGCGCTCTATCTCAAATCGCTGATTCTCCACCGTCTGTTTGTCGCTGCTCACTCTGATATATCCGTAAATCATATGATAAAAGTTGTATTTATGGGGTTAAAGAAAAGGGTGATAATATAACGTCACTTGCTTGTTATCCTCGTCTACCATGTCCTCGATTACGGAATAATTCCTGTTTTTAGGGGTTAAAATCATGGAATAATTCCTGTTTTAGGGGGTATAAAACTCGGAATAATTCCTGTTTTTTAGGGGTAAAATCACGGAATAATTCCTGAATCAGACTTGCAAATCTCATTTTCTATTATTAATTTTGCATGTAAATGATCTGATTATCATAAGAATTTTATTCCTCCATCATGCTATATAGAAAATACGAAAGTCATCTCAAAGATTTTTTGAGCAATGAGCCACGCAAGATTCTTCTCATAAATGGGGCGCGTCAGATAGGGAAATCTTATCTCATTAGGCACGTCGGCACGCAAATGTTTCGCCATTTTGTAGAGATCAATCTTAAGGAGGATGCCGAAGGTGTACAGGTATTCAAAAGCGTGAGAAGTAAAGAAGACTTCTACATGCAGTTGGGAGCCATTGCCGGCAATCAACTAGGCACGTATGCCGACACCCTTGTATTTCTAGATGAGATACAAAGTTATCCTCATATGCTCACCATGCTAAAATTTCTCAACGAAGACGCAAAGTATCGTTATATAGCGAGCGGATCAGAATTAGGTGTAGCTTTAGCTCAAACCCCCTCTGTACCCATTGGCAGCATAGCCATTGAGCAAATGTACCCTCTTGACTTTGAAGAATTTCTTTTAGCCATGGGGTGTGCACAGTCTACTATCGACAAAGTGAAAGACTCTTTCGTGCAAGAAAAAAGCCTCAATGACTCCATGCACAAATATATGCTTCAGCAGTTTAAGATCTATCTGCTTGTGGGAGGTATGCCCGATGCCATCAACAAATTTCTTGAGAACAGAAACATCATCCAAGTGCGCAACATACAGCGCGACATTCATAGCCTTTACAAAATCGATGCATCACAGTATGAAGCAGACAAACGACTCGTTATCCGAAGAATCTACGACATGATACCCTCTAATATGGAGAACAAGAAGAAACGCATCATCGTAAAGAATATCGAGAACAAGGCAGGGCACAAGCAGTTTGACGACTATGCTGAAGAGTTTGAGTATCTTACCAACTCTGGAGTAGCGCTCGAAGTAAAAGCCATAAGCAATCCTAAATTTCCTCTAGCAGAATCGGAAACGAAAAACTTGATAAAACTTTATCTGAGCGATGTAGGACTGCTCACAAACATTCTTTATGGCACGAATATCAACGCCGTACTGGGTGACGTCTGTAGCATCAATCTTGGGTCGGTCTATGAATCAGTTGTGGCACAAGAACTCCACGCTCACGGGTTCCAATTGCATTATTACGACAATAAACAACGTGGAGAAGTAGATTTTGTTATCGACGACTACAACCAGCTAAAGGTACTCCCTATCGAAGTAAAATCGGGCAAGGATTACAAAGTGCATAGTGCACTTACTAGATTTATCTCCACACCAGATTATCACATCAGTCGAGGCATTGTATTGAGCAACGAACAACGCGTATTTCAAGAGCACGGCATCACATACATGCCCATATACTACGTTATGTTTTTCAACAACTCTTTACAATCCTCTCCCGACTGCATCATTCCAGAAGTACCGCCTCTCGCATAATCAATCGTTCCTTCTCCCATTGTACAAACCCACCCTTAAGGTACAAATTCCCAAGTTCTGTGGGTCGGCATTGCCACTAATCAAGAGGTAAGTTCATAGGCAGTGGGGCGAAGTGTCCCGCTTCGGCTTGACACGTGAGGCTCGATGCCGAGCGTGGCAAAAAAAGACTTGTTGCCTCTTGCAGCAACTCGGGCATCGAGCCACTCGTTGCTGCGCCGAAGCGGGACACTTCGCCCCCACTGCCTATGGGCTCACTTCTTGCTTCTCCTACAAACTTTCTCTCTCTTCTCGCAGGCAATGCCGACGCGGGACGCGTCGCCCACAGAACTATTGAAAAGACTTCCCTCTTCCTCCCCACCTATTCTTTTTCGCGCCTACGCGCGCATTACAGTCATTTTTTCCCTTTTTGCCCTCACCCCTCACTTTTTCCCTCTAATGCGTTGATACTCAGCCTCATTTCAGAATACCTTGCTTGCACTTTCCCTCACACACTCCTTTCCGCTCAGCGGGCCGATGCTAAATACGCCTCCCACGACTAGTCTGCACGCCTCCCACGACTAGTCCACACGCCTCCCACGACTAGTTCACACGCCTCCCACGACTAGTCTGCGCGCATTCTATGATATATCGCGATCCACATCACTCTCACCAACAGAGTGCAAGTAAGTGCAAGAAAAGTGCAAGCAAAATTCCTTCTCCTCACACCAATCACCCATTGATAAACATAACGTTTATACATCCTAGTGAGCGCAGTGCAAGTAATTACGAACGGAATCGACGGAATGCGCGCGTACGCGTAGGAGAAGTTTTTGTGAACAGTTTATTCACTTTTTTTGGTAAGAAGAAGATTTGCTTGCAACTTTGCACCCATCAATCAACATTCCCTTTATCCCGCCTCCTTCGTGCGAGGCATCTATATATACCCCACCATTGGCCCCCCATTACGAGCCCTTCCCTCACCCATGCACAGGAAACCTTTCAAAACCATCCATCTACCCCCCCCCAAGCCATGGCTACGTGAAACAACCCTTCCCGAGCCAGCCTCCGCCCCGCTTCATCACACAAAAATAGCTTCTTTAGACTTTATTTGCAATAAGAATGTTGCAATTCTAAAAGAAATTCAACAGATATCTATTTTTTTAGGGGTAAAGTGTTGCACTATAAGAAATAATCGATATATTTGCAGCCAACAATTGTTACAAAAAGTTCATTTAAAAGCATTTTTGCTTACAAAATGTACCACAAATAAGACTCATTGGAGAGTTTGTAAGAAGTATAGACGAGTCATTTAAAAGAATTGTAGCAAATTTAACTTCTGCTTAGCCTTCATGAAAATAGCTTACATCGTGAGCGAAGTCCAACAACACTGGGAATAGGCAAAACTTAACACTATTTAGTCCATTTCGTACTACAGCCGCTGGGAAAGGCTCGTTTACTTACCCAAGAAAACGTCCGTTTCTCCTCCTCCCCCCGAAGCTAAGCCTCCACTCCTCGAAACAACAAACATTAAATAAAACGGTTAGATTATGAACAAAAAGTTAGTGCTTATGGGAGCTGCGCTGCTGATGACAGCAGCCACCGCTTCAGCACAGAAGCGCGTAACAGGACGCGTGCTCGACACCAACGGGCAACCCGTAGTAGGCGCTTCGGTGCAAGTAAAAGGTTCAAGAATTAAGACCTCAACCGACGCTAATGGTAACTTCACACTCAACGGAGTGCCCTCAAGCGCCAAGCAACTCAACGTACACTACCTCGGTATGTCGCCCGCAACGGTGAGCATCTCGGGCAACGTGATGGTAACGCTCAAAGACAATGAGCAGAACCTCGGCGAAGCCTACGTAGTAGCCTATGGTAAGGCCACTAAGGAATCGTTTACTGGTGCTGCTACGCAGATCAAGGGCGACGTGGTGGAGAATAAAGCCACTACCGAAGTGACCTCTGCCCTTGCCGGTGAAGTAGCCGGTGTACAGATCATGCAGGGCGATGGTAACCCTGGTGCTAACTCTACAATCGTAATCCGTGGTATCGGTTCGGTGAATGCTGCTGCTCAGCCGCTCATCGTATTGGATGGCATGCCCTACGCTGGCGACCTCTCCACCATCGATCCGAAGGATATCGAGAGCCTCAACCTCATGAAGGATGCTACGGCTACCGCACTCTACGGTTCGCGTGGTGCAAACGGTGTGATCATCATCACTACGAAGAAAGGCCAGGCTGGTAAGCTCTCCGTAGGTGCCGACGTGAAGTACTCTGTAAGCGGACGTTGGCTGCCCACTTACGATGTGATCAAATCGCCAGAGCGCTTTACTGAACTTTCTTGGGAAAGCTTGCGCAATCAGTATGCTTATACGGGTGCTGAAAGCCGCCGCTTGGATCTCGAATCGGCTGCAGCAAAGGCTTCTCAGGTATTGTTCAGCACCAAGGGTATTCCTGACACATACAATATGTGGAATGTAGCTGGTGCCGACCTCATCAATCCAGAAACCGGACTTTTCAACGAAGGTGTAACCCGCCGATACAATCCTGATAGCTGGGAAGACGAACTCTTCCGCACAGGTCAGAAGGTAGACGCTGGTATCAACCTCACAGGTGGTACCGACCGCATCAAGACCTATGCTTCTTTGGGCTTTACCAAGGATAAAGGCTACTTGGTAGGAGCTGACTTCCGTCGTTTCTCTTCACGTATCAATACGGATATCCGCATCACCAATTGGCTCAAGGGTAGCGCACAGCTCTCTTACAGCAATGCTCGCTACAACAAGTCGGTACAGGATACGGGTGCATCCAACAATGCATTGAACTTCGTAAACAATGCCCCCTATCTCTATCCCGTCTACGAACGCGATGAGAATGGCAACCGCATTGCCGATACCAACGTGGGTGGCTATCGTTACGACTACGGTATGCATGATGGCTATGGTCGTGGCTTCGCTGCAGGTGTGAACCCTGCTGGTAGCGCCAACCTCGACTTAGACCGCACCGACCTCGACCAATTCAATGGCAACGGACAGTTGGAAGCTACCTTCTTGACAGACTTCAAACTGACCGCTGGCTTGGGATATATGTACTATCATTCTAATGAAAATGTACTTACCAATCCCTACTATGGCGATGCTGAAGGCCTCGGACGTATTGATACCGAAAGCTTCATTTCTCGTCAGGTGGTGGGCAACCAAATCCTTTCATGGAAGCACACTTATGCAGCTCTGCACAACGTGAGCGCATTCGTAGGTCATGAGTCTACTTGGACCACCAATGAAGTGATGACGGGCTCTAAGAACAACCTCGTTCGTGCCAACGATGTCACCATGGGTAATGCTGTGAAATATCAGGATCTCTCAGGTATGAACTATGGCTATTCACTCGATAGCTGGTTTGGTCAGGTCTCTTACGACTATGCTGAAAAGTACTTCTTCAATGCAGCTCTCCGTGCAGATGGTTCTTCACGTTTCGCTAAAGGACATCGTTGGGGTACGTTCGGCTCAGTAGGTGCTGCATGGAACATCACTAAGGAAGCTTTCATGGAGGACGTCACTTGGCTCCGCAACTTGAAGCTGAAAGCTTCTTGGGGTAAGACGGGTAACCAGTCGCTCGGTGCTTTGATTATGGGTACAATCCCCTCATACTATCCTTATGCCGATGTATACAGCATCCGCAATATGAACGATGATCCTTCATTCGTGTTCTACAAGAAGGGTAACAAGAATCTCTCTTGGGAAAAGACACAGAATATCAATGTGGGTGTTGAGTTCAACATCGCAGGCATCTTGGAAGGTGAAGTAGACTACTTCAACCGCTTGACAAGCGACATGCTCTTCCTCCGCAGCGTAGCTATGTCGAAGGGTTATGCTTCCATCCCCGTCAACGATGGTAAGATGCGTAATGCCGGTGTAGAATTCAGCTTGGTAGCACACGCTGTTAAGACCAAGGACGTCAGCTTCGACATCCGTCTCAACGGTTCGCACTATAAGAACACCATCACCGAACTTCCTCTCGATGAGAACGGCAATCGCATGGAGTACTATCAGTACACCAGCCGCTTCACTTGGACGAAGGGCAAGGGTATCTACGACTTCTACTTGCCTACTTATAAGGGAGTAAATCCCGAGACAGGCCTTGCACAGTACAAGACCCTCACGGCTAAGTATGCCGATGGTACAGAAAAGGTAGTAACCGACCTCGAACAGTTCAAGAGCCAGCACAAGGGCGAGGAATATCAGCTCGTAGAAGGCGTAAGCGCTGATTGGACCGAGGCTGTGAGCGAATATGTGGGCAAGTCGGCTACTCCGAAGCTCACCGGCGGTTTTGGTTTTGACCTCCGCGTGAAGGACTTCACCTTCGGCACCACCTTCTCATACTCTCTCGGTGGCTATGCTTACGACTATGCTTATGCCGTCTTGATGAGCGATAACGAACTTGGCGGTAATAACTGGCACAAGGACATCGAAAAGCGTTGGACTAAGCCCGGCGATATCACCGATGTGCCTATGCTCTCTGCAGGTAGCTCAGATGGTACTTATGCTGCTGCTCGTAGCACCCGCTTCCTCACGAAGCGTAGCTATTTGTCGCTCTCAAGCATTCGATTGGCTTACAACTTGCCCAACGCTCTGACTACTCGCTTGGGTGGCATGAACGGCGTGCAGATCTATGCTACTGGCGAAAACCTCTTCTACCTCAGTGCTCGTAAGGGATTCATGCCTGGTACAAGCGCTACAGGTCAGTCCGACGACCTCCAGTATATGCCTTCATCAAGCTTTACCATCGGTCTGAAGTTGAATTTCTAACAATAGCTCATACTTGGATATACAGCCAAACTAAAGATACAAATCACTATGAAATATAAGTTTTTGACATATATGCCAATCTTGGCAGCAGCCTTGGCTTCCTTAGCATCATGCTCTGAGGGCTTCTTGGATCGTGAGCCCGAGGGTGCTTACATCACGTCAGACCAGAAAGAAAAGGAGTTCAAGTGGAATCCTAAAATCATGTTGGGCGAAGTGCAGGGCACGGTCACAGCCTTGACGCGCTGGCAAGCTGGTGGTAGCACCTCTCAGAATGACTTCGGACAGAAGTCGATCGATATCGCTACGGACATCATTTCACACGATATGGTTATGTCGCAAGGTTCTACTTATGGCTACTGGCGTTCTGAAGCCAACGGACAGTCTACGGTGAGAACCTCCGCACGTACCCAGTCCAACTGGTACACCTATTACCGCATCATCGACGCTTGTAACTCAGGTTTTACCGCAGCAGGTGGCGATGAAAACGTGCCCGAGGCTGCCCAGACCAGAGTTTATTGGGCAGAATGTAAGACGGCTCGTGCCTATGCTTACTTCAACCTAGAGAACCTCTACAACGGCGACTATGCCACTTGCAAGAACAAGAAGGTGCTCCCCATCTACAACAAGCAGGGAATGGACAACCAAGGCCCTTCTACCAATGAGCAGGTGTATCAGTTCATCCTCAACGATTTGGACGATGCCATCGCGGCATTCAAGTCGGCCGCCGAGGAAGACGCCGCACCTACTTCTATCGATCAGCCCAGCTTGGCAGTGGCTCTTACCCTCAAGGCTTATGCCTACCTGCAGATGGGTATGAATAGCGAAGCTGCTACCGCCGCAGTAGCTGCCATCACAGAAGCACACGGCAACGAAGGCCTCAGTATCCTCTCGGAAGACGACATGTTCTTCGGTTTCAACTCCGTCAACAACAACAACTGGTTGTGGGGTATGGACGTAACAGCTGAAAATACTGGCGGACTCTGTACTTTCTGGGGCATGATGGACCTCTATACCTACAGCTACACGGCTGCAGGCGACTTCAAGGTAATCAACTCCGACCTCTTCAATCAGATCCCCGAGACCGATGCACGTCGTGACTGGTTCACAGAGAGCCCCTACTATCAAAGATATGCGGGTTCTGCCCTAGAGTCGCTCTGCCTCTTGCCCACAGGTAAGTTCTACTCCAACGTCTCACACACCATCATGGGCGACCGCTCATGGGAAAGCGATATCCACTTCATGCGTATCGAAGAGTGCTATCTGATCGCAGCCGAAGCCTATGCTCGCCAAGGCAACTTGACTCAGGCTTGCACCTACTTGAAGGCTATCCTCGACAATCGCGACACCGCAACTGCCGAAACGCTCAGCAGCATGACTCAGGAGCAGCTCCTCGACGAGATCTTCTACAACTGGCGTGTAGAAATGTGGGGTGAAGGTAAGAGCCTCATGACCTTCAAGCGTTTCCACAAGAACATCGTCATTCCCGACAATGATGATTTCTATGGTACTCCCACTTACGCTTGGGATAGCAAGAAGCTTATCTTCGCCATCCCCGATCAAGAACTCAAGTACAATCCTCTCTTGAAGGACGCTGATCAGTAATCAGCCGTTTTCTTCATAGAAACGTAGATAATCGCCTCTCATCTTCGCAGCAATGCAGATGAGAGGCGATTTCGCGTTACTTCCAAAGTAAGTCTTAAAGATGCTTTCCCAAAAACGATACGAATGCCTATCTTTCCTCCTCAATACGCTCGCTGAAGCGCACCATCCCATTTATCTTTGATCAATACCCCCTTTCTCTTTGACTTATATACCTTTATCTTTTCGTCGCTCGATGATTATCTGCGTCTTTGCCACCCTTGTGCGGCAGCTCTGCCGCCCGCGGGTGGCAGAGCTGCCGGTTCGGTGTGGTAAAGCTGCCACCCACGGGCGGCAGAGCGATAGATGGCTATCGAGCGATGGAAAGATAAAGGGCTGTGGATGGCTCGGCCTTAGTAGATGAGCAGAAATAGATGTTGTTGCAATAGCTTAAAAGAGTAGAGAAAGTAAATGGAATAGGCTTGGAGCATGGCTTATTATAGAAAAGGACGCATAAGAAGTGGCTTAGAGATGAGCGCTTTGCTTAATTTTTTGTAATTTTGCAGCCGTAATAATTCTTATAACCCATAAACTTAATGACAACAGACACCGAACTTACGCGAGAACAGCTCATTCGCCACAAGCTCGACTTGCTGCTGCGCACCGGACAACTCCTCGTGGAAAGCGCAGCGGACACAAACCGCATTATGCGTAACATGAAGCGCGTAGCAGCCTTCCTCGGACTTCCCGAAGAACACTTGCATATCTACGTGCAGTACAACATGTTGATGGTCAACCTCAGCGATGACGAACACTCCTTTACGAAGTTTCAGCGTTGCGACAAGCATGGCATCAACATGACTACCATCTCGCTCATCAGCAAGCTCTCATGGAAAGCCATTCGTGAGGACTACTCCATCGAGCAGTATGCCGACGAACTTGAGCAGATTGCCAAGCGCCCTCGCAACTATACTCCCCTTCAAGTGGCAATCGGTACGGGCTTCGCTTGCGGCGGATTCTGCATTCAGTTTGGTTGCGACTGGACGGCATTCTTCTATGCTTCCTTCGCTGCTGCCATTGGTATGTACTTGCGCGGCTTCATGCTCCGCAAGGGCTTGAATAACTATATGGGCATTGCCATCGCAGCTTTTATCAGTACTGTGATAGCGTGGGCCACAACGTATCTTCCCTCTTCGTGGACAGACACTCCGCTCCACCCGCTCTTGGCTTGTGCCTTGTTTATTGTGCCAGGTGTGCCTCTGATCAACTTTGTCGACGATATGCTCGACAATTATATACAGGTGGGCTTGACAAGAGCCATCAACACTTTTCTGATGATTGTCGCGATGTCGTTTGGTATAGCCTTCTTCCTCAAACTGTCCAACTTCGACTTGACACAGTTCTATACCATACCCATGATTCCTCACAATAGCTATATCAGCTATGCAGCAGCAGCTGCTATCTCGGCTATGGGCTTCTCTATGATATTCAATATTCCGCGTCGCCTGCTGTGGGTAGTGGCTATAGGTGGTATCATCGCTGTCTGCACGCGCAACTTCGTCAATCTCGGTCCGAGCAATGACAATGTGGGGTTGGATATGGGCCTTGCCATCGGTTCGTTGGCAGGAAGTGCACTGGCAAGCTTGATTGCTGTGAAGGCTGTACACTGGGTACATGCTCCCAATCACGTGCTTTCTATTCCGAGCGTCATCCCGATGGTGCCTGGTGTGCTGATGTATCGTGCTCTTGTAGGTCTGATCGAAATGAACGGTGTGGTGGGCGAATTGACCAATGCAATGAAGTTTGGTATGGCTTCAGCCATCACGATTATGTGTATCGCTCTGGGTGTGGCTATTCCTAACGTCTTTGCTCGTCACTGGGTAGCCAAGAGCCGTCAGCGCAAGCTCGAACAACTTATTGAGGAGCGCAAGAAGCGCGGCTACTTTGTAGACTTGACGGAATTGTAATTGTCTTCCCCCTCTACCTCTCTTCTCCTTTTATATACCATGTTTCAGGAATCGAATAATCTATCTAAAGGTCGCATAGAAGTGATATGCGGCTCGATGTTTTCCGGTAAGACGGAAGAACTCATCCGTCGGCTTAAGCGTGCACGCATTGCGCAGCAGCGCGTTGAAATCTACAAACCTGCTATCGATACGCGCTATTCTGAAGAGGATGTCGTCTCGCACGATGCTAACTCTATCTCTTCTACTCCTGTAGAGTCGGCTCGCAGCATTCTCTTGATGGCTTCAGAGGCGCAGGTGGTGGGCATAGACGAGGCACAATTTTTCGACGTATCCTTGGTGGAGGTGTGCAACGAGCTTGCTAATAGTGGTAAGCGCGTCATCATAGCCGGCCTTGACATGGATTATAAGGGAATACCCTTCGGGCCGATGCCACAACTGATGGCTATAGCAGAGGATGTGACGAAGGTGCATGCTATCTGCGTGAAGTGTGGCAACCTTGCTCAGTTCTCCCACCGCATAGTGAAGAACAATGAGCGCGTGCTGCTCGGTGAGCAAGAGGACTATGAGCCGCTGTGCAGAGAGTGCTTTAATAAGACAGAGAATAAATAAGTACTAAAATCCCCCGCATATCAATGATATGCGGGGGATTTTGGTGAGGGGCTATAGTGGTTTTAGTGATTCTAGTATTTCTAGTGATTCTAGTTTTTCTAGTGGTTCTAGTATTTTTAGTGATTATAGTATTTATAGTGATACTAGAGGCTATAGGATTTTTAGTGGATCTTGATTGCTGGGCCTTTTAGTATTTCATGTAGTCGGGGAGGGGAGGCTTGGTGGCTTCGTCGTAGAGGGGGCCGAGGATGGACCTCATGAGGGGAAGGAGGTATTTGTGTATCACTTTGTCGTTGAGCTGATGGTCGGCATCGATGCGCTCGGCGTGGGTGTAGTGTTTTGTGAAATCGCTGTAGGCGTTGGCGGGATTGACAAACTTGTCTTTGATGCCGAATAGGCCGTAGCAGAGTTCGCGGTCATCGGGGGTGATGCCGTCGAACTGGTGTCGCTCCATCTGGTTGAAGTGGCGGATGATTTCGGCGGTCACCTTGAAGGTCTTCTCGCTGTTTTTGCGTCCGTTGAGCCACTTGTGCTCGCCGGTGTGGAGGGCTTTGCTCATGGTCGACATGTGGAAGGCTGGGTTGACGCAGATGCGTAGGTGACCGTGCATCTGCTGAGCGTACATGCCGCCCATGCTGGTGCCGATGATGAGGTCGGGGCTTTCTGCCTCTACGAGTGATTGGAGCATGGGAAGTGCTTCTTCGGGGTCGACGGGGATGTCGGGAGCGATGACTTCTGCTGAGGGGAGAATTTTGCGGAGTAATTGTACGGTGCCGCTGGCGCCTGATGAGGCGAAGCCGTGGAAATATAGGAGTTTCATTGGGGAAGGGGGGGTATAGTTATTCTAGTTATTCTAGTTTTTCTAGTGATTCTAGTTTTTCTAGTTTTTCTAGTGAGTCTAGTGATTATAGTTTTTATAGGGGGGTAGTTATTCTAATCTTTTTTTTAGGGATGCGGTCTATTTTAGATGCTTATTAAAAATAGCTAGCATTTCTATGGGCTTGGGAGGCTATAGAAATGCTAGCTTTTCTTAGTATGATTGGGTGGGTTACAATGTTACTTTCTGACCGTTGACTACGTATACTCCGGTGGGGAGGGCGAGTGTGCGGTTACCATTGATGGTTTGCTTGAAGAGGGTGCGGCCTTCAGCGTCGATTACCGTTACTTCGGTGGGCTGACTTGCGTGCAGGGTGAGCTTTCCGGCCGCGGTGGTAAAAGTCAAAGGATTCTCCTCCTTTGTGGCTTCCTTGACAGCTGTGGTGCTGGCAAACTGGGCATCAATCATGACGTCGCCGTCGATGATGCTGGCGGGAAGCGTATATTTACCAGTCTTCTTGTTGAAGCTGCTTGCACGGATGACTACTTTGTCCCACTGCTTGGTGCCGTACTTGTTGTACTGCTCGCCGGTGAGGTTGTAGCCGTGGTATATGGTTACGGAGTCGAGCGCGAAGCCGGGAGCAGGCTGTGCGATGATGGCCAATTGCTTGTAGAAGTCGGCTTTGTAGCTTACGAGTTCTGTACCGTTGACATCGGTAATGTAGCCGTTGCGGCTTGCTGAAGATACGTTGACCTTGTCGGCATGTACGTTGAGACGGGTATCGATTACGACACCGCCGTTTGACTTAATGCTGTTGGTAGTTGTCATACGTCCTGCGGGATCGGCGTTACCCCAGTCTACCTTGAATCGCATGCGGTAGAAGCCTACGGGAAGGTCGGCAGGGAGCTTGAAGGCTGGGGTCTCCATAGTGTTGCGATCATTTCCGCTCAGCTCTGTACCATCGTACTTGTAGCCTTTCGTGTTTTCTTCTGTCTCGATGTAGTAGTAGCTCATGAGGTCGCTACCTGCGGCATTGGTGTAGTTGTCGTTGAGCTTAACGTTGAACTGTCCGTCATTTCCCTGGTCGAGGTAGACGTATCCGTTCATCCATCCTCCGTTGTAATTGATGACGGGGGTAATATCATCGCCAGCCTTGGCACGGAAGAACTTGCTTGTCAGGTCTCTGTAGAGCAACTGAGGATTGACAGAACCTACGGTGAGCGTCTGTGAACCGTTAGTAGTAGAAGTGAGCTTGACAGTCGTTACGTACTGCCAAGACTTGCCGGAAGTGGACTCTGTGTCGAAGTTGAGATCGTAGTAAGCATTTTGCTTAATGCGAGGCATGTCGCTATTGTTTACTTCGATGTCGTCGAAGTAGGCGGCAAAGTCTTCGGTGAGTTCGTTGGGTGAAGTGACGTCGGGGATGATCACGAAGCTGTGGATCTCTACGCCATTGCAAGTCTTGATGGGGAATACAGCGTCGCACCATTCATCTGCGGGGAGCGACTTGCTGGAATATACCCAGAACTGCTCTACATCGTTGCTCTGACCAGCACGGTCGGGGCGCTTGCCGAGGCCAACGAGCATGGCTTTGCCCTTGGTGGGCTTGTACATTTTTACGTGAACGTAGACCGTAGAGGGAGTGGTGCTGAATGGCTCGTTGAGGTCGACGCGTACGCCGAACGTGTTGCTACCGAAGCGTGAGCGCTGCACACCGAGAATTTTCTTAGAATCGTTGAGCACTACGCCGTCGGCGTTGGTTTGCGGGAGGAAGTTGTCTACGACGGCAGCGTTGCCTTGCAGCTTGCCTGTGCGGAAGGGCGATTCTTCCCATGTATCGTATACGCTCAGAGCTTTGTAGCTTGAAGCGTCTTCAAAGTCAACTTTGACCGTTTGTGCCTGGGCAGCTAGGGGGAAGGTTAGGGCTGCTAAGGCTATGGAGAGATATTTCATGTGATGGAGATTTTTGGGAGTTTCTAGGGGCTAGTGATTCTAGTGATTCTAGTATTTCTAGTGATTCTAGGACGATTAGCTTTTCTAGAAAATTCTCTTGACTAGTAAAGGGAGATGTTCTCAAGTGTGGGGCATGCACGGCTGTCGGTGATGTTGATGCGCAGATATTTCACGCTCTGGGCGTTGCTGTAGCTGTTGCTTGTGCTGCCGTTGAGGGGGATGATGCGCTTGTAGCCGATGGTAGAGGTGGTGATGTTGCCGCCACGCTTTGTCCAGTTTACGCCGTCATTGCTCGTCTCGATGTTGAAAGCTTTGACGCGCTGACCCAGTTTGATGTGTTCTTGCAGTACGACGTAGCGAATGGGTTGAGCCGTCTTCCACTGGAAGGTGATGGTGCCTTTGAGCGTACCGTCGTTGGTAGCCCAGTAGGTGAGGCTGTCGGTGTTGAGTGCTTGGTCGATGCCGAAGGAGCGTCCTGTGCCTGCGGTGCGTTCTTCAGAAGCTTGCACGTCGTCGGCAGTGAGTGCATAGTTAGTACCGCCGAGGCGTTCCTTGAGCATATCGCCCATTTCCTTGAGTCGGGTCACGGTGGCTTCTGGGAGCGAACCGCTCTTGTCGGGCGGGCAGTTGAGGATGAGTGTAGCGTTTCGGCCTACGGTTTCGAGATACATCTGGAAGAGGCGTTCGGTCGAGAGAAGCGTTTCTCCACTGTGCCAGAACCATCCGTTGTTGGTAATCTTGGCATCGCTTTCGCCTGGTTGCCAGTACCATCCGTCCATGTTGCCGTACATACCATTCTTCTCTTCAGCGTAGCCATACTCTTCAGGGCTCCAGTTGGTTTCACCTGCCCATCCCTGCTCGTTACCGATCCAGCGGCTTTCGCCACCTACACCCCAGAGCACGCAGTCGGGGCTAACCTTGTGTACGGTGTCGCGGAGGTTGGGCACGTCGTAGTAAGTAGAGCGGTCGATGCTTCGTGTGCCGCCTTCGCCGCCGTAGTAGCCATCGCCGCCGTTGGCGCCGTCAAACCACATTTCAAACTGGTCGGCACCGTAGGCTGCAAGCTCGGCGCACTGACGGAGGAATACGTTCTTCACGTAAGTGTCTTTGCCATATTCAGCATTGTTGCGGTCCCATGGAGATACGTAGAAACCGTACTTCATGCCCAGCTTCTGAGCGGCCTTAGCGAAGTCACGTGGAATGTCCGTCTGCTTGGCAAAGGCATTGCTCGATGAGGTTACGTTGTGTGTAGTAGTCTTTGTGGGCCAGAGGCAGAATCCATCGTGGTGTTTCACCACGGCGATGCCACCCTTCATGCCAGCTGCCTTTACGGCAGTGAGCCATTGCTCGGGATTGGGCGCTGCAGTGGGTGCGAAGATGTTTTCATTCTCGTTGCCGTATCCCCACTCATTGCCAGTATAGGTGTTCATACCGTAGTGGAAGAAGGCATAAAACTCCGTGTACTGCCACTTCAGTTGTCGTGGAGATGGCACGGGGTGAACCGGAGCGGGTTCGTTCTCACTATTGGTGAGCGTGGTGGGCTTAAGCTCGAGCTGTGCCTGTGCTGCAAAGGGCATGAGGGCAAAGAGGCAAAGAGCTGTAGCCAGTTTGTAGAAATGTATCATAGATGGAATATTTGATGGTTTTCGTGGTTGGATTCTATCTGCATACAAAGATAATGCAAGGCGAGAGCAGAAAGTCAAGCTTGCTTGAACTTTATGCTGAGCCGCAGCTTATCTTATACAAAGATACGATAACTCGCTGCATTGCGCAAAAAATAGTGTAGAATTTGTACACTTTTTCTGCTTTAAGAGCGGAAAAGAAAGGGAGGGGAGAGAGCTTGCCTCGCGCGCGCACGTTACAGCCGATTTCGTGCTTATTTGCTTGCACTATCAGAAAGGGATGCTTGTATATTGCTGATAATGAGAAGCTTCGTTTGCGTGAGACGACCAACTCTTCCGTCATCTTTGCTTGCACTTCCTTGCATTTCAGATTTTCTGCTTGAAGCGTTTTTTCTGTTAGGTGGGGTAGTTTTTTCTCTTCCCACCACTAATTTTTCTTTGTCCCTATGAGAATTGTGCAAGATAGAGTGTAGGAAAAGTGTAGGCACATACAGACGCGTTTTGTGCTGATATTCATATACGTTGCATGTAGCCGAGTGACGGAGTGCAAGCAACTGATGGGAAAAATGTCTGTAATACGCGCGCGCGAGGATGCCACTTTTTAGGTATGATAAGGATGGCAGGCAATGTAGACTTGCAGTGCCGCGAGGACGCATCTCCCCCCCGGTATTGGCTGAGGGGCTTAATCCTCCTCTCTCTTAGAAAATGTATCCGTACTTGAGAAGTATGCGCTTCACCTCGGGAATGGAGGCTCGCTCGATAAGCACCATATAGTTTTCAGCACGTAAGATGTACTGCTTCAGCATAGGATCGTTGAGGATGATAGCTTGCAACTTCTTGTCTTTGGGATCGATCCGATAGACGCTGTAAGCATTCTTGGGCTTTTTGAAAGGGTCGCACTGCGAACGGAGTTCATCGAAGAAGGATTTCCAATTGTCGGGAAGTTCCGTACGTACAATTTGCTCGAAACGCGTTATTTTGTCCTCAAGGTCTTTGAGCGAAAGGCAGTCTCGCAGAAAATATTCGGGACTGACGGAGTAGAGCATCGGGGTGACGGCTTGTGCAAACTGATCGATGGCCACGTTGCGAGGGCTGTCGGGGTTGAGCAGCTTGATGATAAGGCGTGATTCGTTGAGTTCGAAGTCGGTGGTCTGCTCTATCTTGACTTTGGGTGTGTAGTCCTTGTCGATTTTAAACGCGTATCGGCCAAGCGGGGTGAGGCGTACGTAGCGCAGGGCATCGTAGGGCGAGAACTGCTCTTTGTCTTTCTGTGGCTCGCAAGCAATCTCAAGTAGGCCCCATGCTGCCAGAGAGAAGAGAATACCTTTGAGGGCAGGCACAGAGATTTGGTCGATGCATTGATCGGCGGTGATGCTTTTGTCGGTCAACTTGTTGGTGATGTCGAGGTGAGCAGCACAGTCGCTTTCTTTAAAAAGAAGGAAATCCTTTTCACCACATTTGTATCCAACTTCAAAGGAACGTATGCTGTAGCACATGCAGTTGACGTCGGTCCAATGATTGGTATTGAGAAGTGTACAAAAATCGTGTATGTAGCTTAAGAAACTATCGGTCGATGATTCAACTTGTGACTTCTTTATGCCTTTAAGATATGGGAAGAAAAATGAGAAGAAATGATCTCCAAACCGATAAAAGCATGAAGCCCACGCTTTTGCGATATCCTGTGGCATGGTCTTGTCCTTCAGTACTCCGGCATAGTGCATCATCTGATAGGAAAGAGCTAAGAAGTCAGCACGTAGATGCTGAGATTCTTCAAACGTCGTTTTTCCCTCGAAAAACTCTTGAATGGAGAAGGAACGTACGGATTTGTTGAATTGCGCGGAGCGGAGCTTGTTGGTGCCAAGCGGCAGCTTTTGAGCCAGATTGAGCGATTCGATGATGGAAAGGTCGGCGAAGAGATTGTTCTCTACAGAGATGGGAGTGACCCCTTCGGGCAGAGAATTTAAGTAAGGGTTGTTGCAACTTTGAGCAAACAGGGTGATGGAATAGAAGTGTGGGTCGCTGAATGCCAAGTATTCCGCAGTATCAAGGTCGTCGTAGTAATACCAATCATTGGCACCATAGGTTTGGAAGAAGTCGCAGAGTTCATCGATCAGATGAGTGCGCCAAGCGCGTTTGTCGGTGACTTCCTTGCCATAGATTTCTTTTGCTTCGTCGATGTTGACAAAATGCTTTTTCCCCACGGCGAGCCAGAGCTGGCGCATATTGTCGGGCATGGCATCGAGCACGTAACGAAAATTCTGGGGAATGAAAAATAAGGTCATGAATTCTTTCCAATCCTTCTTCTTCGGATTGGGCTCGCGCATGCGTGCCACGGGTTCGGGCTCATGGGATTGGTCTTCTTCGTCGATGAAAACGTAGTTATATTTGTTGAGAGTTAGGGAGAAAGGTTGTCCAATGGCCTTAAGCACGGGGAGTCTTACATTGTATAGGGAAACGAAGGCCGCTCTTTGTTCGAACTCGTTGGGGCGGTGGATATAGCGTTTGGCTCGGTCGGTTTTACTCTTTTCGTTGAATATAGTATCTGTCATTGCTAAAGTGGAGATTTTTGGAGTGAGGAAGTAGTGAATAGGATAGGGCTATGTGACAGACTATTCGAGGATGAAGTTGATATCTTCCTCGCTCAGATGCTTGGCGGAAGAGTCATCGCTGCCAATCAGTCCCTTGAAGAGATCGGCCTTTTGCTGCTGAAGAATCTGAATTTTCTCTTCGATCGATCCCTTCGTGATGAGCGAGAGGCAGATCACCTTCGACTTCTGCCCGAATCGATGCAAACGGTTGATGGCCTGCTCCTCAGCAGCCTTGTTCCACCAGGGCTCGAAGATAAACACGGTGTCGGCGGCCGTGAGGTTGAGACCTACACCACCCGTCTTGAGCGTCATGAGCATCACACGGCAGTTGGGGTCGGTCTGGAATCGCTCCACTACGCTGCGTCGGTCGTGGGTAGAACCAGTCATACACACGTAGTCAATGCCATTCTGATCGAGCACTTCGCTGGTAAGCTCTATGCCGGCTATGAAATTGTAGAACACTACGGCCTTATGTCCGTTGGCCACGGCTTCGAGCAGCGACTCCGTAAGAGCCTCGAGCTTGGGTGACTGCACTTGCCCGTCCGTCAGGCTCTCAGGGATGGAGGCAGCACGACGCAGTTCGCTTAGGGCTTGGAACATGATGAATTGCGACTTCTGTACACCCTCTGCTTGAATGTGGCGGCCCACCTGCTCCTTATAATAGATGCGTCGCTGCTCGTAGAAGCGGGCTTGGTCGGGGTTCATCTCCACATAAAGCGTCTTGTCGATGCGATCGGGCAGGTCCTTGAGCACATCGCGCTTGAGGCGACGCAGCATGAACGGGAATATCTTGCGGCGCAAGGAGAGCATGGCATCGTTGTCGCCCTCTTTCTGTATGGGGTTGGTGTAGCGCTGGTTGAAGTCGTCGAGCGTGCCAAACATGGTGGGGTTGAGGAAGCGGAATAGGGAGTAGAGCTCC
The DNA here is from genome assembly GCA_937898715.1 of uncultured Prevotella sp. Taxonomy (GTDB): domain Bacteria; phylum Bacteroidota; class Bacteroidia; order Bacteroidales; family Bacteroidaceae; genus Alloprevotella. The sequence goes on from CALEKA010000060.1 coordinate 25,378, forward strand.
GTCAGATTGTTTTCAATCGGTGTGCCGCTTAGCGCCAACCGATGTTCGGCCTTAAGCATGTAGATGGCTTGCGTGCTTTGCGCTGATACGTTCTTGATGTTTTGACTTTCGTCGAGAATGATGTAGTGAAACTGCTGCTCCTTGAACGTTTCAATATCATTACGCACAATGGCATAGGTGGTCAGGATGAGCTGATGGCGAAGCGCCTCGCTCATGTCGCGCGTGTTGCCATAGTAGGTGTATACTTTCAGCCGAGGGGAAAATCGTTCCACTTCATTTTGCCAGTTGAAGAGCAGGCTGCGCGGCATAACGAGCAGTGTGGGCTTGCGCTCAGCGGGGTAGACGAGGTTGAGCATGCCGATGGTCTGAAGCGTCTTTCCCAGACCCATGTCGTCGGCAAGGCAGCCATTGAGATTGTTGTCGTAGAGATATTTAATCCATTTGATGCCCTCCGTCTGGTAGGGGCGAAGCGTGGCTTTGAGTGCGGGGACTTTCAGCTTCTCTTGGGGCAAACGATTGAAGCCCTCGTAGAATTCACGATGGTGCTTGAAGGCCTCGCCCTGAATGGGCGTATTAATGAGCGATTCAAGTTCGGAGATGTCGAAGAACGATACCTTCACGCGGTCTTTGTCGCTCTTCTTGACTTTCTTGAAGATGCGCTCCAAACGTCGCATGTAGCCTTGGTCCACCAGAGCACGATTGCCATCGGACAGGGTGATGTAGCGCTTTGAAGAGTATTGGGCAAAGAGTTGCTGGAGCGTGAACTCCTCTTCGCCAAACTGCACCGTGGCATTTCCCTCCAGGAAGTCGATGCCCGATGATAGATTAACTTTTAAGCTCGGCTGCACGGCCTTTACCTTGTATTCTTTGAGCCTTTCCGCACCGACGAGCTGATATTTGCTGATGAGCGAGGGCAGTGCTTGGAGCAGGAAGGGGCCAGCCACTTCCTCGGGCACAATGAAGGTGTTGCCATCGGCATAGACCGTCTTGCGAGCCTTGGCCGAAGGAGCGTGGTGCGTGATGTCGGCCAGTAGTTCGTCGGCCATCATCTTCATGGGGTGGCGCTTGAGTCGCTTTATTTCGATTTCCCCCTCGTCAGTTTCAACGGCTATATGGTTGAGGCCGAAGCGATCTATGAAGTCGGCGGGAAAGTCCTTCACCGTTTCGGATAACTGCAGATAGAGCGTTTTATCGGTGTCGACTTTCTCAAAGGTCAACGTGGGCACGGGTTCTATCTCTTGCTGCGAAATGCGGATGTCGTAGGCATCGCTCACAACGGGCACGTTTTCCACGTATGAATAAAATACCGAGAGGTATTTGTCAATCATGCTGGCAGGAAAACTGTTCTCGAAGATAGAAAAGTGACGATAGTTGTTGCCCACGGGGCGTATGCAGAATAGCTGATCTTTTACTAAGCAAAAGCTGTCGGTGAGCATTGAGAATCGGCTGCGACCATCCGTCCCCTCAACGCTGAAGCGTGGTGAGATGGTGTCGCCCTTTTTGGTCAGGATAAGCTTAAGTTGCTGTTCGCCTTCTTCCACATGGATAGTTTCTCCCTTCTCATTGACTATCAATGGGCAACGTACCAACTGATTGCAAAGGTAAGGGTGCTCCGAGAGGCTTATTCGCTGGTCGGCTTCTTCCCACACAATTTGGAATTGCTTCTCGCGCATCACGTTTTCTATGCTATGAAGCAATTGGGAAGTTTCGCTCTCATAGTAGCGATAGTCCACTTGTATGGGATTCAACTTTCCGTCAACTACGGATAGGTAAGCATCATTGCTCGTGGTTGTAATCATAAACCGTAGGGACGGGCAGTATTCCTCCCGATTGGACGAAAAGTTATTGTAATCGTTGTCTTGCTTTAGTTTTTGTAGTTGAAGAAGGAAATCGCTCATTGATGGATTCTTTTAAGGTCTGGACCTTGTTGTGTGTGGATGAGTAAGCACATGGTTGTACAATATGTGTGCGAATTTCGCATATTATGGTGATTTAGCCAACAAATATGGCGTATTTATACTCTTCACTCAGAAATATTTCTTCTTCTCATGTGGATAATGAATTCAAATAGCTCAATATTTCGCATGATAGATAATGAAAAAGGAGACAGACTCCCGAGTGGAAATCTGCCTCCTTGCGGAGAAAGTTGTGCTGCACAGCGCACAATGCGTGTGCTGAGCGAACTAATGGATTATTTCATTACCTTGAAGGTCTGGCTCTTGCCGCCGAGGGTGGTCACTTTGACGAGGATTGACTGGTGAGCAGAGCCTACTACGGGGATTGCAACTTGTGACTCTCCGCCAGCCTTCTGGCTGAAGAGTGTACGGCCGTCGAGCGTATAAGCTTCAACACTGCTGATGCCCGATTGAGCCTTGGCTACCAAGTGGCTTCCTTCGGTGGTGAGGGCAATCTGCTCTGTGGCTGACTGTGTAGAGCCAGTCACGCTCTCAATGCGAGTCACGGTGGGATGCTCCACGTTGGCTGCGTCGTAGTTCTCTGCCACTTCGTAGATGGCAGGGATGGTCTTCGTATCCCAGTTGATCTTCAGAGCCGTTGCTGCGCGGTTGGCACCTTCGAGGGTGAAGCGGATCAGTCCGTTGTTGGCAGTTGTTGGCTCAATGTCTGTCCATGTTTCGCCATCGGTGGTGATGCTGTAAGTGACGCCCTCCATGGTGGCGGGGTCGGTATAGAGCGTGATGCCGTTGAGCAGGATACCATTGATCATATGGTAAGTGAATACGCGATCCTTGCTTGAACTGTAGGGCGCGAAGCCTGCAGTCGAAGTAGAACCCAACCCGTCTGTGGCATTGCGTTCCGTGATGCCATACTGACCAGCTTGGAAGGTAGCCATCTCGTTCAAGCCCTTACCATTAACTTCGATCTCATGCAGGCGAAGCCATTTGTCGCTATTGGGCGTAGAAACGTAGAGACGTACGTATTTGGCAGTGATGGGCGTAACTTTTCCAGCAACGTTGGATGGAGAGAAGTCGCATGCGTACACGTCGGCTCCGTCAACAGTGCCCACCTTGAAGTTTTGAGGAAGATCCATCGTGTAGATATTGCTTGAAGCACCAGTGGGGCGAAGTGAAGTCCAGGTGGTGCCGTTATTAGAAATCTGTACGATGCCCTTGTTGATGTTGTCGCCATTTTGAGTACCCATCACGATGCGTACATGCTCTACGGGAGTCTCGTCTTTCAGCGTCACGGTGTAGGCATCACCTGCTTGCTGTACGCGGTTGATGCATACGTAAGTGTTGTAATTACCATCCGAGATGAGGTTGGCAGTGTGGTTTTGCCAGAATTCCGCACCATCGGGAGCTGCAGCAGCAGAGACTGAAGCCTTCTGTGCAGGGTAGAGGCTCACGAATCCATAACGAGTAGCTACTGAAAGAGGTTCTTCGCTATCATTGACAATTGCTACGTAGCGTGCATAGCCAGCGAAGTCGCTTGAACCAGCTTCGGGCTTTACAAGCCATTCGTTGCCTGTGCGATTGATTGCGGTCCAATTCTTACCATCTGTGCTTACTACGACGTTGAGCTTCTTGTGATCGATCAGCGAGTCGGCCATGGTGACATATTTGATGCGGATGGCATTGGGTAATTCGATGCCCAGATAGTCGCCCTTGCTAAGCGTCACCTTCTTATTGGCTTGGAAGCGGATAAGTGAAGCGGTAATGCTGCCAGTCACCTTGATACCTTCTACGTTGGTGTAGGATGTTGCAGCGGTAGATGTGGACTTTGCGGGGAATAGTTTTGCTGTAGCGTTTGCCTTCATATAGTCTACGAAGGGCGTCAGGTAGCGATAAGATGCATGCGTAAGACGTGGCTCGGTAGAGATCGACGTGCTTCCGAAGCCCGACAAGTGGTGAGTGAAATAGCTTTCATTTGTATCGTTGAACTCACCCATGGCTTTCATATAAAGAGGCCAAGCTTGTTCGCCATCCGATCCCAGATCCTTTGTGTCAAGGTAGTCCTTTATGCTTGTGGCCATGTCGTGTAGGCGTACTACCCAGGGCTTGATGTCCTTGTAGAAGAGCGATTCGTTGGCATTGGCAGAACTCTCAAGCTTGCTCAGCACGTCGCAGTTCTCTTCGATTTGCGAGAGAAGCGTCTTGAGGTCCTCGCTATTGCCGTTTTGCTTGTAGGTGCTGATGGTTGTGTTGAGCGCATCGGGGTCGTTCTTGCTGAGGTAGGGAGCTAAGAATCGGTATGCCTTTGTAGCTTCCTCATTGCCAGGGAAGAGCGATTTGATTGCAGCTTCCCATGATTCGTTGTTGTCGAATCCCTTGTTGTTCCAGCTATAGTCTCCAGCAGAGAATACGGCCGTCTTGGAAGCTTCTCCCTGTTCCATCGGGTTGCAAATGATACCCTGATTGCTTGCGGTGAGTTCGGTAGAGAGAGAACTATTGTTGTTCACGTTGGGCATGTCGTAGAAGTTGCTCTTCATGTCCAAGGGATAGATTTCGCTGGGTCCTGTTCCGTTGTCGTTGCAAGGATAGTTCCACCACCAGATGACGTTGCGGCCAAACTGATTCTGTACCGTGTTGAGGTCGTCATTATTGGGTACGGACCATACGCCGCCACCGGTGTAGTATACGGTGACGTTCTCGGGAAGCTTGCTCAGCGCTTTGAAGAAGTTGTTGAATTGAGTTTCACTTCCTACGAATCCGCGGCAGTAGATCTGCGGTGTGAGGCGGAGAGCCTTTACGGTGTCGGCGGCAGCGGCACCGGGGGTGTTCCATTTAGCTTCGATGGCGCGCTGGATGTCGGTGACGCGTTGGCAAGTCAAGTCCATGCCGCTTTGGTCGCTCGGAATGTCTACGTCGTCGACGAATACGGAGAACTGGCGGAAGCCTAAATTGTACATGCTCTCAAATTTCGACATGATCTTGCTTACTACCTGTCCGTCGTTGAGCAAGCTGTTGCCCGGGTGGATGGCCCACGATACGTTCACTTTGGTGGCGTGAGCTGTCTCGGTGAAATCTTGCATCTTGGCCTGCGTCATGAATCCTTGTTGATTCTGTGTCTCGGTGATGGTAGTGGGGTAGGGTGCAGCCCATGTGGAAGAGTGATAGGGGTCGCTCTTCGGGCCATACACGTAAGTGTTCATCTTGAAGCGCATCATGTAGCGCATTAAGTCTTTGCGCACCTCGTTGTCGTAAGGTTTACCATAGAAACCCTCGATGATGCCGCGCTCTTTGAGGTCGGCATAGTCGTTGATGGTCACGGTGGGTAGGTCGGTTGTGCCCTGATCGAGCATCTGCTCGAGTGATGCCAGGCCATAGAAGGTGGCATCTGTATTCTCACCAATGACCACGAGTTGGGCGATACCATTGCCCCCATCGGTGAGCGAAAGGATGTGACGATCAAACTTATTAGCCTTGTCGAGCACGTCGGTGTTGAGACCGAGTGCGGTAGCCTTTTGTCCAGCTATTCCGTTTGTGCCTTTTATGCCAAGATAAATGCACGACTCAGTCTCGATCGGCGTATTGTCGGTCGGGAATCGTGCAGTGAGTCCGTGTTCGGTAAGGATCTGCTCCACGCGATTGCGGGTATAAGTATCAATGCCGTCTTCGCATACGACATTGACTGTCTTGGTAAAGCTCACCTTGCCCGTTCCGGCTGTCTGAGTATGTGGCACGGGGTAAATGGTGTACTGTGCCGCCATAGACATAGGGAAGAGCATGGCTGCCATTCCGATGAGTAAGGATTTCTTCTTCATTATAGATATGTTAGATGTTGCAATAGAAGTGTTATATATTGTGGAAGATGTTGCAAGTTTACGAAAAAACATTGGGTTAATCACCACGAAAGGGCGGAAATGTCGTATTTCTCGCTTGAATATGCATGCACCGTGTATATATTAATGTCTATTTGAACAATAATTGGTGGCGCTTATCGCATCATTTATCGTCCCAGGAGAGGTGAGAATGTTTTCGGAAGAAACTTTGCGAGCACGGCATAGAGTGCTAAGCATATGCCGACGGTCAGTGCTGGGCAAAGCAAATAACCTAAGATTTGTACGCTGAAGCCAAACCCATTCGTAGCCTTAGCCAATACAGCAGTAAGGGGCGAGAGTACGATCACGTGCGAAGCGTAGATAAAGAAGCTGCTTTGCGCAACGACCTTAGCAGGCATCCATCGGTGGCTGAGGCTGTCGGCAGCGTGAATGGCACATACCATGGCTGAAAGAACGTATAGCTGTTGTGTCAAGGCAAAGCCCCATCCACCTCTGTCGGGCAGGATGGCTTGCAGGATCAAGAGCGGAAGAAGCATTACAGCGCAGGGGCGGAGCAAGGAGCGAGTAGCTTTGATCGGCTCTTTCCCTTCGATGGCAAACCATGCTCCTAATGAGAAAAACCACCATCCCATGGCACTCATGCCGCAAGGATTAGGCCACAGATGCAGATAATATACGGTGGCGAGAATGACTATGCTTGCCCAGTGAAGGCACTTGATAATCCAGTAAACAATAGGCGATAACAGCACGAGAATGATGAGGTCGCGCACAAACCAAAGGGGCTCCTGAACGGGCGCTGTGGCAGCTTGAACTGTCCATCCCAAGAGATTCGTTCCCACGGACGACATCTGCGTGTCGCCCCATAGGAGGTTGAGCGAAAGCGGATGCTGTAGTGCGACATGGGCAGCCCAGTCCTTGGCAGCGTAGAGAAGAAAGGCTATGATGTTCCACGCCACGTAGGGCACAAGCAACGTGTGCACCCTACGACGAAGCTTTTCGGCATATACTGACCATGAAAACGCCTGCATACGAGCAAAGAACAAATAGCCCGATATGGCAAAAAATAAGGGTACGGCAAAGGTGGGCAATGTCTGTGAACAGAACGTGCCCCATCCCGTCAAGGCTTCATGTCCGGCAGTGCGCCATGCGGAATTGTAGCTATGAATCAGCACGACGAGCACAGCGAGCGGGAAGCGTAGTGCCGTAATATAATTGAGATTTTTCAAAAAACGCGAGAATAATATTGTAAGTGATTTTACCACTGCGAAGGTACGCTTTTAGTGCGTAAACACGAAATGCTTTGCTCAAAAAAAGCCCAATCAGCCCTCCGTTAGTCTCGTTGAGTGAAAGTTTTCCACAATTCGTTTTGCCCATTCCCCGTCAAGTCGTACCTTTGTCTGTCATTGTGGGCATACACATCGCATGAAGCTGTAAAAGATTTCTGGCTTGGATGCATACTCGGTGTAGCCCCCTTCTATTCCAACCTCCACCACCATGCAATTCAACGATGTGATAGGACAGGATACGATTAAGCAACGTATCAAGCAGATGATAGCCGAAGAGCGTGTGCCCCACGCGCTGCTCTTTGCCGGCCCTGAGGGGTGTGGCAAATTGCCAATGGCCTTAGCCTTAGCTCAGCGTCTGCTCTGTCAACATCCCACCGCCGATGGCGAACCTTGTGGTGAGTGTGTGGCTTGCCGAATGGCGATGAAGCAAGCCCATCCCGATCTCCATTTTTGTTTTCCCACGATTAAGCCCAGCGGACAAGCTACAGCCGTGGTGAGCGATCAATTCTTGCCCGAATGGCGCAAGCAGATAGCCACTTCTCCTTACTTCACCCGTCAGACGTGGCTTAAATGCATGGGCGTAGAAAAACAACAGTCGCAAATAGGCGTGGCAGAGAGCACCAACATTCTCGCCAAGCTTGCCAACGTGAGCAGCCAAGGTGGCTACCGCGTGATTATCATCTGGCTGGCGGAGCAAATGAACGAGGAATGTGCCAACAAGTTGCTAAAGATACTGGAAGAGCCTCCCGCTCAGACCGTGTTTATCCTCACCGCCAATGAGCCCGACCATCTGCTGTCCACCATCTTGAGCCGCACCCAGCGTATCGACTTCCCTCCCCTTAGCGCCGACGAAATAGCCCAAGCTCTGCAGCGCCTCAATGGATTGCAGGAAGAGGATGCTCGCCTTGTGGCACGAGCAGCCGAGGGCAGCTACACGCGAGCACTCGAACAAGTGACGATGAATGCCGATACGGCACAGTTTTTCGACCTCTTCGTGCTCTTCATGCGCCTATGCTATATGCGCAAGATACGCGATCTCTACGAATGGTCGCAGCAACTCTCATCGTGGGGACGAGAGAAGCAGAAAGCCTTTCTCGAATATGCCCAACGCTTGGTGCGTGAAAACTTCATGTACAATTTTCATTCGCCCGAACTCAACTATATGAATCGGCAGGAGCAAGACTTCTCTGTCAACTTTGCCCGATTCATCAATGAGCGCAACGTGATAGGCATCATGGACGAACTCTCAATCGCTCAGCGCGATATAGAACATAATGTAAATGCCAACATGGTCTTCTTCGACTTCTCGCTCAAGATGATCGTGTTGCTCATCAAGTAAAGCCTCTTGTGCTTATAGACGGAGCGTGCGCACTGCTTGCTTGCGAGCATCGCACATCCTCCTCAAACCTCCTAAATCCCTTTTTATGACAGACGAAAATATCGATATAACTCCCCAATCTACTGCTGATGATGCTACGCAGCCCTCTGGTGGCAAGTGTGAACATTGTCAGGGTGACTGCAGTTCGCAAGGTTGCAGTTCGGGAAAGTGTGGTGGCGACAATTGTGGCTTCTGCATGTGGGGCGATGCCTCCCTGCGTGGCATAGCTCATGAGGGCTGCGGTCGGAGCGACCATCAACTCAATGTGTACGACTACTTGGCCGACGTTCCTGGCAATAAGGATGCTACCGACTACGTGGAAGTGCAGTTTAAGAACACCCGAAAAGGCTACTATCGCAACGACAATCACCTCGACCTCACGAAGGGCGACATCGTAGCCGTAGAAGCACAGCCCGGCCACGACATTGGCGTGGTGACGCTCACCGGTCAACTCGTTATCCTGCAAATGCAGAAGAGTGCACTCAAGCCCGGTACGCCCATCCGCCGCATCTATCGCAAAGCCCGTCAAGCCGACCTTGAAAAGTACGAAGAGGCCAAGTCGCGCGAGCACGATACGATGATTCGTTCGCGCCAGATAGCCAAGGATCTCGAACTACAGATGAAGATAGGCGACGTGGAGTATCAAGGTGATGGCAACAAAGCCATATTCTACTATATAGCCGATCAACGCGTCGACTTCCGTAAGCTTATCAAGGTGCTTGCTGAGGCATTCCACGTACGCATCGAGATGAAGCAGATTGGTGCCCGTCAAGAAGCAGGCCGCATTGGTGGAATCGGACCGTGTGGTCGTGAACTCTGTTGCGCTACGTGGATGAAAAACTTCAACTCCGTGAGTACTGCAGCCGCACGTTTCCAGGACATTACCCCCAATCCTCAGAAGCTCGCCGGACAGTGTGCTAAACTGAAATGTTGTCTCAACTACGAGGTCGACACTTACATGGAGGCTTCGCGCCGACTCCCCGAGCGAAATGTTCAGCTTGAGACAGCTGATGGTACTTTCTATTTCTTCAAGGCCGACACCCTGGCAGGTCTTGTGACCTATAGTTCGGATCGTCGCTTGGCAGCCAACCTCGTGACCATCACCGCCAATCGTGCTCATGAAATCATCGAGCTTAATGCCGTGGGCGAGAAGCCTCTCTCTTTAGTAGAAGAAGGCGAAACAACCGACAAGCGTTCGGTCGATTTGGCCGAACAAGATGAACTTACGCGTTTCGACAAAGCTCGTCGCAGCAAGAATAAGCGTCGGCAGAGTAAAGGCGGAAATGGCAATGCTGAGAATGGTGAACGCCGTCAGTCAGCTCGCAATAGAGATAAGGACGATCAGCGTCGTACTTCTCCCAATGAGGGTCAGCAGTCAAAGGGCGGTAATCCTCGTAGAAACAATAACAGAGGCCCCCGCAACGGCAACCGAGGCAATGCGTCGCGTCGTGATAAACAGGCGGATAATTAAAGGTTTTTAAGTATAAAGTATTACATTCTTGCTCTTATCAGGTGTAGTACATACTGTAAGCTTTCATCCAGTTCTGTGGGCGACGCGTCTCGCGTCGGCATGATAGGATATCCATTCCTTGCTAATTGTTGCCGACGCGAGACGCGTCGCCCACAGAACTGATGAATGTCTCATCTATTTAGTTAATGAGATATTTCCTTCTCTCAATCCTTCTCATTTATGCGTAAATATTCCTATCTCGCTACGTTGTTTTTCTTTATCCTGACGTTTCTGCTGACAGCCTGTGAGCACAAACCTGCAGCTTACGACTACTGCTCAGTGTCGGTCGAGGGGTGGGAGCCAGGTGATACACTTCATTATCATGTAGATACGTTGAAGACTTCGGGGCATTATGCTTTCCATATAGGCCTGCGCACTTCTGCCTCTACCCCCTATCCCTATCAGTCGTTGTGGCTTGTAGTGAAGCAACGTTGGCACAACCCTGAGCGTACGACGTGTGATACCGTCAACTGTCAGCTCACCGATGCAAAGGGCGATGCTGAAGGGGCTGGTGTAAGCCTCTTCCAGTACGATTTTCCTTGGGCCACGCAGTATCATGAGGCAGGTTCGTCGGCCGACATCAGTATCTATCATATAATGCGCAGTGAGATGCTTCCCGGTGTGGCTGATGTGGGAATACGCTTGACGCTAAAAGATTGATAGATGAAAGCACTTTCGCTCATCCAGTGTGAGTATAAACAATAAAAAGAGGTTCCTCCGAGAGGAACCTCTTTTTATGTCGGAATCTTGCTTGAAGATGCCTTGAAGTGTAGTGAAGAACTTAGTCGTTCTTGGTGTTGGTACGCTTTTCCTTGATACGAGCCTTCTTACCAGTGAGGGCGCGGAGGTAGTAAAGCTTAGCACGGCGAACCTTACCAATCTTGTTCACCTCGATGCTCTCGATGTTCGGAGATTCGATGGGGAAGATACGTTCTACACCTACGGTACCAGACATCTTGCGTACAGTGAAACGCTTCTTGTCCTGATGACCATTGATTTTGATAACAACGCCGCGATACAACTGGATACGCTCCTTGTTACCTTCGACGATTTTGTATGCTACGGTAATAGTATCACCAGCCTTGAACTTGGGGAACTCCTTGCCAGTAGCAAAAGCTTCTTCAGCAATCTTAATTAAATCTGCCATTTTTATTGATGGGATTAAAATGTATTGTTGTCCGTCCCGACCCAGCTTAACGGGGAACTCTGCATCCCGACAGCGGCTGAGTGGAAAAGCGGTGCAAAATTACAACTTTTTCTATACCCGACAAACTAAATCGTTGAAAAACAGCAATTATCCTCCTCTTTTTCCGTTTTTAAGGCACTTAAAGTCTGTAGCTATTCTTTTGGTCAATGAAATGCAGCGTCGGAAGCATGCTGATGGGCTGTTTGGGCCCTCTTGCGCGTACGTACGCGTGCGCGCTCCGTATGTTTTTCCCTTGTAATACTTGACATCTTACACTCGGTGTCTTTGAAACTGTTGGAAATCAACGTGTTGCGATGCTTGCTTCCCTTGCATTGCCTACACTTTTCTTGCACTTATGCTTACACAATCCTTTGCTATGTGTTGTCTTAAATTACGCGTTCTGCCGCGTTGAAATTACCCCTGGGAAGAGATTAAATTAGTCCTCGTTGTTGTAAAAATTATCCTATGCTCCAGTTTTTCCTACAGTAGGGTCTAATTTTTACCATGTAGTGCAAGCAAAAGTGTAGGCAAAGTGTAGGCAAATGTACCTTGTATACATTTTGTTACACGCTGATAATCAGTGGATAATATCGGTAGAGTGTAGGAGTGTAGGACTTCCGAGGTGAAAAATGTCTGACGTGTGCGCGTATGCGCGTTCGCGAGAATGACGATTCCTCTTCGTTTGGAGGGACTTCTTCTTGCTCTGTGCCCATCTTGAGTACTTTTTCTTGGGCTTCGGTGAAGGTGATGCCTACTCGCTTGAGTGCGGAGGTTTGTCCTTGCACGACTTTGCCGAAGAGGTTGCCGATGGTTTGTGCGTCTTGCTCGGAACTTGTCTGCGCTGGTTTTTGCTCCTTCTAATGCGGTCTGTAGCTGCTTGGTGTTGGTTACTGCTGTTACTACAGATTCTTTGCCATCGACCATCAGTTTGAGGCTAAAGGATATTTGCTTGTTGCTCATATTTTGTGTGGTATTGTTTGGTTGTGATGCATTTATCCTATACTTTTGCAGAAGTATAAATCATTCAAGTTTTCTCTAAAGAAAGTAGTTTCTTTATCCCGTGGGCATGAGGTTGGAAACGCTCATCTTAATTTCGGATTTAGAATGGGCGGGCTGAAAGCCCAATG
>CALEKA010000061.1 GCA_937898715.1 uncultured Prevotella sp.
GGCTATGGAATTCATTGGGCTTTCAGCCCGCCCATTCTAAATCCGAAACTTCAGTAACCTTATAACCTCAAAACTCCAAACTATAAAAGTGAGGTTATAAAGCCACAAACCTACCTCGTAAAAGGTAACTTTATAACCTTATAACCTCAAAACTTAAAACTATAGTTACTCAGCGCTTTCAAACTTCACCCCGCGCAGTGCTTGCTTCACCGTGCTTGAGGGAGTGAAGAGGCAGCCCACCGAATCGATAGAATCTTCGGTCACCTTATCTGCCGACTTCTCGCTCTGCTTGACGCGGATGCCAGGGCGGAAACTGCCGATTCGGCTCAATCTCACGCTATGACCCTCTGCCAGCATTCGTCCGATCACCGTCTCGAGCGCACTGAGCGCACCCTTAACGTCGCTCTCCGTCAGCGAACAATACTTCTCGATCTGAGCCAGCATGTCCGCCACGTCAGCTTGTTCCGTCTTGCTGATCACGGGATAATACACTACTTCCTTAGTAAGAGGATTCTTACCTCCAGCTACTTTGTACTTAATCATGGTTCTAAACTTTTAATAAATTAATAATGTGTGTGTGGTTAGTAATCGGCAGCCCGCTTTTCAGCAAAGCCACCCTCTTTGCGAAAGGGTCTTCCCTCATTTCGCACTGCAAAGATACAACCTCCGCCCCCCATCCTCCAAAAAGAGTGAACAAACTGTTCACTTTTTCTGCCGCCCCCCAAGCAAAGCCCCTAGAACACCTACCCCCCCTAGAATCTCCTAGAACACCTAGCCCCCCTAGCCCCTCCTAGAACACCTAGAATCTCCGAGCACACCGAGAATCCCCCAGAACCCCTAGCCCCCCCCCCAATCTTAATCTTTCCTAAAAATCTCCTCCTCAAACCCACCCCAAATTAACACCCCTTAATACCCCTCTTCCCATCCCCCGTCCTTCCCAAAATCCCATTTTAGCCGCTCGTGCTCCTCCTTTTTAACATTTCATCCGCCCTCGTGACACCAATTGACACGCCCTTTCCCCATTTTTTCCCCATTTGGTCGGTAGCCCCGCAACCCTTACCTTTGCAATAGTTTTTAGGATAACCCCACAATATCAATCTCTTACCATCAACACCATGAAAAGTAACAAAGGATTTATTGGCGTGCCGCGCGCCATCTTCAGCAGCACCTATTGGAACACAGAGAGAAAATTCACCCCCATTGAAGCCTACCTCGATCTGCTGCAAATGGCCACATTCGGCAATAAGCCCAAATCTTATCGCTACAAGCAGCAGACCATCCTCCTCCAACCAGGAGAGTTTATCGCCTCACGCACCTTCCTGCAAGACCGCTGGCAATGGTCCGATTGGATCGTACGAACCTTCCTCGATAAACTTCTCCTCCAGCAATTCCTCCAGCAAAAACGACGTTACGGAGTGACGATTCTCTGTGTAAATCAATCACTTGCATTCGGTGAGCTGGAGGACACTGACCCACTTTTCCTCCAGCAATTCCTCCAGAAACCTAATAAAAGAATTACTAATAATAAAGAAACAGAGACTATCGTCTCTGACAAGAAAGCCCCCACCGACCAGCAAGCAACCCTCTTCTCCGAACTGGAAGCCCCCGCCGAAGCCGAAATCCTCCCCACCGAGCCAGCCGAAATCACCGAGCCAGCCGACATCACCCCCCAGCCAGCCGACATCACCACCCACGTAGCCCGCCCCCGAACCACCAAAGCGTTCCAGCCACCCACCGTCTTCGAAGTAGAAGCCTACTGCATGCAGAAGCACTACGACCTGGTCAACCCACAACGCTTCGTAGCCTACTACGAATCCATCGGATGGATCGTCGGCGGACACATACCCATGAAGAGCTGGCGAGGAGCCGTCGCAGGATGGCAATGCCGAGAAGCAGAAAAGCAAAAAGCCCTCGCACAGCAATCCTCCCACCTACTAACCAATCCCAACACCAACACTAACCCACTAACACCCAACAACCATGAAAATTCCACAAGAATCGCTGCAAATCCTGCAGCCACAGCCACAACCACAACCCTCCACAGCCCCCGTCCCCTCAGCGCCACCACAGGCACAAAAGCCGACGCTTGCGCTCAAGCCCTCGAGTGCTACGCAGCTCGCGAATCAAGGTATCTCGCCCAAATGGATGGAGAAGAACCAGACTTTTGAACTCCTCTGCCACAACTACTCACCCCGTCACTGGGCCACCATGGCATCCGACCCACGCCGAGCCTACCTATGGCTCTGCCCCACCGTACGACAGCTCGCACAGCTCTACGCACCACCCTGTCCGCAACTATGGATCGACCGCCAGCTCACCCACCTCTTCCTCACCTCCCAGAGTCGCGATGCCGGACAAGCCGCAGCACAGACCGAGTCGTTCGCAGCAGCCTTCACCGCATCTACCGCTTCGCTCAAGCTCTCCGAAGTGATGCTCTTCCTCTCTCGCTACAAGGCGGGCACCTACGGACGTTCCTTTGCCTCCTTCGACCTCCGATCTCTCGGACAAGCCTTCCACTCCGAGTTCCTCCCCGAGCGTCGTCGCGAACTCTCCCACATCGAGCAGCAGCTTGAGCAAGAGCGTTCGGAGCGCGAGCACACCCTCCGTCAGCGCCACTCCATCACCCGTGAGCACTACCTCAAGCTCCCTCCCACGCAGCCCATCCAGCTCCTCCTCCGTCTCGGACCCACAGCCACATCGCTCACCCTGCGCGAGCTCACCCGCTTGCTCCACCTCACCTCCGAGCAGCATGCCCTCGCCATCTCCCGTCAGCGCTTCTGTGCCTCCGTCACCCTCGAGCTCCTTCCCCAGCTCGATGCCCTCGTGCGCCGCCGCTCCCTCCTGGTGGAGGATTCATGGGTCTGAGAGGGGGGGGGAGAGGAGCCCCTCCCCCCTACAGCCCCTCCCCCCAGCCCCCTCCCCCTAACGGGAGAGGGGGAGCATATACCGCCTAAAGGATCGTCCCTTACCCCATAGTCCCCTAGAAATCCTAGTCTTCCTAGAAAAACTAGAATCACTAGAAAAACTAGAATCCCTAGCTCCCCATCCCCCATCCCCCCTCCCCTCAGCGCGAATGTAATACTTAATACTTAATACTTAATACTTTTCCCGCGGGAAACCGCGGGAACTATCCTTTTCGAAGAATTTATGCTCCAGCAATCCACCCTTCTCCGCAAGCGCCGTGCCGTGGCCCTTGCCCATCTCCATCACGAGCGTGGCAACCAGTCGCGCAGTCTCAAGCAAGTATGGCGTCGTTATGCCCAGCCCGAGCTCGGCATCTGCTACCACACCTTCCTCCGCTATCTCAAAGACCCATCCTAAAGCCCCCTCCATCTATAAAAAATCCTCCATCCACCCCTAAAAATCCCTCCTCCCACCTCTAAAAATCCCTCCATCCACCCCTAAAAATTCCTCCTCCCACCTCAAAAAAATCCTCCACCCACCCCCTTTCCCATTTTTACCATCTTTTCCTCTCAGTATTAAGGCTCTATCGCACGTTGCGGTAAAGCCTTTTTTGGTAACATCCCCTAATAAAATACATGAATTAAGATAACTTAATACACTATCGGGGGGGGTAAATAAAAATTTCCTTATCTTTGTAGCGTAATTGATTGGGACATTACTTATTATGTAGCTCTGGCTAAGCGAAATTCTATCTTATGTTTCTCTCTCTTATGAAGCGAAACATATACTTTTTCGGTACAATGCCCAGAAACGAGTATCTCGTTGAGATAACTTCCCAACATCTGATTTTTTCTCCGATATCATACCCCAAATCTATATTTTCCCGATAGACACAATTCTATCCCCTTTTTTTCATTCCATTCCGCAAGCTATAACAGTGAAGCTCGCGGATTAGCATAACACTTCCGCCGGACAGCCCCCATTGTATCCGCGGAAGTCAATAAAAAGTTTACATCATGTACAGCCACCATTGTATCCTTACCACGCTTCGTAGCATGCTCGCTGTGTTGACACTTGCGCTGATGAGCACCATGCTCGAGAGCTGCCTCTCCGACGAACTGCAGCCATGTCCGCGCGTGAGACTCATGGTAAGCGTGCAGGACTATAACTACTCCAACGCATCGCGCATAGACGATGAGCAGCTCAAGCCCGTGGGCGCCCCGATGCGCACCTACGTGAAGAGCCTCTCCTATCATGTGGTGAGCGTAGAGACTGGTAGGGTAGTAGCAGAGAGCGTCGCCGAGGAAGCCTCCAGCCAAGACTCCATAGTGCAGATCCTTCTGCCCACCGACCTCCCCTTGGGACGCTACGCCGTAGCCGTGTGGGGCGGACTCGACGAGGGTACACCATCGCCCTCGATGCTTCCCCTCGACGATGCCCACGACCCCTACCTGGCGTGCGACACCATTCGTTACGACGACACTCACCACGACTTCCAGCTCCGCCTACGCCGCGTGAAGAGCAAGCTCCACATCGATGTGGAAGGCATCCCCGTGCAGTACCATGCAGTAGCCTCGCAGAAGGAGACCACCGGACTTTACGAAGAGGTCGACGATGAATTTCGCTACGAAGGCGATGGCTACGAAATGCGCCGTGCCCGTTTCTCGGGCGCCGAAGTAGAGACGCAGACCATCCTCCCGCCCTCCGTAGCCTACAACTCCACTCGCGTGAGCATCCAGATCTACGATGCCGAGGGCAACCCCATCCCCGAGCTCGATCCGCGCGACGTCGTGATCACCCTCTACCGCAACACCATCACCGCCCTACGCTACGTCTACAACAACGACCGCCACGACTTCGACATCTACGTCAAGATCAACGATGAATGGGAAAGCGCCAGCCAGATGGAGATAGAGTGAAAAGGAACCTACAGCCCCTCCCCCCCTACAGCCCCTCCCCCTACAGCCCCTCCCCCCAGCCCCCTCCCCCTAACGGGAGAGGGGGAGCAGATACCGCCAAAGGATAGCTCCCTATAGAAAGCTCAGGTCCCATAGCCCTCCTTAGAACCCCTAGGACACCTAGAACCCCTAGGACACCTCCCCCCTCCCCCCTCCCCAAGAAAGAAATAACCCTCAAAATACAAGCTTTATGAAAAAGTACATTTATTCCGTAGCAGCTGTGTGCGCCATGATGTCGCTCGCAGCATGTAGCAGTGATGAGAATCTGGGCGGTGCAGCCGACCAAGATCAGCAGATCACCATTGCCCTCTCAAGCACAGGCGACAATGCTACCCGTGCCGACCGCAACCTCACAAGCGAAGAAGCAGGCCAGGACATCCAAAACGTCACCCTCGTAGTGCGTAAGCAAGATGGCACCGTGGCCTATACCCACACCATCACTGACTGGCAAAACTCAAGTGCCGTCTATACCACCGAGGGCCATGGCCGCCAGATGACCTTCACCATCCCTAAGGCCGACAAGCTCGCCGCTGGTGAGACCTACTACGTGACCGCCATCGGTTACAACGCAGGCAACTATACCCTCGATGCCACCACCCCTGCCAAGGGCGACGCTGCCACCAACAACTTCACCGCAAAGCTCGCCGACGACGCACAAGCCAAGGAGATCTTCGCAGGTGAAAGCCAGTTCCAAGTAGGCACCGAGAGCGGCAAGGTAAGCGCCACCACCGTGACCCTCCACCGCCAAGTAGCAGGCACCTACGGCTACTTCACCTCTATCCCCGCCAAGATTGGCGATAAGGAAGTGAAGACCGTCCGCATGGTGGCTCGCAGCAAGAACACGCAGATGACCTTCGGCGGCTTCAACTCTACATTTACCGAAGCCGGTGCAGCAGGTTCTCAGGTGATGTACGTAGTCAACGGTTCGGAGGCTCCCGCAGCGACCAATGCAGCGTTTATGGCTGGCGACGCAGCCTACACCCTCTTCTCTGCCGACGTGAAGGACTGGTTCCCTCAGGGCGATGAAAACAATGACGGCGTGCTCAACTCTAAGGACTCATGGCAGAACGCTATCGACGCTACCAACCAGACTCTCGTCTACAAGAAAGGCTCTATCTTCGCCAGCAACTTCGTGATCCCCTTCGCTGCCACCGCAGGCAAGGCCACACTCGAACTGCAGCTCCTCGACGAGACGGGCACAGTGCTCTACGCATGGCCTGTGAAGCTCGATACAGACGACCAGATCGGCAAGACTGGTGAGAGCGTAGCCACAGCATTCCTCGGTCAGAACACGGCGTTGACCACTGCCGAGACTGCCGATGCCTTCAGCTTCTTCCGCAACCACATCTATGCTGTAGGTCTGCACAAGACCAACAATCCTAATCCTGATCCCGAGCCCCAGCCCGGCACCGACGAACCGACCGACTTGGGTAAGATTCAGAACATCGTGATCCGTGTGAACGACAACTGGGAAGCTATCCACCACATGACCATCGATGAGTAACGGATTCCCCTTCTTATTAGGTTAAGTTTAATGGTAAAATAGGGCGACGGGTTAACGGGGAGACTTCTTTCCGTTAGCCCGTATGCTCTTTGAAATGATTAAGCCCCCTAGCCCCCCCAGAAAACCTCCCCCCCCAGAAAACCTCCCCAAAAAATGCTTCGCATCCTATTCCCCTTTCTTACAGCTTTGCTGCTTTTCAGCTCATGTGCCGATACGGCGAGCGATGCTCCGGGGCAGGGTAGCCTCCTGCTGAGCGTAGGCACTCGGCGGGCCGCGACAATGCGCACCGCCCTGATCAGTTCGGACAATCTGCAGCACGTGAGCTACGTACAACTCTATGCCTTCGAGGGCACAACGGACGATGCTCCCTGCGTGATGAGTCACAACTTAGGATGGACGCAGCCCACAGGACCTACCGCTCAGCAAACCTTCCAACTGCCCACCACGGCGCTCCACATCGACAGCTCTACTCCCTACACCTTCCTCTGCGTAGGACTCGACAATCTGCCCTCCGAAGCCCAAAGCGAGGGCGCTGCCACTGCTTACCATCTGCCTCAGGCCATCAGCATCGGCTCTCGGCTCGGCGATGCAGCTGCCCACCTCGCTTCGGGCCTCGGAGCACAGGATATGGCGAGAGCCGAACTCTTCGCTGGTACTACCGCACAGGTGCTCGAGAAGGGACAAAAGAACCTCGTCAGCGTGGACCTCTACCGACGCGTGGCGGGGGTGCAGGTATATGTCAACGACATTCCCGACGGCGTGACCGAAGTGCGACTCGTGCTCTACCGCACGCAGCATTCCTCCGTGCCCCTCGTGAAGCAGACTGACGATGCCGACGGCACTTTCCGCGACTACGCCACAGATAGTCTCCTCGACTCGCAGACTCTCCTCTCGCTGCCCGTGACCTCGCAGACCACTGCCGAGAGCGAGGTGGAGATAGCCGATGGCGGCAAGCCCCTGGTGAAACAGGAGGGGGCCATCGCGGGCGGTGCCTTCGTACTGCCCGTAGAAGCTCCTACGGCTGGCGCCACGCTCCGCCTCCAGCTCTACAAGGGCACTGCGCTCTACCAGACCTACCGCGTGACGATCAAAGAGACCGATGGCACGCATACTGCCCTCTACCCCCTACGAGCCAACTGCTTCTATTCGCTCGGACAGCTCCGCCGCGACGAAAACGACCCCGTGAGCCTTGGCGAAGCCTCCTCCGACATCACCCTCGAGGTAGAACCCAACTTTGAGAAAGATCATGAATATGACTTGCAATAAAAGCCTAGGATTCCTAGGTCACCTAGGTCACCTAGTACACCTAGTACACCTATCCCCCCTATCCCCCCTAAAAAGTTTAGCTCTTCTCTTGCTTCTCGCTCTCACCGCCTGTACAGAAAGCCCCTCGGAGCCTCCTCGGGCGGCAGAGACTAATGCCGTAGAAGTGCCCATCAGCATTGCGCTCGGATCGGACTTCGGAGCCTTGGAGCCAGAGAGCAATGAGCCTACCACGCGCAGTGCCCCTCCGGGAGCGACGACCGATCCTGCAGACCCACAGGTGGACGGCGAAGACGAGACGCAGGAGGTCAATCAAGTGCGCATCGTAGTCTTTCGAGCCAAAGTGGACGACGATGCCTACGACCTTAGCTCACGCGACATCGACAATGCGCCCACCGACCCCGCAGCCTACACTTACGATTCCTCCAACGATCAGACCGTAGAGTGCGCCCGCACCACCGCCTCCGACCACCGCCTCACGGCCCACGCCACGCTCAAGAAGCTCCGTGGCTACGCCTACCGCGTAGTGGCGCTGGCCTACAGCACCACGACCTCCATCGACCCCAACAACGGACTCATCACCCCCGCCCAAGGCGAAGAGGGGCTCTTCACGCTGAGTGCCGCCCAGGGCACCACGTTCAAGGACTTTCAGCTACGGGTCAATGCCTATGCAGCCGATGGCTGGGGACAGTTTATCTGCGGACCGCACAATAGCGACCTCTTCTACAACAATACCTTCTACTTGAGCGGCTCCCTGGCCTACGCCCCACAGATATTCTACGCCCAGTGTCAGACGCAGACGGGCCACTCCACTGTGCGCTTCCGCGAGACGCTCTCTTCGGGCGAACGCTCTTCGGCAGTGCCGCTCACGGGAGTGCTCTTCCGCGGCATGGCAGAGGTGAAGCTCACCTATACCATCGATAGCAGCCGAGACGATGTGCGCTTCGTAGCGCTTATGGCCAACCACGTACTGACCACGGTAGACCTCTATCGGGGCTACGATGCCTTCCTACAGCCCACCGACACCATCACGCCCGGCAAGAAGTACAGCTTCGGCAAGTACGACAACTACAGCGTGATCAGCTATGCCACCCCCGCCGACGGCGCGGAGACGTTCGCCAAGGGCACCACCGTGACGCTCCGTGCATGGATGCTCCCCACGCGCACGAAGCTTGCCATTCGCACGTGCTTCTACATCGTTGGCGATGCCGCCAACGGTGTGCCCCACAACTTCCCGCTCAGCGTCGGCGACGTCTCTGCCACGGATCAAGGCACGGGCATCATCAGCCCCGACACGCAAGGCTCATGGTTCTACCTCCGCCGCAACCACCGCTACCGCCTCACGGGCAAGATGAGCGTGGTGACTGGTAACAAGGAAATGAAATGAAAGTATTAAGTATAAAGTATTAAGTATTACATTCTGGGTGAAAGCCTTTCAGCCGATGAGAAGCCATCTCAGAGTCTACCGGGGGCGACGCGTCCTCGCGTCGGCATGAGAACAAAAGCTTCTCTTTAGAAATATTAGTCTTCTGTTTGTCTGCAAATGAAGCCGACGCGGGGACGCGTCGCCCCCAGTATCGGCTGAGTTCACCCAGCATGTAATACTTAATACTTAATACTTTATACTTCCCCCCCCAAAAAATAAAACTTATGTTCTCTCGTATACTCCTATTCATTGGCATGCTGTTGAGCGGTGTAGTGCCTATGCTGGCACAAGACGCCGACGACAATCCCACCGCCGACGGACTCCTCGACAGCCGACGCACCATATGGTACGATCCCGATACCTACGACCATCCGCACACCACGTGGCGCAAACTCGAGGCACGACACGCACTCGTCGGCCCCGGCTGCGAGGTGAACAAACTCATCAGCGCCGTGGGCGTGGGAGCATGGGCCGATAGCCTCGGCAACGTGACCAACGAGGATCTGACAGACTATGCCACCTTCCCCTCCGTGCTCAAAGCCGGCGTGACGGTCAATCCTATCGTCTCCGTGCGCGACTTCCGCAACTACTATGCTGAAGGCACCGAGGCAGGATTCTGCGTAGTGGCCTCCTCGGGCACGAGTGTGCTCACTCTCGACGTGGTGAAAGCCATGAGCATCGTGTTCTATCGCGACGGCAAACTCGGTTCGACAGTGCCCGTGGAGGAAGGACAGTCGGCAGGCGGAGTGAACCTGCAACTCATCAAGATACCAGGCTCCGACGATGCCTGCATCTGCCTCACGGCACGGAGCAAAGAGATGTTTGACGAAGTGTGTCTGCAGCCCACGGGCGGCGTCAACCTCGACCTCGGCTCTGTGCTCAAGGTGAAGTATGCCTTCGTAGGTCGCGATCATACCACCCTCCTGACCCACACTGGAGCAGCCGCCATAGGAGCCACGGTGGAGGCTTCGGGACAAAACCCCGTACTGCTCGGCATACCCTTCCCCATGACCAGCGAACAGAAGGAGAACCTCCTCGACGACGACCTGACGAATGGTGCCGCGATGACACCCTTCGTGGGACTCGCCTACATGGGCGGCGTGAAGATAGATGCAAAGCCCACAACGGATACGGACAAGGGACAAGAAGTATTTGAAGCGGGCACCGAAGTAGGCTTTAAATATAAGAATGGAGCCGTGCTCGACCTCAGCGTAGGCTCATGGGCAGAAATCGAACTTTACGACCGCAAGGGCAACTGCGTACAGACCGAGACTCTCAATGCGGGCGTACTGAAGCTCGGCGTGGCTGATGGAGGCGACGGTACCGCTTCGGTGCTTGCCTCCGTGCCCTACTCGGGAGCGCGAATAGCCTTCTACGGCGGACTGAAAGTGTACGTTGGTTCCACGGTGGTATACTACGGCTATGTGAAGTCGGCCCCCGTAGTGCCTCACCACTGCGACATCCGCCCTACGCCCTCGACCAACATCTGCTCCGGACAGACCTCCTTCCAGCTCCACAGCAATCCTGCCGTGAGCGTGAAGTGGACTTTGCTGCTACAGCCCGACGGAGCCTCGGCACGCGTCACGGCTTCGGGCTACGTGACGGGCATGAACCTACCCGGATCCTACACCTTCCGCGCTACGGCAGCCGATGGATGTACGGAGGACGTGACGCTCGTGGTCGACGACGACCTCGGCACCAGTAAGGACGAACATTGCGGCACCGACTTCGTGAACCTCGACCAAGCTGCCTATGGCACCTACTCGCTCATGGACAGCAACATACCCGACGGCACAGGAGCTCTCGTGAGCATCTCCGGACTGGAAAACGGCGAAAACCTCCTCGACCCCGATTACTCCAACTATGCCTCCTACGTGGGCGGACTCGGCGTGGCCAACAACCTGGCGATAGCCGGTGTGAAACGCACGGACGGCGAGATGTACGACGGCACAGTAGACGGTCAGGGCGCTGCCAACGTGGGATTCATCGTGGAGAGCGACAACGAGGTGATCGACGCCAAAGTGCTCGAATTCTTCCAAATACGCTGTTATCAAGACGGCGAAGAGGTCTACCGCCACGTGATCACGGAGAGCAATGCCGTGGGAGCTGGAGTGGGCACAAGCACAAAGACTCAGAAGGTGCGCTTCTGCATCCGAGTAGAGCCGATCGACAAGGACGCCAAGCCCATACGATTCAATGAGATCGTGCTGTGGAAGTCGGGCGTGCTCGACCTCGGACTCTCTAAGCTCAAGCTCTACTATGCCTTCGTGGAGGACGCCAACTCTACCTGTGCCAACGCACTGGGCTGCGGTGCCACCGTGCTGAGCGACACCACGGGCACAAGGCTCAACGCCGACGCTTGTCAGATGGCAGGCGCCGTGAGCGTGGCAGGCGTAGACGACAACCTCTCATGCTTCGTCGATGGCAACCTCGAGAAGGCAATGACCATCGTCAGTTCAGTCAATGTGGGCGCTGCCAGCGTGATCGCCGTCAATATGGGGCGCACCTACGACTTCCGCCACCAGCTGGGCATCGTGACCGATCAGAAGACCTACGCTCTGGGAGCCACAGTGGGCGGATGGCTCACCGTGGAGACCTACTACCAGGGAAAGCCCACGGGCGACAAATTTACCGACTGGAACGTCCTGGGAGCCAACGTGGCGGGCTATGGCGACAAGAGCCTGCTGCTCATGCAGCCCAAGGAAATCTACGACGAGGTGCGCCTGACGCTGGCAGGAGTGGTCTCGGCACTCGACATTCAGAAGTTCTACGGAATCTTCGTGCGCGGCGACATCGACAATGATGGCGTGCCCGACTGTAAGGACACGGAGTCCTGTCAGACGACAATCAGCGACATCCAGATAGCCGACGTGTGTCAAGGCGGCGAAATCCACATTTCGGGAAAGGGCAACACGGCTACGGACTACGCTATCTTCATGCGCGAACAGGGCATTGATGCCGACCACGGAGGAGCCTTCCAGACGGCACAGGACGGATCGTTCTCGCTCACATTCACCATGAGCCGCGCGGGCCGTTACTCCATGCTCTTCTACGATGCGAGCGGCAATCTGCTCACCTCCGTGCCCTACACCGTCCATCCCAACCAGACGACGTGGCGACGCGACGCGCAGACTGCCGACTGGCGAGAGTGGAACAACTGGACCGAGGGTTCGCCCTACTGCTGTACGAACGTGGTGATACCCTCTGGAGCCACGCGCTATCCTGTGCTCGCGCTCACTGCCGACGCCACTGCCGACGATGGAGGGCAGACCATCGACGCCTTCTGCTGCAACAACGTGCTCTTCGAGCCAGGAGCTGCCGTGGGCCACACCCCCCGACTCAACTACCACCAGGCTTGGACCGAGGTGAGCCTCCAGCCCAACCGCTACTATCTGCTCTCGCCCACACTGCAACAGACGTATTCGGGCGACTGGTTCGTGCCAGCTGAGATGAACGGTGTACACACTGCTACGACTTTCACCGAGGTGAATGCCACGACGGCTCCCGAGAACCGCTTCAGTCCGCGCATCTATCAGCGTCTGTGGGACCACACGGCTCCCGTACGCTTGGCAAGCACGGAGGAACAGACGGTGAGCCTCACGGAGACGCGATGGAGCCAACGATTCAACCACCTGAAGTATGCTTACGCCGCTGGCGAGGGCTTCTCGCTCTGGGCAGACAATGAGACGCTGCCCGCGGATCGCGCCGTGACGTTCCTCTTCCCGAAAATGCACACGGAGTACAACTACTTCAACGACTACGACCACCAGATCATGCCCGGCCTCCGCGAGACCGACCTCGATCGCACAGGAGCGGGCCGATTCGTCTACGAACCGCTCACTACGGAGGGCAACCTCACGGCTCAATACTCGGGCTACATCGATGGCTCGGAGCAGACGCAGCAGCGCACCGTCTATCCTGCCGGGGCGCAGCTCTCGCTCTCCCTCTCCGTGGGCGAGGGAGAAGAGGCGCAGACGATGTTTCTCGCAGGAAATCCCTTCCAGAGCTATATCAACATTGCCTCGCTCCTTAAGGAGAATGCCGCCACCATCAAGGCGGTGAAGCTCTATGACGGCAATACGGTGAACTCCTCCGTGAGTGCCGACGGACAACTCGTGGGCGATGCGCAGCGCATCTCGCCGGGAGAGGCTTTCTTCGTCGAGACGAATGCGGCTTGCAAGAGTCTCTCGCTGAAGTTTTCGGAAGAGATGCTTACGGACGAGCTCTCGGCTTCTAACAACGCTTCTTCAAGTGGCTCTTCTTCGAAGTTTTTGGGAACTTCCGCTGCACAGACAGCTCCTTCTCCGTACGGCTTTTCTGCACAGACTGCTCCTTCCGCGGAGGTTCTTCCTGCACAGACTGCTCCTTCTCCGTACGGCTTTTCAGCATTGAAGCTCTCGTTGAGAAACGACTCTACGGGTGTGGAGGCCTCCTCCTATCTGCTGACGGCAGGCGAGGCTTCGCCCAGTGTGACCTCGCGCACGCTCTTCGATGCCGATGTGCGTCCTGCGGTATCGCTCTTCTCGCTGCGCGGTGGCGAGGCTCTCGATCTTCAGACCCTCTCAGCCGAGGGCACTCCGCTCGGACTTTACTGTGCTGAGGCTGGACGCTACGTGCTGAGCGCACAGGCTAAGGGCAGAGCCTCCCTCGATGACTACGTGCTACTGGATCGCCTCACGGGCTCCCAACAGTCGCTTTCTCAGCCCCTCACCTTCAACTTCCCGAAGGGCGGCAGCATGACGGCGGGTCGCTACGTGGTCTGCCCAGCAGCGGGCAGTACGGCTTCGGGCATTGCAGAGGTAGGCCTCTCGGGTAAGGGCTCTTCTGAAAAGCAGACTCTTGATGCTAAGATCGCTTCAGAGCTGCAGCTCTCAGTAGCAGCTCACAGCGTCAGCGCAGAGCTTCCCGAGCCTTTGCTCCATACGCTTGAAGCATTCACCCCCGATGGTCGCCTCGTCGCCTCGCAACGCACTGCACGTCCCACTCGCAAGCTCTCCCTTCAGCTCGAATCCGGGCTGTATCTCCTCCGCCTCAATGGCGTAAGCACTGTGAAGGTGTGGGTGGAGTGAAGAGAGAGAATTTATAGGAAGTGGGGGCGAAGCGTCTCGCTTCGGCGCATTGCTGAGGGGCTTGATGCCCCGAGACAATGCAGGCTTTTATGACTTTGCCCCGCTTCGGCATCGAGCCTCGCGTGTCAAGCCGAACCGAGACAGTTCGCCCCCACTTCCTATGATTTCCTGAAACTCCTTCATATATTTATATATACAACCCGTTGGCGGAATTCTTGGTTAACGGGTAAACAAGTTGACAAGTTAACAAGTAAATAGCTCTTAGACTACTTGTTTCGTTAAAAACGAGAACGATTGTACTCGACAAACTTACCTGTTAACCTGTTAACTTGTCAACCCGTTAACAAATTCCGCCAACGCGTATATACACACAAAGGACACGAGTCAGTATAGACTCGTGTCCTTTCATTACAACCATCAGAAGTATAATCTTAACTTCTAAACTCTTAAACTTCTAAACTTACTTAATCACCTTCTGTCCCGTGCGAGTCACGAACACGCCGTGAGCAGCAGCACCGCGCTGGATGCGACGACCCTGGAGGTCGTAGAGTTCAGCAGCAGCGTCGGTAGCATTGGCAGCAGTGGCGATGGTCTGAATGCCCGTGCTCGTACCCGTGAGAGAGTAAGAAGAAGAGGCATTGTCCGTCAGAGCGAGGTAAGCGTGGAAAGTCTCGTTGGTGAAGGCTGCACCAGCGTCGGCACCAAAGGCGAAGGTAGTTTCACCATCTTCGGTGGCAGGAGCAGTGAGGCGATAGAAGAAAGCTGTACCATCGGCTGTGGTGAGCGTCTTGGTGAGCGTACCGCGAAGGAGGTTCACGGGAACATCATCGGAAGCACCGCCTCCGTCAGAGATTGTGATGGCTTCAGCCGAAGCAGCCTGGAGAGGAAGCGCCGTGAGCGAACCTTTCTCGCCCTTGAGGAGGAGCGGAGTGAGCGCAGGCACGGTGGAGCCAGCAGCATACTGCTCAGAGAGCTGAAGGCTACCATTCTCAGCACCCGTCACGATAGAACCAGTGACGCCCTCAGGCATCTCGAAGGCACGAGGCATGTAGATGGTGGTATATTCGCTCTCGGGGAATGCGATAGCGTACATATCAGCATCGCCCTCTACGGGCACGATGGTGAAGCGTGAAGGATCGGTCGCTGAGCCCCAAGGCACGATGCGCTGGCAGTCGCCAGCAAGGTGGAAAGCAGGGTAAGTAGCATTGGTCGGGGTGGTGCAGATCACGCCACAGGTGGCGTTGGCGAGGTCGATGTCGAAGCGATAGTTGGCAGCCTCGGCGATGTTCTCGGTGAGGGTGTAGAGAGTCTCTGTGGCGGGCGACTTGCCCACGTACTTCTTCGCACCGAGATTGTAGAGGCGGAAAGTGCCTTTAGCCGAGCCCGGCACGATGCTGAAGAGCTGATTCTCGTTGTTCTCATCGAGCGCTTGAGCCTTCAGATTGTTGTCGACAGCAGCCACGTAGTAAGCCGTATTGTTGCGCTTTGCGCTGAGGCGATAAGCCTGGAGGGGAATCTCCTCGAGGCGCTGAGTCTGTGCGCGGTTGAGAGCTTCGTAGTTGGCAGTAGTGGGGTCGGCTTGGTAAGCCTTGACAGCTTCTTCTACTTCCTTAGCGCTCTCGGGCAGATAGCCGCCCACCATGCCTTGCAGCGAGGCAGCAGTAGTGCTGATCGAAGAGAGGTCGGTCATGACGTCGGAGGCAGTGGCTGAGGCGTCGTAGGTGTACTTACCATCGGTGATGGTCTCGAGAGAGTAGTTCTTATAGATAATAGAATAGTCGAAACCGAAGGTGTTCTCCTCGTAGAGGAAGCCAATGGTGTGGTCCGACTGGAGAGTCATCGTAGAGTAAGCCGAACCCTGGTAGCTGGCCTGGTGGTGGCCCTCAAAGTTCTTAGCGAGGTTGGCAGCGCTGCTGAAGTCGTCGAACGAAGCGAGGCCCTTGTAGTAGATACCCACGTTCTGACGACCGCCAGGACCCATAGGCACTGACTGCAGGGCAAGGAACATCTTCTTGCTGTCGGCCGTGCGCTTCACGGGGAGGATCATCACTTCGCCGTTGCAAGAGTTGCCCGTTGCGATAGCGCCCTGGTTGCTTGAGTTGGAGTAAGCTTCGACGCCCCATGAGCCTTCGCCCTTGGCGACGTCGGTGAAGTGGAATACGTTGTACTTACGACCGCCAGTGACGCGAGAGCTGCAGATCACGCTTCCGTCGGGGAGTTCTTCAGCCTTAGGCTCGTCGCAATCGGAAGTGGTAGGAGCTTGTTCTGCGCCGCCGAGGAGCTTCCAGGTAGAGCCGAAGTCGTCGGAGAATATCACGTAGTTGTGGCGAGTGCCATTGCCCGCGATGAAGAGCACGGAGCAGTAGAGGCGGTAGTAGTCGCCCACCTTGGTGTAGCGGCTCTGGTGGATGCGGCCCGAACCGATGAACATCGTCTTGGCGCCGCCCTCTGAAGAACCGTCGAAGAGGGAGTAGATCTGCTTAGAGATGTCGACGGGTTTCGACCAAGTCTCGCCACCATCTTCGCTGAGGAAGTGGGCAATGCCTTGGTGGTAGGCGTTGGTACCGCCAGTAAACATTACGTCGCCTGAGCATGAGAGCAGGAGCACCTTGTTGCTCTCTCTATCGGCCACGATGCAGGGGTCGCCAAATCCGGTGTGGAGGAATTCGGAGGCATTGGCAGAGCCTTTGGTATACTCCTCGCAGTTGGCCACGGTCAGGATGTTGCCCCAAGTCTTACCGCCGTCCTTAGAGATGCGGCTGCGCAGGTCGAGTTTGCCCGTACCGATATCGCCACCCGAGTAGCGGTAGTCGGCCACGGCGATGAGGTTGCCATTCTTGGCCTGTGCGATGGCGGGGATGCGGTAGTTGGGGTTACCGGTGGTCACGAGCAGGTCGATCTGGTCTTCCGGCTGGCGGATGTCGGTATCGACGCTTGTGATGGCACCCGAGAGGGTGAAGTCGGTGAGGGTCACGGGGTTGTTGTCGCCCGCTACGACGAAGGTGGTAGAGCCGGCGCTCAGACCGCTCACGCTGATCTCCTGTGGCTCAGTGGTGAGCGTAGTGGCAGTGCCGCCCGCGGGGGTGATGGTCACGCTGCCCGAAGCCACGGAAGCCTTGAAGCTATAGCCCGTGATGTTGGCATTGTCGGCAGAGAGGGTATAAGTAGAGCTCTTGGACTGGCCCGAAGCGATGAGAAACGCGTTCGACTGGTTCATCATGTTCTTGGCAGAAGCCGTGAGCTTCACCGTGGGCGAAGTCGAGGTAGAGGTCCAAGTGTTGGTCCATGAGGTAGCAAGCGTACCGGTCGAGGTGCTAATGGTCTGGGTGAAGTCGGTGGCGTAGTAGCTGACGCTGAAGTCGGTGAGAGTCACCGCCTTGTTCTCACCCGTGAGCTGGAAGGTGGTGCTTGAGGTGTTCACCTTCGGTACGGTGATGGTCTGCTCCTCCGAGGTGATGGTATAGGTCTGTCCGCCTACGACGATTTGGATGTCGGAGGTGCTTGCAGCGTCTTTCTTAGCCTTGAAGCTATAGCTTGCGATCACGCCCTTGGCAGCAGAGAGGGTATAGGTGCAACCATTAGCGCCAGCATAGATCTCAATGCTCTTGCTGTCGGAGGAGGCCTTCATGTTGTTGCTCGAGCCGCTCGAGAGCTTGAGGTTGGGCGTAGCGGTGCCTTCCCAGAGCTTGAAGTAGGTGGTAGATCCCGTGGTCGAGGCAAACGCACCCGTGGTCAGGTCGATGGCAGCCGTGCTCTTCTCGAGGCTCACCTGCGGCACGATGGAGATGGACGATCCGGCGTCGGCTCCGCCGCTCCAGAAGGCGAGTTTGCGACCGCGATTGTTGAGCTTATTGGCAGCGATGCCGTGTTCTGCAAAGTAGTAAGCACCGTCGATGGCAGAGCTTGCGGTGATGTCCCAGCGGTTGGTATAGCCCTCGCCAGGATTGTCGGCATCCTTGAGCACGGCATACGACTCTGCACCCGTGTCGCCCAGCATCGTGGTGGGGGCGGCGAGGGCGAGCTTCGTGCCGGCATTCATGTTGTAGATCTTGTAGCCATCGGTCTCGTTGCCTTCGAAGCACCAGAAGTTTTCGGCAGAAGAAGCATTGTTCACGCCACCGAGGGTGATGAAGGGGTTGTTGCGGTTGTTGGAGATACGATAGGCATCAGAGCCAATGCGCAGGAAGTACCACTGCGTGTCGCTCGCGAACTCTGTACCGCTCACCGTTGTGGTGCGAACGGGAGAGTCTGCCCATGCTGTTGCTGCGAAGGGAACGCTCGCCAGCAAGAGTGAGAGTAGTCGTTTGTTCATGTGTAGAATAAAGTAACTGTATGTATTGATTAGATTTATTGAATTTCAAGGAGGGCCTTCGCGAGAGACTGTGGGGGGCGAATAACTGTATAAGTGATTAGATTTACATGCATTATTCAAGGGGTGTCATGTGCTCGCCAGAGCGCGACAATAAGAATTCCTCGTTAGGCTTTCGGCGGCAAATATAATAATATTTTTGTAAAAGTACGTACAAAATACTTTGCTAAACGGAACTTTGTGCATATATTTGCTCGGCGAGAGGAAGAAAATCAGATAGTTTCTCATAGGAAGTGGGGGCGAAGCGTCTCGCTTCGGCAGGCGTGGAGTGGGCTCGATGCCCCGACACGGCCTTTATCTCTCATGTATCTTCAGTCTCGCTTCGGCATTGAGCCTCGCGTGACTGGCCGAAGCGAGACGCTTCGCCCCCACTTCCTATTACATTCTCTCCCCCCTCTCCACCACACGCTAACCCTAACCTCTCTATACCCTATGGAATATCTCTCTTCCCCTTCGGGGCAAGCGGCCATCGTGATAGCCGTGTTCGCCCTGACCATCGTAGCCTTTATCCTTGACAAGGTGCGCTCCGACATTGTGGCGCTCTGCTCCTTGGCACTGCTGCTCGTGACGAATGTGCTCACACCGGCTGAGGCTCTCGCAGGATTCTCCAACTCTGCTGTGGTGATGATGATAGGACTCTTCGTGGTGGGTGGAGCCGTGTTCCAGACAGGACTGGCTCGCACCATCTCGGGCCGCCTCTTGAAGCTCGCCGGACGCAGCGAACCGAAACTCTTCTTCCTCGTGATGATCGTCACCGCCGTGGTGGCTGCCTTCGTGAGCAATACGGGCACGGTGGCTCTGCTCCTGCCCATCATCCTGGCCATGGCCAAGAGTGCAGGTATCAGTCCGGGCAAACTCATGATGCCCCTGGCATTCGCCAGTTCGATGGGCGGACTGCTCACCCTCATCGGTACACCGCCCAACCTCATCGTAGATGGCTACCTGCGCGACAATGGGCGCGAGGGCTTCGGATTCTTCAGCTTCCTGCCCATCGGCTTGATATGCATGGCTGTGGGCTTGCTACTGCTCTATCCGCTCTGCCGCTTCTGCCTTGGCAAACGGGCGAAAGAGAGCACCGACACAGCCTCCGACGACGGACTTGCCTCGCTCCTGCACGAATACCACATAGACGACCTCGTGTTCCGCCTCAAAGCCCAGAGCGGAAGCGCCCACCTCGAGGGCATGACCGTGGGCGAACTGGGCATTCGCCGCCATTACGGTGTGACCATTCTCGAAGTGCGCCGTGCCAACCGCACAATCTTTAGCACCAACATACAGGAGGCGGTCGACGCTTCCACCGTGCTTCAAGCCGACGATACCTTCTACGTGCTGGGCCATCGCGAACAGGTGGAGGCCTTTGCCGCCGACCACAACCTCTGCGTCTTCGAAGACCCCGAACGCGAGGGAAAAGGCAAACTCGACTTCTACGAGATAGGCATTGCCGAAGTGCTCATCTCGCCCGAATCGGCACTCATCAACCGCACCCTGCGTAGCGCCAACTTCAAAGAGCGCTTCGGAGTGACCGTGCTGGCGGTGAAGCGACAGGGCAAGTACCTCTTCGACAATGTGCTCGACACGCCCGTGAAAAACGGCGATATGCTCCTCGTACACGGCGAGTGGCGAGGCATAGAGAGCATGGCAAAGAAGAATCGCGAGTGGATCGTCATAGGTTCGCCCTCCGAGGACGCCGAGAGCGTGGCGCTCGACCACAAAGCACCCCTCGCCGCAGCCATCATGGCTCTGATGGTGGGCTGCATGGTATTTGCCGATCAGATCGGGGTGAAACCCGTAGCCGTGGTGATTCTCGCCGGACTACTCATGGTATTGACTCGCTGCGTGCGTTCCGTCGATGCGGCTTACAAGATGATAGGGTGGGAGAGCATCGTGCTCATTGCTGCCATGATGCCCATGAGCACCGCCCTCTCCAAGACCGGCATTTCGGAGTGGATCGCCACAACGCTCGTCAACGGACTGCATGCCTACGGGCCCGTGGCAGCCATGGCAGGCGTCTACATCGTCACCTCCGTGCTCAGCACCTTCATCTCCAACTCCGCCACAGCCATCCTCGTGGCACCCATCGCATGGGCAGCAGCCACACAGCTCGGCGTGTCGCCCACACCCTTCATGATGGCAGCCGCCGTGGCAGCCAGCGCATGCTTCGCCACACCCATCTGCACACCGCCCAACGCCATGGTGATGAACGCCGGACACTACAACTTCATGGACTACGTGAAAGTGGGACTCCCCCTACAGATCCTCATGGGCATCGTGGCGATACTCGTCATCCCGCTCTTCTTCCCACTTTAACTCCTCCTCCCCACTTTAATATTATCTCATACAACACATAAACAAATCTCTCTCATCGTTATGAAGAAACCCTTAGCAATCGCCGCAATGCTTCTGCTCGCAGGCGCTGCCACAACCGCACAGGCACAGTCGTTCAGCTACGGTATCACCGCCGGCTGGCACCAGACGAAGCTCAAACTCAAAGGATCGGGCAAGGACCTCTACTCTTCCGACAACAAGGCCGGATGGTTCGTAGGTCCGAAGATCACCTTCTCCTCGGGCCTCGGCATCGGTCTCGATGCAGCCATCGAATACTCTGAGCGCAGTCTCAACATCACGCAAGACTATTGGACCAGCGACTATGCTGGCGGAGGCACCACCGACCAAGTATACCACGATGCTTCGCAGACCAAGAAGTATCGCACCTTCGAGATCCCCATCAACCTCCGCTACTCCATCGGCCTGGGCAAGCTCGCCAGCGTCTACGTAGCCACAGGTCCACAGTTTGGCTTCGCCCTGCAGAACATGAAGTGGAACAAACTCGGTTCGGGCAGCAACTTCAGCCGCAGCAACATGAACACCACGTGGAACGTCGGTGCAGGCCTACGTCTCTTCAAGCACCTCGAAGCCGGCATTGGCTACAACTTCGCCCTCGGCAAAGCCGGCAAAGCCATCCTCCCCAACGACTACAACGGCCAGAGCCAAGACGTAGAACTGGAGTACAAGACCAACTCCTTCCAACTGCAAGTGAGCTACTACTTTTAGTGGTAATGTGCTAATATGACGCGCTTCGCGCTAATGTGCTAATATGCTAATATGACGCGCTTCGCGCTAATGTGCTAATATGCTAATATGACGCGCTTCGCGCTAATGTGCTAATGTGCTAATGTGCTAATGTGCTAATATGACGCGCTTCGCGCTAATGTGCTAATTAGATAACGCAGTAGTGCCAGCGCAACATATAAACTTTTAAACCCATAAACTTATTAAACTCATAAAATCATGCTCAGACTAAACTGTTTCTTCCAAGCATCTGAGGGCCACTACGACGAGGCCCTTCAAGCCGCCATTGCCTTGACCGCCGCATCACGCACCGACGAGGGCAACATCTCTTACGACACCTTCGAGAGCGCCACCCGTCCCGACGTATTCATGATCTGCGAGACCTGGGCAGACGAAGCCTCACTCCAGAAGCACATGGCAGCCGACCACTTCAAGCTCTACGTAGGTCAGCTCGAAAAGCTCGGCACCCTCAAGCTCGAACAGTTCGACTTCCCCAAGAAGTAAGAATAAAGAGGTAAACTCATAGGAAATGGGGGCGAAGTGTCCCGCTTCGGCCAGCCATGCGAGGCTCGATGCCGAGCAGGGCTGAATTCTTCAAGAAAGTATTTTATGCACTGCCTCGGGGCATTGAGCCCCTCGCCAGCGCGCCGAAGCGAGACACTTCGCCCCCACTTCCCCAAGAAGTAAGAATAAAGGGGTAAACTCATAGGAAGTGGGGGCGAAGTGTCCCGCTTCGGCCAGCCATGCGAGGCTCGATGCCGAGCAGGGCTGAATTCTTCAAGAAAGTATTTTATGCACTGCCTCGGGGCATTGAGCCCCTCGCCAGCGCGCCGAAGCGAGACACTTCGCCCCCACTTCCTTTGAACTTACCTCTTTATTCTCAGTTTGTTCTCCCTCCAAAATTGCAAAAAAGCCCCACATCCCTTGTGCATTTGCAAGGAAATGATTATTTTTGCACCCACAACAAAAGGATGGTTCTGTAGCTCAGTTGGATTAGAGCAACGCCCTTCTAAGGCGTGGGTCCAGGGTTCGAATCCCTGCAGAATCACGATGTGAAACGATTTGAGGAGAGCATTACGCAAGAGTAATGTTCTCCTCAATTTCTTTTTGTAGCTGCAAAGATAGCCTCCTCTGTAGAAGCTCATGAAGAGTTCCCCTTCCTCAATATAGAGCTCATGCACCCCCCCCAAAAAAATAGAGGTCGGAGTCGAAAAAATTAGAGGTGGTAACCGAAAAAATTAGAGGTGCCAACCGGAAAAATTAGAGGTGCTAACTGAAAAAATTAAAGGTGCTAACCGAAAAAATATCCCTTACTCCCATATTTGGGCGAGTAAGGGATATTTTTTGAAATCAGATTACTATTTACGTGTAGCTCGAGACAGTTTACTTCTTAGGCACACGCTCGAGGATCGTCTTGACGAAGGTCCAATAGCGCTCTACGCTGGGGATGTAGCAACGCTCGTTGGGCGTGTGGGGCGAACGCAGGGTGGGACCGAAACTTACCAAGTCCATGTGAGGACGCAGGGCACCAATCACACCACATTCGAGTCCGGCATGCACCACGGTGACGTGGCTATCCTCCTGGAAGAGTTCGCGGTAGATGCCCTTCATGAGTTCTACGATCTCGCTCTTGGGGTTGGGCTGCCATGCGGGGTAGTCGCCATCGGTCTCTACCTTCATGCCAGCCATAGAGAATGCGCTCTCGAGCGTCTCTACGCAGCACTCGCGCATGCTGTCGCGTGAGGAACGGATGAGGATGAGGAAACGAGCCTTTCCCTCACCAATCTCTACGATGGCGAGGTTGGAGGAGGTCTCTACGATCTGATTGTCGTAGGGGATCATGCGGAATACGCCGTTGTGTACGGCACAGAGGGCATCGACGAGGTTGTCTTGTATCTCGGCGGGCACGATGTACTGCGGCAGGGTGGTGTCCTCGATGTCGAGTTCCAGGGTGTTTTCGATGGGAGCGTACTCCTCGCGGAGCGTCTGGCGCCATTCGTCGATCACTTCGCGCAGTGCACCGACGTTTTCCTTAGGCAGAGTGAGCACCACTTCGGCTGAGGCGGGGATGGCATTGCGCATGTTGCCGCCCTCCCATGAGGCGAGGCAAGCTTCGAAGTTGGCAATGGCGTCCTGCACGATGCGTGCCATGGCCTTGTTGGCGTTGCAGCGGCCCTCGTTGATCTCGAGGCCAGAGTGTCCGCCGAAGAGCTTGTGGAGGGTGATCTTCACAGCAGCGTCGGTGGGGTCGGTGTCTTGAGGCTTGTATTCGAGCGTAGCAGTCATGTTGACGCCACCAGCCGAACCGATGATCATCTCGCCCTCGGTCTCATCGTCGAGGTTGAGCAGGATGTCGCCTTCTATGGTGTCGGCCTTCATGTGGTTCACACCATACATGGTGGTCTCTTCATCGGCGGTGATAAATCCTTCTATGGGTCCGTGCTTGAGTGTGGGGTCTTCCATCACAGCCATGATGGTGGCCACTGCCATGCCGTCGTCCGATCCGAGGGTGGTGCCGCGGGCTTTCACCCAGTCGCCATCGATGTAAGTCTCGATGGGGTCGGTCTCGAAGTTGTGAGTGGAGTCTTTCGTCTTTTGGGGCACCATGTCCATGTGGCCTTGGAGGGTCACCATCTTGCGATCTTCCATGCCAGGCGATGCGGGCTTGCGCATGATGATGTTGCCAGCCTCGTCCTTGAAGGCTTCTACTCCTTTTTCAGCTGCCCAAGAGAGCAGGAATTGCTGCACTTTCTCCAGATGGCCCGACGGACGGGGCACTTGGGTGAGCAGATCAAAGTTTTTCCAAATGGCCTGCGGCTGCAGGTTTGCTATTTCACTCATGATTGTAATGTATTAGAAGAGCCCCTCCCCCTAACCCCTCCCCCTACGGGAGAGGGGAGACGGATACCGTCTAAAGAGGGAGAGTGTGGGGCGTATGAGAGATTAGACTTTTAATTGATATTCTTGTTGGCAATGCCGACGCGGGGACGCGTCGGCCCCAGAATTGGCTGAAATGCTTCTTGCCCGTGAGTGAGCCAGAATGTATTACTTATTACTTTTTACTTACGCGTTGGCGGAATTGGTAAACGGGTTGACAAGTTAACAGGTGAACAGGTAAGTTTGTCGAGTACAATCGTTCTCGTTTTTAACGAAACAAGTAGTCTAAGAGTTATTTACTTGTTAACTTGTCAACTTGTTTACCCGTTAACCAAGAATTCCGCCAATGGGTTTTTACTTATAACTTTGCATCGTCTTTCAGCCAGAATGTAATACTTAATACTTTATACTTAATACTTGTTTCTCTTCACGCTCGCGCGAAAAGAAACCCTACACCACCCAAACACGCCGAGCACCACGACCAGAGCGGTCTGAATGGTATGGACGGCAAGGGCGAACATCACGGCTTGACTCTCTGCCACACCGTAGAGCACGAGCATCGTCTTGACAGCAAAGTGCCACGGACCCGCACCATTGGGGGTGGGCACGAGCACGGCAAAGGTGCCTACGCAGAATATGAGGAAGGCTGCGCCAAGCGAGAGCTGTGCGGTGAAGGGGAAGCAGAAGAAGGCTATGTAGAAGTGGAGAAAATACCCCACCCAGATGAGCAGACTATAGAAGAGATAGAGCGGCAGATTCCTTACGCGGCGCAGCGAGAGAATGCCCTCCCACATGCCCTGGAGCATGTCGCACCCCTTGCGAAACACGGAGAAACGCCTTATGAGGATGATGCCCGTGGCAAGGGCTGCGATGAGGCAGACGAAGGTGACAAGGTAGCCCGTGCTCGTGAAGCGGTGGAGCAGGCTGGGGAGGTCCATGCCCGTCTCGCGCATAAACTTAAGGAACATGGGGAGTTGCCACAGAAAGGCGGCACCCGTGAAGAGAAGCATCAGTAGGGAGTCGACCACGCGCTCGGTCACCACCGTGCCCAGGCTCTTGCTGAAGCTCACGCCGTCCACCTTCTTGAGCGTGCCGCAACGGGTCACTTCGCCCACACGGGGGATGATGAGGCTCGCAGCATACGACATGAAGATGGCATCCGTACAGGAAGTTCTCCTGGGCCGTTCGCCCAGCGGCTCCAGCGCCATCTTCCAGCGCCATGCTCGCGCCATCTGCGGCAGTATGCCGAAGGCAAGGCTGAGGAGCATCCACCCCCACTGCATCTCGCCAAAGACGAAGTGAGAGAATGCATCCCAGTCTGTATCGCGATACATCCACCAGAGGATGGCCAACCCGAGCAGGAAGGGAAACGACGTTTGCAATATGACTTTGACTACGCTTTTCAAGCCGATGAGATTTTGCGCTTTAGAATAAATTTAGTGAAACAGAGGCTTGCTTTTGGGCATACTCTCGATAAAATGTTTACCTTTGTAGCCAAAATAGCAGCCGAGACATGCCTCAGAGAGGCTCTACAGGGGCTGCGCTCTAATGCAAAAGTAGAAAAAATATATTAGATGAAGTCCGTACGCCCTAAAAAATTTCTTGGTCAGCACTTCCTGACCCATCTGCCCACGGCGCAGGCTATAGCCGACACCGTAGACGCATGTCCCGACTTGCCTATACTCGAGGTGGGGCCTGGCATGGGCGTGATGACGCAGTTTCTCCTGCCCAAGCAGCGAGAACTGAAGGTGGTGGAGATCGACTTCGAGAGCGTGGCATACCTGCGAGAGCACTTCCCTGCGCTGGAGGAGAATATCATCGAGGACGACTTCCTCAAGATGCACCTCGACCACACCTTCGAGGGTCGCCCCTTCGTGCTCACGGGCAACTATCCTTATAATATAAGTAGTCAGATATTCTTCAAGATGCTCGACTATCGTCACCTCATCCCCTGCTGTACGGGCATGATTCAGAAGGAGGTGGCAGAGCGACTGGCTGCTCCTCCGGGCTGCAAGGCTTACGGCATACTGAGCGTATTGGTGCAGCTATATTATAAGGTGGACTACCTCTTCACCGTAGAGCCGGGCGTGTTCAATCCGCCCCCCAAGGTGCGCAGTGCCGTGGTACGCCTCACGCGCAACGAGGTGACCCATCCTGGCTGTGACGAACGACTCTTGCGCCGCGTGGTGAAGACCACCTTCAATCAGCGCCGCAAGATGATGCGTGGCTCTATCAAGCCTCTGCTCCACGACCTCGACCAGCAGTGCTCGGGCGCAGCTCCCGACCACAGCGAATTCCTCGCTCAGCCCCTCCTGACGCGACGCCCCGAGCAACTCTCCGTAGAGGAATTCATCGATCTGACGAATAGGGTGGAGGAGCATTACGGCGCGGAGCGCCGAGTTTAAGAGGTGCTTCGCACCTTAGTTTAGTGAGTTTAGACGCGCTTCGCGCTAAGTTTAATATGTTTATATGTTGCATGTAAGGCATCAGCCAGAATGTAATACTTAATACTTTATACTTAATACTTTAACCCCAAGGTTAATATGAAGACCTATCTTGTGACCGGTGCCGCAGGCTTTATCGGCGCCAACTACTTGAAGTACATCCTTAAGAAATACGACGACGTGCGCGTAGTAGTGCTCGATCTCTTGACCTACGCAGGCTACCTCGGCACCATCGCCAAGGATATCGACAACGAGCGCTGCTTCTTCGTGAAAGGCGACATCTGCGACCGCGCACTGCTCGACTCCCTCTTTGCCGAATACCGATTCGACGTGGTGGTAAACTTTGCCGCAGAGAGCCACGTAGACCGCAGCATTGAGAACCCACAGCTCTTCCTCAATACCAACATTCTCGGCACGCAGAATCTCCTCGATGCAGCACGTGCCGCATGGGTGATGGGACGCGACGCGCAGGGCTATCCCACATGGCGCGCTGGCGTGAGATTCCACCAAGTATCGACCGACGAAGTGTATGGCTCGCTCGGCGCCGAAGGCTACTTCACTGAGCAGACCCCCCTCTGCCCCCATAGCCCCTATAGCGCTTCGAAGACCTCGGCCGACCACTTCGTGTGCGCCTATCGCGACACCTACCACATGCCCGTGAGCATCACTCGCTGCTCCAACAACTACGGACCCTACCAATTCCCCGAGAAGCTCATCCCCCTCGTGATCAACAACATCCTGCAGGGCAAGCACCTCCCCGTATACGGCAAGGGTGAGAACATACGCGACTGGCTCTACGTGGAAGACCACTGCAAAGCTATCGACATGGTGATCAATCAGGGCAAAGACGGCAGCATCTACAACGTGGGTGGTCACAACGAGCGTCAGAACATTCAGATCGTCAAGATCATCATCCGCACCATCCACGACATCATGCAGGAGGAGCCCCGCTTCCGCACCCTGCTGAAGCGCCAAGAGATAGGCGCCGATGGTCAGATCAGCATCGACTGGATCAACGATTCGCTCATCACCTTCGTCAAGGACCGCCTCGGCCACGACCAGCGCTACGGCATCGATCCCTCCAAGATCAAGGCCGACCTCGGATGGTATCCCGAGACCACCTTCGAAGTAGGCATCGTCAAGACCATCCGTTGGAACCTCGAGCATCGCGACTGGGTAGAAGCCGTCAGCGGCGACGACTACCAGCAGTACTACGAGAAGATGTACGCCGGCAAGCGCATATAAGCCCCGCATCACGATAATAATATAAAAGCCCAAGGTTAGAGAAAAGAGACCTTGGGCTTTTTTAGGTACAGGCATCATGAGCAATCAAGAAGTGAGCCTATAGGAAGTGGGGGCGAAGCGTCTCGCTTCGGCGCAATGAGTGAGCAAGAGGCTATTCAGAGTCTACTGGGGGCGACGCGTCCCCGCGTCGGCATGGCAAGAATGCGCTATGGCAGAATAACCTCTGAGTAGACTTGTTCATGCCGCGGGGACGCGTCGCCCCCTGTAGACTCTGAGAAACCTCTGAATAGAATCTTTGGCAGTGCCGAAGCGAGGACGCTTCGCCCCCACTTCCTATGAGTAGACTCTAAATGAAGTCGCTACCCGCTTTACTTTGAGCGTGATTTATACTTTCAATTGCACGTATTTACAGAAAAAACCTTAACTTTGCCATCGAGAGTCTGCTTGCTCCTCAAAACGGACATACTTTTCATGCAAGAAAAGCACAATGGCAGACTGGTAAACGACGATTATCTCCTTATTCTCATGCAACAGATCAATACACGCATTCCCCTTGCTCATGGAAGAATATCCATGGGCTGCATGAGCACGTTTACCCCCCCATATGTTATAGAATATTAATAGGAAGAGAACGCTCTTCCGCTCTCCATAGAAGCCCACGCGGCTCACGCAAGCGCACGCTGCGCCTTGCATCTTCTGCTCATCCCCATAGGGTGAGGCAAAAGGTGCGGGGCGCAGCGTGCGCTTTTGTGTGGAAAGAACGAAAGCCTTTCCCATCCTTGATGAATCTGCATGAATCACTGACGGACAATTCTAACACAATCTTCACATATATTTAAGCGTATGAAAAGAACCATACTTCAAGTAGCCGCATCCCTGCTGGTGTGTGCGGGGCCGCTTCACGCTACAAACACCTCCAATCTGCCTACTGGCTATTACACCATCAAGAGTGCTACTACAAACACCAGTATCACTCACGTGTATGCATTCAACGATGCAGCATCGACCACCGTGTCGTCCAACTCGATGAAGGCCAGCGAGCGCACCCTGCTCTCCACCACACTCGGCACCACGAACAACTACTATTGGCGCATCGTCAATTCGGGCGGAAACACCGTCACCATCGTCAACGGACAGGGCACACCCATCGTTCGTGAGGATGGCAATCATGGCGCATCGGGCGTGGCAAAGTTGAGCACACTCACTCCCGTCGATGCTAACAGTACTTACACCACGGCAGTATATTTCAGCGAAGGCCTCTGTGCCCCAGGCGCTTCTGATACCAACCATCAGTATGGCGACTACACGGCTATCAATTATTATAAAAACTACGTAGGCGACATTACCAAGTGGAACCTCACCCAGAGCGAGGAAGGTAAGACCTTCTACACCGTAAGCGTCACGGGCAATACCAATGGCTACATTACTCGTACCGCCACCTCAGAGCGAGCTTACAACACGGGTTTCTTCGTATTCGACGCCGATGCCACCGCTCCCACTGCGTCCGACTTCACCGCTGCAGCGATTGATGGCTATGGTGCTCAAATATCCGTAGACGCCACGGCTCACACCATCACCGTGACTTATAGCTACAACGCCGAATTCTTAAGAAGCGATATCGCTGCAGCTCAAGCCGTGCTCGACAAGACGGGCGTGGGCTATCCCAAGGCAAACAGCACGGCACGCACCACATTTAAGCAGGCCATCGCATCGGCTCAGCAGACATTAGATGAGGTTGGAGAAGCATCCTCTTCTACCACCTTCAGCACAGCCGTCGCTACCCTCAATGCAGCCATCAACACCTACAAGCAGGCCACCGACATTCAGATGCCCGAAGACGGCCACACCTACGTGTTCACCAACGTTCACCCCCAGAGTGGTCGTAAATACTACAACTACGCATCCAGCGGCTGCACCATGGTGGCTCGTGGCGATGGCGATGCTGAGTCGCTTCCCCAATCGGCTAAGTTTACCTGCCGCGTAGTGGGTGATAAATACGTCTTTGTCAACAATGAGGGCAAGTTCCTTAGTTGGAGATATAAGACTCCTAAAAGCGGAGTGACGGGCACGAATGGCTTTACCGATTCCTACGTGGCAGCGACCAACGGCATGACGTTCGCCAAAATGCAGTTTACCTCATATACCACCTCTGCCACCTCTCTGGCCGACCTCTTCGGCTACGTAAGTTTCGGCGGACTCAAGACGGATGGCAGTAGCTCTACTGCTTCTTCCTTCTTCGTTGTCAAGAACGACGGCACGTTCGATCGTACCGACCTGAATAATTGGTACTATAACACCACCTACTCCAACGCATTCCAAGTGGAAGAAGTGACCTATCCCAACACCATCACCTTCAATGCTGCCGAAGGTATTGACGGCGTGGAGCAGATAGCTACCTTCAGTGCACCCTTTGCTACCGTAGTGCCCCAGGGCGTAACGGCATGGTATGTCGACCAAGTCAACACCGCTGCCCACCTGCAATCCATTGAGACAGGTAAGGCTATCCCCGCAGGACAGGGCGTACTGCTCACAGCACCCTCAAGCACCACCTCTGCCATCATGCTCCCCGCCACCTCAGAGACCGCAGCCACCATCTCTTCCAATGGCCTTGGCGCATCGGCTGGTGCAGCCCTCACGCTCACTGACGATACGCACGCCTATATCCTCACTCGCGATACGGAGAACAACTGCACTGCGTTCTGCCGCGGTCGTATCGGTTCCGTGCTCAAGATGAACAAGGCTTACTTGAAACTTGCCTCAGGTGGTAGCGCACAGTCGTTCATGATGAACTTTGGCGGTATTAGTACAGGCATCAGTCAGATCGAAGCACAAGGCTCGTTCGAAGCCCCCATCTACGACCTCACTGGTCGCCGTGTAGTTCGTCCCGTGAAGGGAAGTCTCTACATCCAAGGCGGCAAGAAGTTTATCGCACAATAATATTTATTCCTTTTCCCCAACAATCAAAAACATCACGTAATGAAAAGATCTTATATAAAGCCCCTCGCAAAGTCGCTGACCTTTGAGCCCT
The DNA here is from genome assembly GCA_937898715.1 of uncultured Prevotella sp. GTDB lineage: Bacteria > Bacteroidota > Bacteroidia > Bacteroidales > Bacteroidaceae > Alloprevotella. Next base: position 31,157 of record CALEKA010000061.1, read on the forward strand.
TGCAGATGTTAGCCTCCTCCGTGCGCTATTCTGACACCGAGGTCGATGCCGATGCATCCTACTCCTCTAAACAGCAACAGCCCAACCCTATTTGGAGCAACATGGAATGATAGTCACTTTGCCCCTCCCTCGTAAGGCCGATTCAGCCAATACTGGGGGCGACGCGTCCTCGCGTCGGCGCTGATAGCGGGCAGGAGGTCTACTCATAGGAAGTGGGGGCGAAGTGTCTCGCTTCGGCCAGTCAAGCGAGGCTCGATGCCAAAGCTTGACTGAAAAAAGTGTAATACTTTTACGCCGCCTCGGGCATTGAGCCCTTCGCAGCGTGCCGAAGCGAGACTCTTCGCCCCCACTTCCTATGAGCAGACCTCCTGCCCGCTTGCGATGCCGAAGCGAGGACGCGTCGCCCCCCCCAGTATTGGGCGAAAAGCCCTTGCTCGATTGCTCGCAGCCAATGCATAGGTCACGCTTTCTCCCGATCGTCCCTCACAAATCTCTTAAGCAAAAAGGCAAGAAAATAGGGGAAGGTGTAGAAGTGACCATTATATCCTATATTGTTGCAGCAGAGCTTGATGCCATATTGTATGTCGGGATAGCGACCATCGTGGGCGGTAAGCTTCGTGAGCGAACGTGTGGCATTGTCTTTGGCTTTCACTTCGATAGGAATGAGCGAAGTGGCACTTCTGATGAAAAAGTCCATCTCAAGTGTAGACTTTTCGTTGCGGTAGTAATAGAGGTCGTAGCCTTGCTTAGTGAGCATGTCGGCCACCACGTTCTCGTAGATAGCCCCCTTGTAGGTGCCATAATTCTTATTCACGCGCATGTCCTCTTGCGACTCTTCGTCGAGCGAGGCTACAAGCAACCCTGTATCCTTAAAGTAGAGTTTGTAGAGCTTCGGATCGTAGTTGCCCTTAAGGGGAAGTGACGTTTGTGAAAGGCAATAGCAAACGTTGACAATCCCAGCATCGCGTAGCCACTCAATCGTGCCCACGTATTCGCGGTTGCGTGCTCCGCGAGCCACTTTGCTGATTTGAAATCGCTTATTGTCTTGCCCGAGAAATACGCTGATGTGATTGTAAACGCTCTTAATCTTACCTTTATCAAGGCCTTGCGCATATTTGGTAATATCTTCTTCGTAGTCGAGGAGCAACTGGCGTTGCATTTGAAGCGTACCGCTAAAATTGCCCGAACTGATGAATCGATTGACCACCGCAGGCATGCCGCCGATGGTCATGTATTCGCGGAAAAGCTGCGTGAGCACGTCCATCTCGAGAGACGACAAGGGCTTTGTATGAAGCATCTTATCATAGAGGCTCTCAATGAACTCATCGCCGTAGCCTTTGGCCCAAAGAAACTCTTCGAAGTCCATAGAATGCATCGTGTAGTCGGTCTTATAGCCCACGCTGTTCGACTCTATTTCTTGGTAGTTGATCCCCATGAGCGAGCCCGAGCAGATCACGTCGTAGCGTCCGTCTATCTGAAATGCCTTTAGCGAAGTAGCACACGAGGGACAATCTTGCATCTCGTCGAAGAAGATTAGCGTATTGCCCGCCTCAAGTTCTATATTAGGGTCTATTAGAGTAAGGTTTCGCACGATGCTTTCCACATCGTATCCATCCTCGAAGATGGCTTTATATTTCTGCTGAAGTACAAAGTTGATAGCTACCACGTGTTGATAATTGTCTGTAGCAAATTGCATAATAGAGGCAGTCTTACCTACCTGCCGAGCACCCTTTACAATAAGGGGCATATGGCTCTCGTCTGCCTTCCAACTGGATAAGTATTGGTCGATTTTGCGGCGAAGTAATTTCATCATAGGAGCGTGATTTATACTTTTGAGTGCAAATGTATTGATCTTCAGTCAATTCTGCAAATCCTATCACACAATTCTGCATTTTCAAGCGTCTAAAATCACACAATTCCGCCCTGTTGCAGCTCATTCTATCACACAATTCCGCAATTTTTTAGCCTTCAATATCACACAGATCCCTACATAGCCCTTCATGGTCTCCTCCCTGTAGCATTTAATTTATCCCCCCTCCCTCGTAAGGCCGATTCGCTTAGTTCTGGGGGCGACGCGTCCTCGCGTCGGCGCTGATAGCGGGCAGGAGGTGAACCTATAGGAAGTGGAGGCGAAGTGTCCCGCTTCGGCCAGGCAAGCGAGGCTCGATGCCAAAGCTTGACTGAAAAAAGTGTAATACTTTTACGCCGCCTCGGGCATTGAGCCCTTCGCAGCGTGCCGAAGCGAGACTCTTCGCCCCCACTTCCTATGAGCAGACCTCCTGCCCGCTTGCGATGCCGAAGCAGGTAAAAAGAAAACCGCCGCCAGCATATTCACTTGTAGAATGTGCTGGCGGCGGCTGGCTTTTTATATCATTTCGTCTTCCCTATGCCCACTCTCTGTGGGGCGACGCGTCCCCGCATCGGCGCAGGTAGACTTTTTATCTCATTTCAGCCGCTTTTCGCCCCTTCAAAGCGAGCGCGACTTAACGTATGGGCAAAAAAAATGGGATACCACTGTATCCCAACCTTGTTAACCTTAAATCTAATACTATGAAAAACACGATGCAAAGATACGGACTTCTACCAAAAATGCAAGTCCTAAGACTAACTTTTTCCATAGACAAAACACAGTTTAACATATAACGCTATAGTTGCCACCTCAGTATAGCAAACTATAGCGTTATTGGCATTAGAAAAAGAATCTGCAGCGAGACGAAAAAGGTGCTATTCAAGCGCTTTAAGCCTTTCGCGCAGCGTCTGCATGCCCCTTGATGCCACGTCTTCTATCACTTCCACGTGGCGAGAGCCCGGCACGCGTACAGGTTTCGGATCGATGAGGTAGATCGGGATGCCCGGACGCGTATACTGGATGAGCGAAGCCGCAGGATACACATTGAGCGAAGTGCCGATGATGACAAACACGTCGGCTCGTTCCGTCTCCTCGGCAGCCACCTCCAGATTGGGCACTGCCTCGCCAAACCATACAATCCACGGACGGAGCAGTGAACCATCACCCGCCAGTTCACCATGCTTCACCCCCTCAGAGTGGGGTGGGAGTGTGCGGATGTAGCGTGGATCGTCGGGCGACAGGCTCGAACACACCTTACGCAGTTCGCCGTGCAGATGAATCACGTGGTGAGAACCCGCCCGTTCGTGCAGATCGTCCACGTTCTGCGTCACCACCGTCACGTCGAAGTCCTGCTCCAGCTCCGCCAGTATGCGGTGAGCCTCGTTAGGCTGAGCCTCGTCCAGCTGGTGGCGAAGGTTGTTGTAGAAGTCGGTCACCAGATTCGGGTCGGCACGCCACCCTTCGGGCGTGGCCACCTTCTCCACCGGATACTTATCCCAAAGTCCGCCAGCATCGCGAAATGTCGAAAAACCACTCTCGGCGCTCACACCAGCGCCCGTAAGTACTACCAATTTTTTCATAATAATAGCGTGTTAGTCATGTTTTCTATCCTCAAAGTTACAAAAAGTAACATAAAGAGCATAGCCCGAACCGGAAATAGTTGTACTTTTGCACATTGATGGCGCACCACGCCCACCGATGGGCACACGCGCGCATATATACACACGCATTTTATAATCCTATATACATATAAAACTCTTTATGGAAAAACTCAGTTACGCTCTCGGCATGGTAATCGGCCACAACCTCAAAGGTATGGGAGTAGACAGCATCAATGGCGCTGACTTCGCACAGGCACTCACCGATGTGATCACAGGTCAGACCACCAAGCTCACCGATGCCGAAGCACAGCAGCTCGTCAACAATTTCATGCAGAAGCAGCAAGAAGAAGCCACTCGCGCCATCCGCGAAGAAGGCGAGAAGTTCCTTGCCGAAAATGCTAAGAAAGAAGGCGTGACCGTGCTGCCCAGCGGATTGCAGTACACCGTGATCAAGGAAGGCACTGGCAATCAGCCCCTCGCCACCGATCGCGTGAAGTGCCACTACGAAGGTACCCTTACCAACGGTCAGGTGTTCGACTCTTCTTATCGCCGCGGAGAGCCCGCAGTATTCCCCCTCAATGGCGTGATCGCAGGTTGGACAGAGGGCGTACAGCTCATGAAGGAAGGCGCAAAGTATCGCTTCTTCATCCCCTACAACCTCGCATACGGTGAGCGCGGTGCCGGACAGGCTATCCCTCCTTATGCAGCACTCATCTTCGATGTAGAGCTTATCAGCATCGAAAAGTAAGCAACATTCCTTTCCCCCCCTTTCATATACACACAGAAAATGAAAAAGATTTTCTTGGCAACACTCGTTGCCGCCGCAGCACTCATGACAAGCTGCAACAACGGAACACCCAAGGCCAACCTCAAGACCGATATCGATACCCTCAGCTACGAAATGGGTATGGTAATGTCTGCCTCAGAGGGCGATTTCCAAAACATGCTCACACAGCAGGGTAGCGACTCAGCCTACGTAGACGAATTCCTCAAAGGCTACATAGACGGCATGAAGTCGGCCGACGATAAAAAGAAGATGGCCTACAATCTCGGTCTGCAGGCAGGTATGCAGCTCAAAGCTCAGATGCCAATGATCGAGAAGCAAGTGTTCCAGGGCGATTCTACTAAGAAGGTTAGCCTCAAAAACTTCGTAGCAGGCTTCACCTCTCTCGCTAAGAACAAGACTACCCTCAAGATCGGCGGCAAACTCGTCGACAAGGAAGAGGCCAACAAGCGCATCATGGACTACATGTTTGGCAACAAAAAGCAAGAAAGCATCGCCTACATGCAGAAGATCGCCAAAACTCCCGGCGTAAAAGCCATCGGCCAAGGCGTTTATGCTAAGGTGATCGAACAAGGCACAAGCACACAGCACCCCACAGCCGCAAGCAAGGTAACCATCAAGTATGAAGGCCGCCTCGCCAACGGACAGGTGTTCGACGCCTCTACCTCACAGCCCGAAGGACAAGTACAGCTCTCCCTTGGCAATGTAATCAAGGGTTGGCAAGTAGCCGTTCCCCAGATGACCACTGGTTCTACCTGGGAAATCTACATTCCCTACGAGCTCGGCTACGGCGAACAAGGCGCAGGACCCATCCCTCCCTTCTCATCCCTCATCTTCAAGATCACCCTCGTATCGGTAGATTAATCCCCCTCTCTTAAGAATCCATATTAGCAGCACCACGCCTATTATATATACTCCTATTATATATATAGGAGTGGTGCCGCCATAATCTCCGGGCTACATTCTATATACCCAAGAATCCCCAGAAATACTAGAATCCCTAGAAAAACTAGAATCCCTAGAAAAACTAGAATAACTAGAAAAACTAGAATAACTAGTCCCCATCCCCCCCCTAAAACCAACAAAATGCAACTCAAATCCCTCCTCATCATAGCCCTCGCCACTACCACCGCCATGGGCGCTATGGCCGACAAGAAAAAGTCTGCTAAGAAATCAGCTAAGAAAGTCGTCCCCGCAGCCACCCTAACCCCCGCTGGCAAAGCAGTAGACGGAAAGACCTTCAGCTATGCACTCGGCGTAGCCCAAGGACCCTCACTCAAGGAATACCTCGTAAGTCAGCTCGGAGTCGATAGCGCATACGTCAGCGACGCCCTCGCAGCCATGACCTCCAACCTCACCCCCGCCGAGCGCAAGAAAGCAGAAGCAGTAGCCGCAGGTCTTCGCATCGCCGATATGAACAAGCGCAACCTCCCCTACATCAGCCAGCAAGCAGCAGGCAAGGGCGACACCACCTACGTCGACCTTCACTCCTTCGAGGCCGGACTCATCGCATCAGCGCTCGGCAAGGGACAGACTATCACCCCCGATAGCGCCATGAAGATCGTCGACGGACAAATCAACTATCAGAAAGCCCTCTACAAGCAAGCCAACGAAGCATACCTCGCCACAAATGGCAAGCTCAAGGGCGTGACCACCACCAAGAGTGGCCTCCAGTACCGCATCCTCACCAAGGGCAATGGCCCCATCGCCACCGACTCCACCGAAGTAGAGGTCGACTACGAAGGCTCACTCATCGACGGCACCATATTCGATTCGTCTATCAAGCGCGGCAAATCTGCCACCTTCCGTCCTTCCCAAGTCATCGCTGGATGGCGTGAAGCCCTCACCACATTCCCCGAAGGTACAGTAGCCGAACTCTATATCCCCTCAGCCCTCGGCTATGGCGAACGCGGACAAGGTGCTGCCATCCCCGGCAACTCCACCCTTATCTTCCACATCGAAATCCACAAAGTAAAACTTCCTGCCGCTGCCACCCCCGCTGCCAAGAAGTAATATCCTCCTCCGAAGCCCGCACAAAGGCTTCCCAAAGATTATATCGTTCTCAATCATCCCCTGTCATCCACAAGACAAGGGATGATTTTTTATACGATGAAAAGCATTTTCTTATTCGACGAATATCATATTCCCATACGAAGAAAAGCTTTTTTCTCCACCGACCCCTAAAAATGTCCTCACACTCCCCCAAAATATACATCTCCATAACCCATTGAAACTCAGCGTAATACCTATTTTTAACTCAAAAATCACAAAAAATTATTCAAAATTTCTCTCCTAAAAATTTGGTCGGTATCTAAAAAGTCCGTACTTTTGCACTCGCAATTCAGCGAT
>CALEKA010000062.1 GCA_937898715.1 uncultured Prevotella sp.
GCAAAATTCCGACTTTATACAAGGTTATACAATACGGCTTGTATGGGATGCTTACACTATATTATTCCCTTATGGAGCGAACTAAGCAACAAAAGCAAGGAACAATTGATTCCGAAAGAATTAATGCCTTATACATTGTATTTATTAATGAAGCCGGCGCAAAGATGCGTCGGCTTCATTAATAACCAAACTGGTAAGACAAATTTACTTATTCAAATACTTGTCAATAGCCTCTGCAGCCTTACGACCACCTGCTATACAACGAACTACAAGACTTGCGCCCGTTGCAGCATCACCAGCTACAAACACATTCTCTGGGAATTCTGGTTGTTGTGGGCGCAAGAAGCCCATGGCTAAGAACACAATGTCGCATTCTATAATTTCCTTTTTTCCTGTAGGCTTCATAATAGGACGACCACCATCAGGATTAGGAAGCCATTCTACTTCTTCTACCTCAGCACCACAAACATGGCCTTTTCCATTGTCAATGAACTTATTCGTTGTAAGTAGCCAACGGCGTTCGCAACCTTCTTCATGACTTGAAGAAGTCTTAAGCACCACAGGCCATTGTGGCCAAGGCGTTTTAGGATTAGAACCAACTGGAGGCTTCGGCATGATTTCTATCTGCGTAACACTTACAGAGCCTTGTCTGTGAGATGTACCGATACAGTCGGAACCCGTATCACCACCACCAATCACGAGTACACGCTTCCCTTTAGCCGTCACACGATGCGCAGCATCAAAGGTCTGCCCGGCAAGAACTCTATTTTGCTGACTGAGCAATTCCAAAGCGAAGTGTACACCTTTGAGTTCACGTCCAGGCACTTTTAAGTCTCTTGCCTGCGGAGTTCCACTACAAATACAATAAGCATCAAAGCCCTCAGGAAGTTTCGTGACGTCAATAGGGCTATTCACTTTAAAAGTGATGCCCTCAGCTTCCATTATCTTTACACGACGATCAATTACCGTCTTTTGAAGCTTGAAGTTAGGAATACCGAAACGAAGAAGTCCACCCACGTATTCGTGCTGTTCGAAAACAGTAACATCATAGCCTCTATGATTCAACTGATTTGCTGCAGCCAACCCCGCGGGTCCTGATCCGATAACAGCAACACGCTTCCCATTACGTTCGAATTGGCGTGGCTGAATATATCCCTCACGGAAAGCAGCTTCAATAACAGAGCATTCGTCCTCACGAATAGTGACGGGAGAGTTCATGGAAAGTTTCAGCACGCAACTTTTCTCGCAAAGCGCGGGACAAATACGCCCCGTAAACTCAGGAAAGTCGTTCGTTGCAGTAAGTATTTCATAAGCCATTCGCCATTCGCCCTTGTAGATAGCATCCTGAAATTCAGGAGGACGATTGCCCAATGGACAAGCCCAATGACAAAAAGGAACGCCACAATCCATGCAGCGAGATGCTTGCAGGCGTCGATCACTCGTATTAAGCGTCTGCTCCACTTCGCCGAAGTCGGCTATTCTCTCATGAATGGGGCGATAGCCTGCTTCATGACGAGGTATGGTAAGGAAAGCTTTAGGATCTCCCATAATATATATCTTGTTTGGAAAGTCTTTATTGTTAGATGATTTGATGTCTATGCGTGCAAGAGGGTATTGGGAGTTAGAAGGAGGAAAAGGAAGATTATGAGATGAAAGATAGCTTTGCAGCCTAAGATCTCAAAATAGCATTCCTTCTAAACTCCAAACTCCCTTAGTAGTCTCTCTGTACTTCAGCTATCTTTTGCTGAAGTTTGCGCATTTGCTCTTCTGCAAGCACACGCTTATATTCAATCGGAGTCACCTGGATGAAGTCATCAACATAATGATTCCAATCATCGAGCATAGTACGTGCAAGTTGAGAACCCGTATAGAGATAGTGCTGGCGGATGAGTTCGTGAAGTTCCTTTCGCGAAGCAGAATCTTCTATAAGAGAAAGTTCCACCATTTCCATATTACAGAAATAGTCGAAGTTGTGGTTCTTGTCCCATACATAGGCTATACCACCGCTCATACCTGCAGCAAAGTTACGACCAGTTTCACCAAGTACTACTACTCGTCCACCCGTCATGTACTCACAGCAGTGGTCTCCCACTCCTTCTACTACAGCTATAGCTCCAGAATTTCTCACAGCAAAGCGCTCGCCTACTGCACCATTGATGTAAACCTCACCACTCGTTGCGCCATAGAGCAAAGTATTGCCGGCGATGGTGTTTTCTTCAGCATTGAAGTTGGAGCGCACAGGAGGCATCACAGCTATACGACCACCACTCAGTGCTTTTCCTAAATAGTCATTGGCCTCACCTTCAAGTTTAAAGCTAATACCCTTCGTAAGGAAAGCGCCAAAACTCTGACCAGCTGAGCCTTTAAACTTTACATTGATTGTTTCATCGGGAAGTCCCTTTTGGCCATACTTATAAGCTACAGCGCCCGAAAGCATAGCACCTACCGAACGATCCGTGTTAGCAATTGCATATTCAAGAGATACATCCTTCTGGTTCTCAATAGCAGGTGCAGCGTCTTTTACGATGGTTGTATCGAGCACAGAGTCAATATCATGCTTCTGGTTCGTAGTGTGTCGGATAGAAGAGCCATTATCTACTCTGTGAAGCAGACGACTGAAGTCGAGCAACGAAGCCTTACTGCCTTGTTCTGTTTCTTTCAGCGTAATCAGATCCGTACGCCCCACAATATCGTTGAAGTGACGGAATCCCATTTCTGCCAAATACTCACGTACTTCTTGCGCAAGGAAACGGAAGTAATTAACCACATACTCATAGTGACCACGGAAATGCTCACGAAGTTCTGGATTCTGCGTAGCCACACCTACAGGACATGTATTTGCATGACACTTACGCATCATCACACATCCCAATACGATGAGCACCGTCGTACCGAAACCAAACTCTTCTGCCCCGAGCAGAGCCATTGAGATGACGTCGCGTCCTGTCTTTATCTGACCATCCGTCTGCAAACGTACTTGTCCACGAAGTCCATTCAGTACAAGCGTCTGCTGCGTCTCAGACAGGCCTATTTCAGGAGAAATACCAGCATAGCGCATAGACGAAGCAGGCGAAGCACCTGTACCACCTTCTGCACCTGATATGACAATTAAGTCGGCTTTTGCCTTTGCTACACCCGCAGCAATTGTACCTACACCGCTTTCTGCTACCAGCTTCACACTGATACTTGCTCTCGGATTGACATTCTTAAGATCGAAGATCAACTGTGCAAGGTCTTCAATGGAGTAAATATCATGATGAGGCGGAGGAGATATCAAGGAAATACCAGGAATAGAGTGACGAGTCTTGGCAATGATCTGATTGACTTTATAGCCAGGAAGTTGTCCGCCCTCACCCGGTTTTGCACCTTGTGCTACTTTAATCTGTATTTCCTCTGCATTAACAAGATATTCTGTAGTCACACCAAAGCGACCTGATGCAATCTGTTTAGTCTTGCTTGAGAGTGATATACCATCAAAAGTTTCATGGAATCGTTCGTTATCTTCACCACCCTCACCCGTATTACTGCGAGTGCCGAGTTTGTTCATTGCCAGAGCTAATGCTTCATGAGCTTCCTTACTGATTGCACCAAACGACATGGCACCCGTAACGAAATGCTTTACGATATCATCAACCGATTCTACCTCTTCTACTGGTATGGGATTTTTCTTAAACTCAAAGAAATCGCGTAAGAAGATTGGGGCAGGCTTATTGTCTACCAAGCCTGTAAACTCCTTAAACTTCTTGTAACTTCCCAAACGGGTAGCAAGTTGTAGAGTAGAGATTGTTTCAGGATTCCAAGCATGTTTCTCACCATCTTTTCTATAGCTGAACAAGCCTTGATGAGGCAGTAATCCTTCCAATTCACGATCAGCATAGCAAGGTTCATATCCTTCATCGTGGAAACGCTTATAATCACGTGCAATTTCTGCCAAATGGATACCACCAATAGTACTTGAAGCAGTGCCAAAGTAGCTACGAAGGAGTTCTTCACTCAAACCTATAGCTTCAAAGATCTGAGCTCCACGATAAGAGCGAAGTGTACTAATGCCCATCTTAGAAAGCACTTTATACAAGCCCTTACAGATAGCCTTAATATAGTTCTTTTCAGCCGTTTCATAGTTCATCTGCACTTCACCTCTCTTTACAAGGTCATCCAGCACAGCGAATGCCATATAAGGATTGATAGCGCTTGCGCCATAACCTATCAAGAGAGCTGCATGCATCACTTCACGCACTTCACCACTCTCCACGAGCAGAGCTGTTTCCATGCGCTTCTGCACAGAGATGAGGTAATGATGTACTGCGCTCACAGCGAGCAATGAAGGAATTGCAGCATGCTTTTCATCCACGCCACGATCGGAAAGAATGATATAATTTACGCCATCATTAACGCTCTGTTCTGCCATCTTACAGAGGTTATCAAGTGCCTCTTTAAGTCCTTCAGCACCCTTCTCCACCTCAAAGAGCATGGGGAGTTTTATCGTGTTGAAGCCTTTATAGCGTATATTACAAAGGATATCAAGCTGACGATTAGTCAAGATCGGCTGTGGCAGACGCACCATCTTACAGTGGCTCTCATTGGGAGAAAGGATATTCACACCCACAGCACCCACATATTCTGTGAGCGACATAACCAACTCTTCACGTATCGGGTCAATAGCAGGATTGGTCACTTGTGCAAACTGCTGGCGGAAGAAGTTGAATAAGAGTTGTGGACGATCCGAAAGCACTGCCAAAGGCGTATCATTACCCATGGAAGCAATGGGTTCAACACCCTTATTGGCCATCGGAGCTATAGTGCGTTCTACATCTTCACGAGTGTAGCCAAACACGCGGAGTTTCTTATCATAATCCTCCACGCTATTTTCTACCTTACGTCCGCTCTTAAGCGCATCAAGTTCTATGCGGTTGGCCGAAAGCCACTGACGATAAGGATATGCGCCAGCGAGTTGTTCTTTAAGTTCTTTATCATAGTATACCTTGCCCTCTTGCGTGTCGATAAGAAGGATTTTTCCAGGCTGAAGGCGTCCCTTTTCCTTTATATCTCCAGCTTCGAAACTTATCACACCAGCTTCCGAAGCCACAACCATCATATCATTTTTGGTAACAAGATAACGAGCCGGTCGCAGTCCGTTTCTATCGAGCATACCACCAGCATAACGTCCATCGCTAAATAACAAAGCGGCTGGTCCATCCCATGGTTCCATAAGGATAGAGTGATATTCGTAAAATGCCTTCAGATCTTCTGAAATAGGATTCTTATCATTAAAGCTCTCAGGCACAAGCATTGCCATTGCATGTGGCAAACTCAAGCCCGACATAACGAGGAATTCCAATACATTATCAAGCGAAGCGGAATCGCTCATGCCTGGTTGAATGATAGGACGTATATCCTTTGTGTCGCCCAATGCTTCGGTAGAGAGTACTGACTCACGAGCTTCCATCCACGCACGATTACCACGTATGGTATTGATCTCGCCATTATGTGCTAACAATCGGAAAGGTTGAGCAAGTCCCCAAGTAGGGAACGTATTAGTGGAGAAACGTGAATGCACGATGGCCAATCCACTGGTGAAGTAAGGCTGAGTCAAATCAGGATAATACTCTCGCAACTGAGTAGAGGAGAGCATACCTTTATACACAATATTCTTTGAAGAAAGAGAGCAGATGTAGAAGTCTTTATCCTTTACGCCACGCTCTATTCTCTTACGCACCAAATAGAGTTTACGTTCCAGATCTTCGGGATTTCCTCCCGTTACGAACACCTGCTTAATGTCGGGTTCAGCAGCCAATGCATCTTTACCCAATATATCAGAACATACAGGCACAGCGCGAACGTGCATCAATGAGAGCCCCTCGCGTTCTACCTCTTCTATAATAGTCTTAAATATAGCAGTCTGACGCGCTTCATCCTTGGGCAAAAACACAAGTCCTGTACCATAATGTCCTTTTTCTGGCACGGGAATACCCTGAAGCAGTATAAACTCATGGGGAATCTGCAGCAGAATACCTGCACCATCACCCGTCTTATTATCCGCACCTTCTGCGCCACGGTGCTTCATGTTCTCGAGGACCTTCAAGGCCGAATCTACAAGCTCATGACTTTTATTGCCGTGAATGTTGACGATCATGCCCACACCACAAGCGTCGTGCTCATAGTCTGAATGATAGAGCCCTTTGCCAATTGTTTTTTCTAATTGCATAGTGTCCTTGTGTTGTTAATATGCTTGTTGAATTACTTTATTGATTGCAAAAATACAATTTCCCTTTCATATTTCACACAAAAGAGTAAGAAAAATTGCTTTATTGCTAAAATAATATTCTTTTCTTTGCAATTTGTCATATTCTCCTACCGATTTGCTTACCAATGACACACAGTAAAGCTTTTACTTGAAGCTTAGATAAGAATAAGGAGATGACATCGCACAGTCCATGAGCCATCCTTTGAGCATCCTGCGAGAAGTGTGCGGTGTATACACACCTATTATATATAGGAGGCACGCATCAAATGATTCATAAGAGCATCAGCGAGGCATCACCTCACCATCCTTTACATCAAACAATTTATAATCGCGCTTAGTAGTGGCGAGCACACGGTCCAAGTGGTCTTGGCGAGTATCAGTAATAAATATTTGGCCAAAGTCTTGACCACTTACATAGTTGACGATTCGTTCTACACGAGAAGCATCTAACTTGTCGAAGATATCGTCAAGGAGCAGCAAGGGTGTACGTTGTTCTCCTCGATTCCTTAAGTAAACAAACTGAGCCAACTTCATCGCAATAAAGAAAGTTTTCTGTTGCCCTTGAGAAGCTTCACGCTTCACGCTGAATCCGTTTAAGGTAAGTTCTAAATCATCTTTGTGCATACCATGTAGAGAATATCCCACGATGCGTTCTTTCTCTCTGAATCCTTTTAGTTGAGGTTGGAGTTCTCCTCTATCACCATGACTCACGTACTTCACACCGACTATTTCGTCATCATTCCCGGAGAGTCGCTTGTAAAGATCGAGAAATATCGGCAGGAAGTCTACGACAAAAGCTTTGCGTTCCTCATATATCGTCTGTCCACTTGCCGACATCATATCTTCAAGCACATCCATCACAGCCTCATTGTATCCTTCTTCCTGCTTAAGCATAGCATTGCGCTGCTTAAGCGCTTTGTCATAACGAATCAAAGCTTCTACATAGGAAGCACTATACTGTATGATTACAGAGTCCATGAAGCGACGGCGCTCTTCACTTCCTCCCAGTATAAGTGCAGAATCAGCAGGTGCTATCATAACCAAGGGAATAAGGCCTACATGTTCAGATATACGCTTTACATCCTTCCCATCTACCTTCAAGCGCTTGCGTACACCACGTTTCATTGAGCAACACACGTGTTTACTACTTCCTGTTTCTTGTTCATAATCGCCCTCTATAATAAAGAAATCTGCATTATGATTGACATTCATCGAATCCATTGCAGTGGCAAATCCTTTACAGAATGACATATAATATATAGCGTCGAGCACATTCGACTTGCCCATACCATTGTCACCTACAAAACAATTTACATTGGAAGAGAAGTCCATGTTAGCCATCACAAGATTGCGATAATTTGTAACAGAAAGATGCTTAAGTATCATATAGTAAACCCTTATTTCGTGAGTATATTATGCATACAAAGTTACGTTTTATACGAAGTCAGACCAAGAGAATGCAGTAAATATCAGTCAAAAGTAAAAAAAACAAAGGTTTCCTTTTTAACTTAGCGGGAAAGTTGTAAATTTGCGCTGCAATTTTCTGAAACAAAAAGAAACACAATATTATGATTAATGTAGAAAAGAAGAGTCAAGCTCTCGATGTAAACGACACTTTAGCCAAGTCTGAGGCTTACTTCATCAAGTACAAGAAACAGATTATCACTGCCATTGTAGCCATCGTAGTAATCGTAGGTGGTAGTTTTGCTTACGTTTATGGCTATTCTAAGCCTCGCGAAGAGAAAGCTCAAGAGTGTCTGGGTATTGTAATGCAGAAGTACGTGATGACACAGGACTTCGAGCACGCCTTGAAGGGTGAAGGCAAGACTTTAGGACTTGCTAAGATTGCCGACAAGTATAGTTCTACTGACGCTGGCAACGTGGCCAAAGGCCTTGCAGGCATCTGCAGCTACAACATAGGCAAGACCGACGATGCTATCAAGTATTTGGAAGCATTCTCTCCTAAAGGTGATGAAACCGTTTCTGCACAGATGCTCTCCGCTCTTGCCAATGCATACGCAAGCAAGAATCGCTTAGACGATGCCGTAAAGACATTTAAGAAGGCTGCTGAAGCTACCGACATTCCAGCTCTTTGCTCAGAGCACTTGTTCCAAGCAGGCTTGATCCTTGAAAAGCAAAACAAGAAAGACGAAGCTCTCAAGCTCTACCAGGACATCAAAGAGAAATACCCCTCTGCTCCTCTCTGCGCTCGTCAGCAGCAGAATGGCGTAGTGCTTGATGCAGTTATCGACAAGTACATTGCTCGTCTCTCAAAATAATACATCCTACGTTATAGAAGAATAACAAGTAATAAGTAACAAGAGCAAAGCATCCAACTCGCATTTACCTTGTTGCCCATCAGGGCAAATAGTAAATCCGATAGATGTCAAGCAAGGGAGATTTCCACAGATGTTACCTATTACTTGTTATTTTTTTTCGCTGACATTCCTATTATAACAAATCTACTCCTTATATAATATGTCTACATCCAACTTCTCATATACAGCAGATCAGTCCATCCCCGTACCCGATGCATCCGAAATGCGCTTCGGTATCATCAGCACCGAATGGAATAATCACATCACCGACAAACTTCTAACAGGAACCATTGAAGAACTCAAGAACAATGGCGTAGCTGAAAGCAACATCATCGTGAAGCACGTGCCTGGAAGTTTCGAACTCATTTATGCAGCATCACAGCTCGCAAAGTTCGGTCATGTAAACGGAATAATCATCCTCGGTTGCGTAATTCGAGGCGACACCCCACATTTTGATTATATTTGTCAAGGCGTCACTCAAGGCATAGCCGAACTCAACGCAAAGGGTGATATCCCCGTGATTTTCGGGCTGTTAACGGTCAATAATGAAGAGCAAGCTGAAGAGCGAGCAGGAGGCAAATTAGGTAACAAAGGAAAAGAATTTGCACTTACTGCAATAAAAATGGTCGATTACGCTTGGAAGTTACAAAAATAATTCTTACCTTTGCATCGCAATTGAGAAACAAAGGGCAAATACCAGAGTGGCCAAATGGGGCAGACTGTAAATCTGCTGGCTTACGCCTTCGGTGGTTCGAATCCATCTTTGCCCACGCAACGGCGCAACTTTCACTGAGAGTTGCGCCGTTGATTTGTATCAGCCCCTACCCTCCACCTCCGTTCGTACAAGAGAAAGTGCTGTGGTGCTGTACATTACAATTGCCTATATCGTAGTCAACGACGACACAATTCCCATAAAGAGAAGCGCCACCTACATCAGAAGCGCAACCTTTTCACGATATCCATGCAATAATACTCAATTCTTCACGTTTACAACCTGTATGACTTCAACGAAGAACCATCTTAACTACATAATTGCGACCTTCATCATAATCTTTGGGTCGGTAGCAAACTTGCAATGCTTTGCTCAACATAGAACGCGCGTATTCGGAACAATCAAAGACACTGATGGCGCCCCCATAGAATTGGCCACAGTAAGAGCCATTGGGCAAACTGCGCTCACCTTTACCAATCTCAAAGGTGAGTACTCTCTATGGTGTACATCAGGCGATAGCGTACGTATATCCTATTCCATGATTGGCTATGAAACTCGCAAACGATTGCTTCGCAATCCAGGAGATTCTATTCGATTGGATGTAGTGCTCCCACCCTATGACCCCAATACTACATTAGGCACAGCTGTCGTAACCGGACAAGGCCGACAGACTACTACGACTCAGAGAATCACAAAGCCCGATACCAAACTCGCCCCATCCACTACGGGCAATGGCATAGAAGAAATTATCTCTACACAAGCAGGCGTTTCCACTCACAACGAACTTTCATCGCAATACAACGTGCGTGGCGGTTCATTTGACGAAAACTGTGTCTATTTGAATGGAATCGAGGTTTACCGTCCCATGCTCGTTCGTTCAGGACAGCAAGAGGGCTTATCTATCATCAATTCCGACATGGTAGAGAGCATCGGATTCTCCACAGGAGGTTTTGAAGCTCGCTATGGCGACAAGATGTCGTCAGTGCTCGACATCACGTATAAGCGTCCCGAATCATTCGAAGGATCGCTCCAAGCATCCATGCTTGGAGGAGGACTCTACTTAGGATGGGGCACGAAAAAGTTTAGCTTCATGACTTCCCTGCGCTACAAGACTACTAAGTACCTTCTTGGATCGACCGACACCAATGGCGAATACTCTCCAAACTTCCTTGACTATCAGACTTACCTTTCATGGCGTCCAAACAGAAGATGGTCGTTTGACGTATTAGCCAACATCTCCGACAATCACTACAACTTCCGCCCACACGACCGTGAGACCAAGTTTGGAACGATCACAGATGCCAAGACCTTTAAAGTCTACTTCGACGGACAAGAAAAGGACTTCTTCAAGACGCTCTTTGGTGCAGCCACACTTACCCGGCATTTCAACCCCGACACCTACTTGGCACTGCAGTTCTCCACCTACGGCACACAGGAACATGAAACTTACGACATTCAGGGGCAATATTGGCTCAACGAGACAGGCACACAAGAGCAGCTTGGTGTAGGTACTTACTTGGAACACGCACGCAACCGGCTCCGTGCTCGAGTGATGAACACAGGGTTGCGCTTTCGCACCAAGTTTACGGGTCACACCTTGCAGTCGGGCTTCAACTGGACACGAGAAACCATCCACGACAACTCACGCGAATGGGAGATGCGTGACTCCATGGGCTATTCTCTCCCCTACGACCCCAACAATCTTCGAGTAATCTATAGTCTGAAAGCAAAAGCCGACCTATCGACCACGCGTTTGGCGTTCTATGCCCAAGACACTTGGCGAATTCGCAGCAAGGCAGGACTTTTCAACCTTACTTACGGAGTGCGTGTAAGCCATTGGAGTTGGAACAAAGAGACACTCTTCTCCCCTCGTCTCTCGGTCGGACTGCTTCCTTCCTTCTCTGACCATCTCACCTTCCGCTTTGCAACAGGCTTCTATTATCAAGCACCATTCTATAAGGAGATAAAAGACACAACCATCACAGCAAGCGGTGTATCAGTAGTAGAACTCAACAAGAACATCAAGTCGCAACGATCAATCCACTTCGTCTTGGGTGCAGACTACACCTTCAAGATGGCAGATCGTCCATTTAAGTTCACAGCCGAAGCCTACTACAAAGCACTTTCACGACTAATCCCCTATACCGTCGACAATGTGCGCGTAGTCTACTATGGTCAGAACATCTCCAGCGGATATGCTGCAGGCATCGACTTCAAGCTCTATGGCGAGTTCGTTCCAGGTACTGACTCATGGCTCACACTTTCGCTTATGCGCACGAAGGAGAAGATTGGTGGACAATGGATTCCACGTCCCACCGACCAACTTTACAACGTATCACTCTACTTTACTGACTATTTCCCAGGTAGCACACGTTGGAAGTTTACTCTTAAAGCAGCCTTTGCCGATGGACTTCCATTCGGGCCACCTCGAAGTCAAAAGTCAGAACAGACACTGCGTGCTCCTGCCTACAAGCGAGTAGACATTGGCATGAGCTATAGACTGCTTAAGAACGAGGATCGACATATCACGCGTGGCTTCGGCAAAGTGTTTAAGAACATCTGGTTGGGCATCGACTGCTTCAATCTGCTCGGGATCGACAATGTCAATTCCTACTATTGGATCACCGACATCACCAACACGCAATACGCCGTGCCCAACTACCTGACAGGACGACAAATCAACGGAAGAATCACTTTCGACTTCTAATCTATATTTACAGAGCGCATGCGGCAGAATCAGCCCATGCGCTCTACCTTTGTATAAGCGTCACACTTTTCTTTCAATTCAAATCATCAACTTACAGACTGACATCAAGAAAAAAACATCTTCATTTACTTCCCTATCCGCTTCAAAGCCTTATTTTGACAATCTGTTATAGTCCAATCGTCACTAATCTATTACTTTCGGTAGGTGCAATTTACAAAAAGTAAGGCTAAAACCATAAATATTTTAAGAAACGCTTGCTTATATCAAAATAACGCGCTACATTTGCAGCGTTATCCTAAAAACAATCTTTTTACCTTAAAGACTAATACCTATTAAAAACATTGAACGGCTCGTTGTGAAACGAGCCGTTTCTCTTTTTTCTATAATACTATCGACTTTCTGTTGGCATGATGAAATGCTAAAATCAAATATTAAATGGAAACGTATTTTGTCCAAACAGACTGCTAACGCAATAAATCGTTGTCTATGGTATAAGTTGATGGATTTTTTGCATAATACAAAGAACTTGTAAGAGAATGTTCCCTTATTTGCTTTAGATGAAGGATAATTCGTTTCTTTTTCATATATTTGCTGTTGACAGATGAAACGTATTAGCTTTACCAAAGGCCATCGGCAGCGCTACCAGAGGCCATCGGCAGCGCTACCAGAGGCCATCGGCAAAGCTACCAGAGGCCATCGGCAAAGCTAAAATCCACTATCTTCAAAAACATTAGATATACAACAAACATAAGCAGTACACATGCCAACGATTACTTTTAAACTTCAAGAGATTCCACGCGCAGAAGGTGATGAAATACGAGGCTTTTATCCCGTATTAGCACATTCAAATAAAGTTGACGCAAGCCAACTCTGCAAGATGATTCAAGAACGATGCACTGTGACAGAAGGAGATGTATTAGCCGTTCTAAATGCCGTAGCACAAATCATGGGACAAGAATTAGCAAATGGTATACAAGTAGAATTACCAGACATTGGCACTTTCGCTCCGTCGCTATCAAGCAATCTGCGTATCATAGACACAACAGATAAGCAGTTGGCACGCCATTTAAGAATAGACAATATCAATTTCTACCCGAAAGATTCTCTCAAGAAAAAATTTAGGAACGTATCATTCCGCCGTGCAAGCAATTTGATAAAAGCCACGTCAAAACTCACGGATGATGAGATACTGAAACGCATTCATTCTTATTACAAAGAGTATCCTAATGAGGTCGTAGATCGAGTAACTTTTCAGTCGATAACAGCTTTGCGGCGTACAAGTGCTGCTACAGCACTCAAACGTCTTGTCGAACAAGGAGCACTTGTAAAAAAAGGCAGATGGAACTCACCATATTATGTGCTTCCTAATGAAGCTAATGAATAACACAACAAGTAGTGATTCAGCCTAACTCAGAAAATTTAATAGAATATTTTAAGTCAAAAGGACTCTACTAAAATACTGTTCTTAACCCGTTGGCGGATTACTTGGTTGACGGGTTAACAAGTTGACAAGTAAATATGCCTTATTCAAGTTTCGGATTTAGAATGGGCGGGCTGAAAGCCCAATGAAATTCATAGCCCAGGGCATCGCCCTGGGTATCCCGTAAGCAGTATTGTTTCGCCCT
>CALEKA010000063.1 GCA_937898715.1 uncultured Prevotella sp.
GGCCAGATTTTCGGCAACCTTTGCGGTAACACCGCTGGCAGAAAAATATGCGACAAGTCTTTTGCTCATGGCAATGCACTCCCTTTTGATGATTTTTATGATTTAAGTATAGCACGTTGAATAGGAAGCATCAAGTGAGGCTGAACGGACGAACGTGCTAATATCACAAGCAAAATAAGCACAAAAGAAAATTTTGCGTTGACTTTCGTGCTTATTTAGAATACAATATAAGCACGAAGGTGAGGTGACACTTGCAATGAACATGAACAATTTGGCTCGAACACATGAGATTTTAACACCGCAGCTTGCAACAAAAGTAGGCTTAACGAAATTTGAATTTTATAAATATGTAAAAGCCAATGAATACGAACAAGTCGGACATGGTGTGTATGCAGCAAAAGATACTTGGATTGACGAATTAGAAATACTGCACCATCGCTGCCCGATGGGAGTGTTTTCCCATGATGAAGCATTTTACTATTATGGGCTGACAGATCGGGAACCGCTTGCTCATACACTCACGATTTATAGTGGGTATAATGCTCACCGCTTAAAAGAGGATGGCTATAAAGTTTATACAGTAAAAAAAGAACTTCTTGACGTTGGCAAGCAGACTGTAAAAAGCAATCAGGAAAATGAAATTCCTATGTACGATTTGGAACGGACGATTTGCGACTTAGTACGGAGTAGAAGTTCTATAGAAGTACAGGATTTCAATGCAGTATTAAAAGCGTATGTCGGGAGAAAAGATAAAGACCTTAATAAACTGATGAAGTATGCGAAACTATTCCGGGTAGATAAAATTGTCCGAAATTATATGGAGGTACTATTGTAAATGGGATTTACACCTGAACAGATAAAAGGGCGCATAAAGAGCGTTGCAAAACAGAATAATGCGGATGCAAGGACACTCATGCGAATCTATATGATGGAGCGTTTTCTGGAAAGACTGGCACAATCAGAATACCGGGATAACTTCATTATCAAGGGCGGAATACTGGTTACGGCAATGATTGGTGTTGCGCATCGTTCCACGATGGACATTGACACCAGCATGAAGAATTTGAATCTGTCTGCGGAGGACGCTCTGCGAGTTGTCAATCAGGTCAAAGATATTGACCTTGACGATGGTGTTTCTTTTGAGGTTAAAGACGTTTCCAATATTATGGATGAAATGGAGTATCCGGGAATCCGCGTTACCATGAACGCCAATGTGGGAAGATTGATTACGCCCTTGAAAATTGATATTTCCACGGGCGATGTGATTACCCCACGAGCAATCGAGTTCAATTATGATCTCTTGCTGGAAAATCGTTCTATCAGCCTATGGTCGTATAACTTGGAAACTATATTAGCTGAGAAGTTACAGACGGTTCTGGCAAGGGGCGTCCTAAATACACGAATGAGAGATTTTTACGACATACGGATGCTACTTGATACATACGAAGATAAAGTCAATAAAGCTGTTTTGAAGGATGCTTTTGCGGCAACTTGCAAAAAGAGAGGAACGGATAATTTGCAGGAGCAGGCCGAAGAGATTGTCAAAATTATCGAAGCAGATGAACAGCTTCAAGTGCTATGGAGAGCATATCAGAAGAAATACTCGTATGCAGCAGAAATTGATTATGCCAGTGTGATAAGCGGTGTAAGAAAATTGATGGATTGGATTCGATAAGAAACTGCTGAAAAGTAATTGAAAATAGAATAGTGAGTAAAGCCCTACAAGGCTCAGATCGGTTTGAAACTGACTGAAAGCCTTGTAGGGCTTATTTTTTTGCG